>JAIPHJ010000003.1 GCA_021735245.1 Candidatus Bipolaricaulota bacterium
AAGCCCTGGAAGAGGGACTTGATTTAACGCTTTAGATATCACCTAATAGGTGAAGATAACTAAGTTTCTCAAATAGGGACTATTTTTTCCTGTAGACTGAATTATAAGTTGGTCTTAGGAGAGAGAATCGCAAGACTTATGTATAACTTATTGGCCCCGACCACCTTTCTAGTTTGAATATATCCTAAACCAACTGTTATTATTCATACGATTTTCACATCGATTTCTTTTAATTAAATTATCCTGCTTTGGCCACGATTTGATGTTGTCGAATTGAAGTTAACTTTATCCTTTTTATGACGAAGAAAGGTCGAAAGGCGGAAGATCAAGCAGTAAAGTACCTCGAATCCCACGGACACCACTTAGTTACCAGAAATTATTATTGCTATCGTGGTGAAATTGACGTAATTACTTTTGACGGCGATTACGTGGTCTTCGTCGAGGTAAAACGCCGGGGAAGCGGAAGTTACGTTTCCCCGGAGGAGTCGATAACGGCGAAGAAGAAACAGAGATTGGTACTTTGTGCTAAGAGGTGGTTAATGGAGAACGAATATAGGGGAGATGCCCGATTTGACGTGGTCGCTATTTCCGACGGCGAAATTAGCCATTACGAGAACGCAATAGAATTGAGGTCACTCTAGTATGATAGCGAAAACTTTGAGTGGTGCTGTTACCGGAATTGATGCAATTATAGTCGAGGTACAATGTGACGTTTCTCGGGGTCTACCCGCTTTCAAACTGGTTGGACTGCCGGAGAAAGAAGTGCAGGAGAGTCGGGACAGGATAAAGAGCGCCATTAACAACTCCGGCTTCGAGTTTCCCGCGAAAAGTATTACGGCGAACCTGGCCCCTGCGGACGTGAAGAAGGAGGGTGTAGGGCTTGATCTACCAATTGCTTGCACTATCCTCAGGGCTACGGACCAGCTTTCCGAAGGCTCGCTGGCAGATAAATTGTTGATCGGGGAATTATCGCTGGACGGCCAGTTGAGGTCGGTAAGCGGGGTTCTACCGGTAGTTCTGGCTGCTCGTGAAAACCCCGATATAGATCAGATACTCGTTCCCAGGGGAAACGCGAGGGAAGCGGCGATAGTTGACTCGCTGGAGGTATATCCGGTTTCAAGTCTAAAGGAAGCAATTGAGTTACTGGATGAAGATAGACAGAGTGCTATTTCCCAGTACGATTTCGATAGAGAGGAGTATTTCGATTCGGAAAGCACCTTCTCCCGGGACTTTTCCGACGTGAAAGGTCAGGAAGGTGCAAAGCGAGCTCTGGAAATCGCTGCAGCGGGAGGTCACAATGTTCTGATGAGTGGCCCACCGGGTTCGGGGAAGAGCATGCTTGCTAAGAGGCTTCCGACGATTTTACCTCCTTTGACTTTCGAAGAGGCAATGGAAGTAACCAAGATTTACAGCATCCTTGGAGAGCTGAGTTCAAGCCATCCTCTCGTGACACGAAGGAAGGTACGGGCTCCCCATCACACAATTTCTTACGCCGGGATGGTTGGTGGGGGTCACGGGAACCCCACTCCGGGAGAAATCAGCCTTGCTCACAACGGAGTGCTATTTCTGGACGAGCTGCCCGAATTTAATCGGAGGGTACTGGAGACACTAAGACAACCGCTGGAGGATCGGGAGATAACGATTTCTCGCGCCTCGAACTCCTACCGGTTTCCTGCTAACTTCTCTTTGATTGGAGCAATGAACCCCTGTCCCTGTGGTTATCTGGGAGATGGGATTAAACAGTGCAACTGTAGGCCCCACGAAATTAAACGCTACAGGAAAAAGATATCCGGCCCGTTTATGGACAGGTTAGACATTTTTGTCGACGTTCAGCGATTGGGGAAGGAAGAAATGACGGACCGAGCTGAAGGCCAAAAAAGCAGTACGATCAGGGAGAGAGTTAAAATAGCCCGGGGTGTTCAAACGGGGCGTTTTAATCGGGAGGGGTTTACGAATTCTCTGATGACTGCTGAACAGGTAGAAGAGTACTGTGACCTAGATAAGTCGGCCGAAAGTTTGGTTGAGCAGGCTATCGATCGTTACGGGTTTTCGGCGAGGGCGTACCACAAAGTCCTCAAAATTTCACGAACCATTGCAGATCTGGATGAATCCGATAGGATTTGTCCAGAGCACGTATCCGAAGCCGTCCAGTACAGAAGTACGAGAGAGAAAATATTAAGGAAGGAAGGGGTATAATTGGATGAAAATAAATAAAGAAAAACTCTCAATAGTCGTAGTCCTGTCAATTTTGGTTCTTCTTGTCTCTTTTGGTGCTACGATGAGTGGGCAAGATGAGGGAAACGAGACTAAATACGTAGTAATAGATATATCGCTTTCCGGAAACGAGGAAATTGACGACGAAAAAATACTGACCGAACTGGAGCTTGAGGAAGGGGATTCAGTTACCAAAAGCGAATTGGAAGAAAAGGTTAATAAAGTCAGGGATATGGGGGTCTTCGAAACCGTCGAAAGCAGCCTCGATGTTGCGGACGGGGAGGTTAGTCTGGAGCTGAAATTAACGGAGTATCCGGTACTGGATAAGTATGAATTCACCGGCGCTAACCTGTTGAATACCCGCAAGCTGAAGAAGGTCCTGAAGGATGCAGGTATCAAGAAGGGCAAGGTAATAAATAGGGACAAGCTGGACGAGGGATTGAAAAATATCCAAAAAAAGTACGAGGAGAATGGCTACCCTTTCGTGACTGTTGGAAATGTCGACCTTGGGTCCACGTTGAGTATAGAAGTTATAGAGACAAAACTGACAGCTATAAGGGTAGAGGGCCTGGATACCGTCCCTGAAGAAGTAGCACTGGATATGATCGAGGCACAAAAAGGCGAACCGGTAAAGCTGAGGGCTCTTCAGCGGTCATATCAGAATTTACAGAATTCAATTTACTTTACATCGGTCAACCTGGTTCCCGCGAGAGGCTACAGCAAGTCCGATGTCATCCTGCGCTGGGAGCTAACCGAGAGGAAGATAGTCGATGGGGTAGTTGAGGGGACGAAGCTTGGCCTCAGGGGAAATACTCTGTATTCCAGCGAAGAGTTGAGGAAGTTGATCGGGGAGTTTCCGGGTGGCAAGGTAACGAATTACGATCTATTGAGGGCGTTTGAAGACGTTTATGGTAAATACCTAAAGGACGGCTACAGGTTCGTGGATTTGTCGTTCGACCGGGTCAAGGGAGACACTATCCTGATAAGGGTGTTCGAGGGAGAGATCTCGGATATTACAGTTGAGGGAAATAAGAAGACGGCCAGAAAAGTAATTAATAACAAGATCCTTCTTTCAGAAGGAGATGTATTTAACAGTGAACTCGTAGCGGATTCCCGACGAAGGTTGCTGAACCTCGGGTACTTCTCCGAAGTTAGCCCGGAACCGGTCAAGACTTCTGAGGGGATAGAACTTGGTTTCACCGTAAAGGAGAAGTCGAAGTTGAATAGCGTTAATGGGGGTCTAACCTGGTCCGGTAGTGGACTGGCCGGTAAAATAAAGTTATCGACGAAGAACCTTTTAGGTCTTGGTCAGGACGTTTCGTTGAATTTAAACAGGAAGTTTTCACTCGATGCTAAATTTGGTGGGAGTCTGGATTGGAAGAACGTCTATTATCCTTCGGGGTTTAATTTCACTAAGTTGAGCCTGTACAGGAACATCGGCTCCAACCAGGGAGTAAAAGCTTCGTTCGGTTATCCCCTTACGGGCAAGCTCTCCCTCAATATGGGGTACAAGGCGGACTGGATTCTTGGAGACGACTCCGACGGTTCACTTACTCATATTTTATCGGGGGATCTGGTTTACGACGACAGAAACAATCCAAACTTTCCGACTGCGGGTACGAGAAGGTCGCTGAAACTGGAAAAAGCGGGTGATTTTGCCCCCGGGGTAAGTTTTACTCAGCTGACGTTTACCGGGAGCTATTTTCAGGGCTTACCCACACTGGATATAGCCGGCAAAAAGATGCAGACCTTCGGGTTTAACCTCCAGCTTGGTCTTGGTATGGATGCCCCGAGGAACTATCAAACCGAGTTTGGCGGCAAGAACTCGATCCGGGGACTGGGATCGGACGTGGCGAGCAACTACGGTTTTCTCAACAGCGAGTATAGATTACAATTGCTCCCCGGTAGTTTATATATTACTTCTTTTGTCGATAGTGGGTTCAAATTAAGAGGTGACAATAACTACGATTTTAAAAATTCTGCCGGATTGGAGATCAATTTACAGATTTTTGGCCACCTGAGATTGGGTGCTGCCTGGAAGCTTTCGGATGAATTCAACTACGTTCCGAGTATTTACTTCGGAATGGGACCCAAGTTTTAATTAAGAACTAAGATACTTTGAGGTGAATTATATTGTCAAATACTAAGCTCGTTTTAACACTTGTATTGGCCCTCGTTTTGGGGTTTGGTGGTGGATATCTAGCCCAGATGGTAGGGGGAGATTCGGATATCTCCGATTTATCGAATAAAGTGGACGCGATAGGTGAGGAGATAAGCAGCCTTCAAGCCAGGGTAAGCAAAATGCCGGACGACTTTGCGTCTTTCGCCAGCGTCGAAGAAGTAAGCTCGCTCAAGTCTTCCTTTGACCAGCTCGAGCAGAAGGTCGAGCAAACCGGCGTCGGCGTTTCGGGAGAAGACGTAGCTGACCTGCAGAGTAAAGTTCGGGACCTTGAAAGTCAGGTGAGTGAGCTAGAAACCACAGGCGGTTCGGCTGATGGTTCAGGACTCAGGGTAGGCTACGTGAACGCAACTGATGCCTTCAACGTATTTACGGAAGCGGTAGCGGAAGAAAGGGAAGCGGCGCAGAAGAAAAACGAAGAACTGACCCAGCTCCGGGAGCAGGCCATTCAGGGCGAGATCACCGAGGAGGAATTCAACAAACAGAGCGATATTCTCCAGGCCGAGAAGCTGAAAGCTCAGCTGGCGATAGATCTCGCCATGGTCGAGAAAATGATGAGCGCGCCGGGGTTCGAGTCTATTTCGGACCGACTTGAACAACTTAAGGGTCAGGTGGACCCCATTATGACGGAACTGAACGGGGTTCTGGGAAACATGAGGGAAGGCTCGGCGGCACCCGAAGAAGTAGCTCAGACCCTGCAACAGATCAATTCTCAGTATCAACAACTGGACAACCTGTTGACTCAGTTGATCGAGTCGAAGATATTCCAAATTACTAACAGAGAAGCGAACAACCAGGGCTATGATCTAGTTTTTCGACAGGAAAACGTTATCCTCTACAGGAATAGCGAAAAAGTGGACAACCTTACCGAGGCCACGAAACAAGTCCTGAGGTCGGAGATAGGCGGTTAACTCAACCCGCTGGTTAAAATGGATATTGAAGAAATTAAGGATGCGATAGAACTTCGTTATCCTTATCTCTTAGTTGATAGAGTGACCGAGTGCGATGGGGAAAAGCTGGTGGCCCTGAAGAACGTTACGATCAACGAACCGTTCTTCCAGGGTCACTTCCCTGAACCCGGTCCGTCAATTATGCCGGGAACTATGATTGTCGAGGGGATGGCCCAGGTTTCCGGTCTCCTCGCCGGTAAAGTTTTAGGCGGTGAAGGAATAGGTTACCTGGTCGGAGTTGACGGAGCAAAGTTCAGACGAAAGGTCACTCCCGGGGATCAGCTTGTCCTAAAAGCCGAAATGAACAAAGCCAGAAGCACTCTCTGTAAGGTGAACGTGGATGCCTATGTAGATGAAGAGCTGGTTGCGGAGGCGAAAATCACTCTGGCCTTTGAGGAATAGCACCGGGAATTCGATTCAGGTCTAGCTGAGAGTAGTCCGTGACGACGTGTTTTGTTATTTTCTAAATAAACCAGGAACCATCTACCGCCGGGTACTCAGGCTAAACATCGTTCTCGTATTCTTCCATCAGGTCGGCCAGGCTTTCTCCCTCTCTTTTTCTCGTAATCTCCACGAGTCCGAGAGGAGTCATATCTATGAAATCAGCCGGTACTCTGTCTTCACGCAGGCTATCCTTTAGCTCGTTTATAACTTTTTGCTGATCTTCGTTGTCGTACATATCTACGAAGTCCACAATTATAATCCCGCTGATTTTTCGTAACCTCAGCTGAATCGGAATTTCCCTTGCCGCTGCCAGGTTGGTGTTTAAAATAGCCTGTGCCTGGTTTTTGTGATTTACGTTCCCACCCGTATTCACATCTATGGCAGTGAGAGCCTCTGTCTCGTCTATTGCCAGATATCCACCGGATTCGAGGCTAACTTCTCGTTTCAGACAGCCTTTCAGTTGCTCCTCGACTCCGTACTTGGAAAACAATGACGTATTTTCGTTCTCGTATAGATCAATCGAGTCCTTGAATTCGTCCATCCTGAGGTAGTGGATGTAGTCCAGAATATCTTCGTATACGTCCTTTGAATCGGTTAATACTTGATCCACGTCTTCGAGCAAACGGTCCCTTATTATCTTCCTGACTATTCCCGCGTGAGAGTGAAGCAGGTGAGGTGGTTTAACTTTTGTTGCCTCCTCTTCGATACCCTTCCAGGTTCCCAGCAGGAAATTGAAGTCCCGTTTTAGATCCTCTTTGGATGCGTTTTCCGAAGCAGTACGAGCTATAAGACCTTCGTTTTCTTCCTTTAGGTTTCGGGCTATGTCCTTTAGCCTCTGGGTTTCTTTGTCGTCGGTAATTCTCCTGGATATTCCCAGCCGGCTATCCTTGGGAAGGAACACCCAGTATCGGCCGGGCAGGCTAATCTTTGTCGTTCCCTGAGGATTTTTCGTGCCAATTTCGCCTCGTTTCACCTGGACGATTAAAGATTCTCCCTCGTGAATTATCTTGTTGATCCTCGGTGGGTACTCGTTGGGGTCGAATCCCCTGCTTCTGAGGATAGCCTGATTTATCTCGCTCCGGGAGAGAAATAGACTCTGTTCCTCTCCTACATCCACGAAAGCGGACCCCAAACCTGATAGTACGTCTTCCACTTTTCCTTTATAGATATTGCTTACCAATCTGTCCTGCTGGAAATCCTCGTAGAATATTTCTACAAGCTTGCCGTTTTCGGTTATCGCAACGCGCTTTTCACCAATACTCCTGCTGTCGGAGGAAATTAGAATTTGTTTCATTGTAACTTTATCACCTTTTTGTCTTCTTCCAGTTTGGGTAATAGGTCTTTTAAGGGGGTTTGTAATTTGGGGTGAACTAAGTTCGGCTCCAGTTCAAGCAAAGGAAGTAGGACGAACCTTCGTTCTTCCATCTGGGGATGGGGCAGCTTTAGGTCTCGCTCTTCCAGAACGTATCCATTTACAAGCAAAAGATCCAGGTCGACGAGCCTGGGACCCCACTTCAGGGAATCCACTCGGCCTATTCGTTTTTCAACCTCTTTGCACGCCGCAAGAATTTCCTCTGGAGACGAGGTAGTTGCAATCTCAACTGCAGTATTTATGAACCAGGGTTGAGTAGGTCCAATCGGCTCGGTTTCGTAATTCGAAGCCCGGCCAACCAACTCTACATTTTTCCTTTCGTTCAGTATACGAAGGGAATTGTCGATATTCTTTTTCCTGTTACCGAGGTTGGAACCCAACCCTATGAAAGCTTCTACCATCAGATATCAACCATGAATTAGACCCGATTGCAACCAATAATCAAAACCAGAAATCTAAACCTCTTATTTTAACCCCCTAAATAACTATTTCCTATACTACGTTACGGAATACTTTCGCTTTTATCAACTTTATCGGCATCTAAAACCATTGAGCCTTTGCAACTGGGGTTTTTCTTAGTAAAATTGTCTGATAGATTTAGTCCTTAACAAAAAACAGGGGAAATACTAGGACCATTGACGGCTCTAACCGTAGCCATTGAACCCCGACCGGGACTCAGTTGAAATGTACTGGTGAACGAGAAAAAGGTACAACTAAAAGTCTAAATCGAGATCCTGACGACCTGGATCAACTGAGTACTGAGTGGGGCCTTTGACTGTTATAAGCGAATAAGTTTGTTACTTAGAAATAGTTCTACAGGTATCGCCCTTGGTTGGGCGTTTTTCTGAATTAACTGAACCAATAATCTATAAAGGAGGTAAGTGTGCCTTTTTTAAGTGGATCTGAGCTGGAAAAAGTTTACGGACAAGCAAATAGATCGGGATACGGGTTCATTGCTTCAAATATTGCCGAACCCAACGTTTTAATCGGACTTCTCAGAGCGGCTCAAGAGAAGAACAGCGATCTCGTTCTTCAATTAAGCAACGGTGCATCGAAATTTGCAGGAGACGGGGATCCGATAAGAGGTTTGAGGGTGATGTCGAATTACATCGAAGAGATAGCGGAGAACTACGACTTCGGGGTCTTTCTCAACATGGACCACCTGAAGGAGTCAAATATGGGATTAATCAAGGCCGCAGTGGATGAGAAACTTGCTTCGTCAATTATGATCGATGCGTCCAAAGAATCGTTTGGCGATAACGTCAGGATTACTAGAGAGGTCGTTGACTACGCGGAAGGAAGCGGAGTTCTGATCGAGGGAGAACTTGGAAAGATCAAAGGAGTAGAGGACGAGGACACTGCCTCGGCAGAAGCGTTTTACACGGATCCCGAGGAAGCGGTAGAGTACGTTAAAAGAACGGGAATAGATCTGCTCGCCGTATCCGTGGGGACGGAGCACGGAGTAAGTAAGGGAAAGGACATAGAACTCAAGGTAGACCTCGTTGAAGAAATCAGCGAAACGCTTGCAAAGGAAGGATGCGATGTCCCTCTGGTGCTGCACGGGTCGTCAGGCCTGGTGGAAGAACAGCTGGTACAGGTACTGGATTACGGAGTCTGTAAGCTCAACAAAGACACCAGGTATCAGTACGAATACGCCCGAGCTGCTCTGGATTTTTATCTAGAACACAAGGATTCTGTGTTACCTCCGGAAGGTGTAAAGGACGACAGAGAAGGTTTCTTCTCCGACACCGATTGGAGTCCTGTAAAGTCGGACTTCGACCCACGGGTAGTATCGCGAAAAATCCGTGAAAGAATAAAGGAAACTGCTAAGAACTTGTTTGAGCAGGCTGGCTCCGTGAACAAGAGCCTATACACTTAAAAATTGATCAACCTAGGGTGATAGATATGGATAAAGTTGGCTTGATAACAGGCGGAGGAGACTCTCCGGGAATCAACGGGGCAATCCGGGCGGTAGTTCGCAAAGCAAGAGACGAAGATATGGACGTTGTCGGATTCAAAAACGGATGGGCGGGATTGCTGAAAGACGATAAAGAGGTATTAACTAGAGGAGATGTATCCGGAATATTACCCATTGGTGGAACTTTGCTGGGCAGTTCAAGGACTAATCCGTTTTCCGTTCAGGACGGCCCGGAAAAGACCTATGAGAACTATAAAAAGAACGATCTGGATGCGGTAATTGCTATTGGCGGAGACGACACACTGGGCGTGGCTCATAAACTAAGGGATTTTGGCGTCAACGCGGTCGGGATTCCCCAGACTATCGACAACGATCTCGCTGAGACAGAGTATTCCATCGGATTTAGTTCCGCCCTTACTCAGGTAATGAAAGCCGTGGATCAACTGCACACTACGGCTTATTCTCACCACAGGATTATGATTCTGGAAGTTATGGGCAGGGACTCGGGCTGGATAGCTCTCTTCGGTGGACTGGCTGGAGGGGCTGACTCGATACTCGTTCCCGAAGAACCGTTTAACATAAAGGACGTCAAAGGACGGATAAAGGAGCGAGAGGCAGCGGGCAAGAACTTTTCCATCGTCGTAATTTCGGAAGGGGCAAGCCCGAAAGGACTTGACCAGCAGATTACCAGGGAGACCGGAACCGACTCCTTCGGTCACGTGAAGCTAGGTGGAATCGGTCACTACCTGAAAGATCAGCTCGATGCAATCCTGGAGATGCCTATAAGAGTAACCACTCTCGCTTACCTGCAGCGAGGGGGAGAACCGACAGCCTTTGACCGGTTGCTGGCCACCAGGTGCGGTATCTCCGCAGTTGAGTTTTGCCTGGAGGGAGAGTTCGATCTTATGACCTCATTTGACGGGAGCGAAGTAGAGCCGGTTAGCCTGGAAAAAGTAATCGCTAACTCTCCCAAGCCGATAGATGACGATTTACTAAGAATGAAGGACCTGTTTTATTAATCGTCCCGGGCGATAGTACAGATAGGGACGTTTTCGCCCCCTGGACAGTACTGGTTGTAATTTTGAAACTGTTCATGGGGGCGAGTGTTTTTTCAGTATTTCTGAATCCGGATTTTAAAAAAGGTAAGAGGTTGATCAGGACGTGCGGAGGGGATTCCTGGTTTTGTAAGTTGGCTTGCCGCCGGTAAAAGGCTGGGCAATCGTTTTCATAATCAAAATACGGCTAGTTACCCTTACCCCTGACTTCTTCTGAGGAAAGTAGGGATGTCGAGATCGTTTTCATCGTTTATATTCGCGTTTTCCTCGCCCGTGAGAGCAATTTCCCTTATATCGTCCGCTTCCTCGTGCTTCTTTCTTCCGTCGTAGCCGGTTGCAATTACCGTCAACTTTACGGAATCGAGATCGTTTTTGATCGTCGTACCGAAGAAAATGTTGGCGTCTTCGTCAGCTTCGTCTTTTACAAGTTGTGCCGCCTCGGTGACCTCTTCCAGGGACAGGTCGGTATTGCCCGTAACGTTCATAATTACGTTTCTTGCACCTTCTATTGAACCTTCGAGTAGTGGCGAGGAGATAGCGTTTTGAGCCGCCTTTTTCGTCTTTCCTTCCCCTTCGGCTTCTCCTATTCCCATGAGGGCGGGTCCACCGTTCTTCATAGCATTTCTCAGGTCCGCGAAATCCAGGTTTATCATGCCGGGAACGGTTATTAACTCGGATATTCCTCTTACTCCCTGCATAAGAACCTCATCAACCATTGTAAAGGCGTTAATCAGGGAGATATTTCCCGGAGCAACTTCCAGCAGGCGGTCATTTGATATAGTTATTATGGTGTCTACTTTGTCGGTCAGGTTTTTGAGTCCACGCTGGGCTTTTTCCTCTCTTTCCTTACCTTCGAACGAGAAAGGTTTCGTAACAATTCCCGTGATCAGAATCTCCATTTTCTGAGCTACGTCGGCTATAACGGGAGTAGCGCCCGTGCCGGTACCTCCGCCCATACCACAGGTAATAAATAACATATCTACATTCTGCAGGAGATTCTCGATAGTTTCCTGGTTTTCCAGAGCAGCTTCTCTGCCTATTTCGGGATTGCCTCCGGCACCAAGCCCTCCAGTGAGCTCTTTACCTATTTGGATTGCCCTGTCGGACTTATTTACTTCAAGAACCTGAGCGTCCGTATTTATCGAAATCAGACTAACCCCGTCTACTCCGGCTTCAACCATTCTGTCAATTGCATTGTTTCCTCCACCGCCGACTCCAATCACCATTAAGTTTGCTAGGTCGTAGTTACTGGCCCGGGTTTTGGTTGGTTCTGGTGATGGGCCGCCCGAGTCCTTAGCTTCTTCGTCCTTTTCAGCCCCCTTTTCTTCTTCCTGGCCGGAGTCGGACCTGTAGAAATCCTCCATTACACCGTCCAGTGGGTCTTGCCCTACTGATTTGTTTTTTTTATTCATCTTCTATCACCCTCTCTACTAACTTTGCGTAGTCCTCGGCCCCGTGAGATTTGGGAGCGTACTCAAATATCGTCTCGTTGTAGCTGGCCGATTCGGAAAGCCTAACGTTCGTTCTGATTGGTTCTGTAACTTTACTATCGAAGTGCTTTTTCAAAGTCTCAAGAATTTCCTTGCTCTGATTGGTTCTAATGTCGAAAAAGGTGGGAATGACAAGGCCAACCTCCACGTCGTGTTCAAGTAAATCATTTATTCTCCTGATATTTTTCAGAATATTCTTTACGCCCACCACAGCCAGGTAGTCCATACTTACGGGTATGTAAGCGGTTTTAGCATACACCAGAGCGTTCTGATTGAGCAGACTCAAACTCGGAGGACAATCAAGTATCACCGCGTCGTAGGAGTCGACTGCGGAGAGTCTCCGCTTGAGAATCGTCTCTCTGCTGGTCTTTCCGGTTAAGATTTTTTCCGCCTGAGCGGTGGCTTCGTCGCTGGGCAGCAGGTGAAGATTATCCCCGACCTCAACGATACAGTTATCCGGGGTTTCGTCGTCAACGAGCAAGTGATAGAGCGATCTTTCGTAATCGGGTTCGAACCAGGTAGCTAGGTTTCCCTGAGGATCGATATCAATAAGAAGAGTTTTTTTTCCTCGGTCAGCCAGACCCTTGCCCAGGTTGACCGCGGTGGTCGTTTTGCCTGTTCCCCCTTTCTGGTTGATTATAGCTATTTTTCTCATTCTTACCGAGAATTAACCCTCTTTTTGCCCGCTGAAGTTATTCATTAGGATTGACCAATTATGCCTACCTTCTGAAGAATTTACCCAGCCAACTAAAGATGTCGGATATAACCGAGCCTCCCTGACCCATCGCTCGTTTGCCATTTCTGAGGTAATCGTGCGATTCGACTGAGTATTTTAACAGTCCTACCGAAGTTGCATATATGGGAGATTCAACCACGTCCCTCAGTCCGTGGATGTCGTCGGGTGTGGAACCCCTGCGAATTGGGACGTCGAAGTGTCTGTTCCCGTACTCTACGATGCCGTTAAGCAGTGAAGTGCCTCCGGATAATACGACTCCTGAAGGTATCAGGTCCCGATAACCGGCGTCTTCCAGTTCCTGAAAGGTAAGATTAAATATTTCTTCCACTCTTGGTTCTATTACCTTTGCCAGATTTTTAATGGGGATTTGTTTAACTTCATTCCCACCCACGGTAGCAACTTCTATTCTTTTGTCCTGGTTTTCCTCGTTTATGAATACCGTTCCGTGTTCCACCTTTATTTCTTCGGCAACTTCCAGCGGTGTCTGCAGGCCGACCGTTATGTCGTTTGTCATATGCTCCCCGGCCACCGGTAGTACCTTGGAAAACCAAATATCACCTTTCTTGAAGACGGCCAGATCGGTAGTGCCGCCTCCTATATCCATAAGCAGAACCCCGAGCTCTTTCTCCGCCGACGATAGTACGGCGTGAGACGAAGCCAGTGGTTCGAGCACCAGTTGTTCTATTCCTATGTCCAGAGAGTTCAGACACCTGGTGAGGTTATGGACTGCCGTGCTCGCGCCGGTAACTATGTGAACGTCCGCCTCCAGCCTCGTTCCTGTCATTCCGATAGGATCAGTAATTCCTTCTTGATTATCCACCACGAACTGACGGGGGATGATGTGAATCATTTCCGATTGGGGAGGAATCTGTTGCATGGCCTTTGCAGTCTCGATTACTCGCCTGACGTCGTCCTTACGAATTACGCTGTCGGACCTGTTTATCGAGACCGTGCCCGTGTTGTTTAAGTAGTTTATGTGTTTCCCCGTTATTCCAGCGTATACGGAGTCGATTTTCACGTCCGCCATCTTCTCGGCCTGACTAACCGCTTTCCTTATGGAGCTGGTCGTCTGGCCGATATCCACCACTACCCCTTTTTCCAACCCTTTTGAAGGAGACTGACCTATTCCAACAATTTCAATCGAGTCATCGACAACGTTACCCACTAAGGCAACAATTTTTGTTGTACCAATATCCAGCCCCACTACCAAGTCCTCACTTTCCATTGGATCACCACCCTAATAACTTCAAAGATACGTTTACCAAAACTCGCCGAGAACCCTCCAGGGCTTGTCCCGAGAAGGAGTCGGCTGTTTTTGTCCAGCTGACAATCGAGGAAATGATCCTTGAAAAGTGTCCTCTTTGTTCTTGACCGTTTTCCCGTATCGGAAATGACTCGGGAAAAGGGCTCAATTGACTGCTGGGTCTTATGTCGCTAAATAACATAATTCACAACCTTGCGGGATTTTCCATACAAGTCCCGCACCTGGGTGCGGAGCTATTGACTCCGTGGCTAAACTTTAAGATAAGGAGAATATCGGAATTGTTTTGCGTTCTCCTGGATCCAAACAAGTTTTTATGGCCTTTTGAAACCATATCGCCCATCCCCGCTCAATCCCCCAACTGACCGGAGATGCAAAGCCTCCAATTCTCAATAATTTTGGTTTAGACTTATATATATCCCCGTAAAGTCCGCTCCAACGAGAACTCGTTGATTATTTACTATTGCTAATAATATAATATACTTTCTTTAGATGCAAAGTTATTTCTGGGGTGTCAATCCTATATGACCACGATCTCGGTGACGAGTGTCACCCCAAATTCTTTATACACCCTGTCACGTAAAATGTCAATTGCTTTTTGGATGTTTTTGGCCGTGGCATGGCCTTTGTTGAGGATAAAGTTGGCGTGTTGGTGTGAGACGGCTGCATTTCCGACGGAAAAACCTTTCGCTCCCACCTCGTCGAGCAGTTGTCCAGCCGTCATATCTACTTCGGTTGGATTCTTGAATACGGAACCCGCTGATGGTTTTGAATAAGGAAACTTTTCCCGTCGCTGCTCGAGTATTTCGCTCATGTCGGGCTGGCTTTCCCCCCGTTCCAGCTTAAATTCTGCCTCCAGGACGATTTTATCGGGACAGCCCTGAAAGGGGCTCGATCTATAGTTGAACCGGACGTCTTTTCGGGAAACCTCGTGCACATCCCCGCTAGGGTCAAGGTAGGAGAATTCGGTAAGGTAGTCCGAGATTTCCGATCCGAAAGCCCCGGCGTTCATGACTAGCCCGCCTCCAACGGTGCCCGGTATTCCAGTAAGGAAGTTAAAACAGCTGCTTCCGGCCTTGTTGGACACGTCCGCCAGCTTGTAAAGAGGCGTGCCCGCCGATGCCCTTATCCGATCCCCGTCGTTTTCTAGGTCACCGAAACCGGGACCAAGCCTTACGGCAAGCCCGTCGAAACCTTCGTCCGATACGAGAAGGTTGCTCCCGTTTCCCAGAAATATTGTATCGAGATCGAACTCGTCCGCGAAGACAATTGCTTTTTGGAGTTGATCCAGTGATTCAGGCTGACAGAAGTACCGGGCCGGTCCACCTACGTTCCACGTCGTAAATCCGCTAAGTGGTACGTCCTTCTCTATGATGTCCAGTTCTCTTCTGTCTACTACTGTTGAAACCACGGACTCCTCCTTTATCTGTTGTTAGGTCTTAACTTTCAGCCAGGGAGCGGGTAAACTGGTTGATATCTCCCGCACCAAGCCCGATTAAAAAGTCACCTTCTTCCATGGTGTTCTCCACAAAGCTGTAAAGTTCTTCCCGTTCCAGGATACGATAAACACCCGATTTCTTCTTTTTTTCGACGGATTTCTGTATCAACTGGGACGTCACGCCCGGAATTGGAGTTTCAGAGGCCGGATAAATTCCCGTAATTACTACCATATCGGCAGACTTAAACGAATTTCCGAACTGGCCGTTTATGTGTTTCGTTCGGCTGAACCTGTGAGGTTGAAAGACGGCGAGGATTCTGTTTGGGTCCCAGCCTTCTTTTACCGCATTGAGCGTTACCTCAATCTCTCGTGGCAGATGGGCGTAGTCGTCCACGATTATGGAGCCGTTATTCTGAAGAATCTGAAACCTTCTTTTGGGTAGCTGGAATTCCTCCATGATATCTATCATTATCGAAAAATCCATTCCTGACTTATAGCCCAGCGAAATAGCGGCGAGGGCATTATATACGTTGTGTTTTCCCGGTGCCGGTAGGTTAACTCGACCCATTTTATTGCCCCGAAAGCAAAGGTCGAAACTTGTATGGACGCCGGCCTGAGAGATGTTTTGAGCAGTTATGTCTCCTTTGCTGTCAATTCCGAACGTAAACGGAGAGGACAGTACGTCGCACAGCTTCCTGCTGTTTCTGTCATCGGCGCAGATAATCGTTTCCTCCGATTGCCGGGCAAATTCCTTGAAACCTTCAAGGATTTCGTCCTGATTTTTATAAGTATCCAGATGATCCTTGCCTATATTTGTTATCACCGAGAGGTCAGGCCTGAGCTGGGTAAAGTGTCCGTCGGACTCGTCGACTTCCGATATGAAGTGCTCTCCATCGCCGAGTTTGGCGTTACCGTCGAGTTGGTCGCAGTTGGCCCCAATCATGTATGTCGGGTCCTTACCTCCGAACTCGAAAAGTGTCGAAGCCATGGTCGTGGTGGTAGTCTTTCCATGGGTTCCTGCTACTGCTAAGCTTTTCTTTTCCTCCATTAATTTTGCCATAGCTGTAAGTCTTTCCTGAACGGGTATCCCTCGACTTTTTGCTTCTCTCACCTCTACGTTGTCGTCTGAGATCGCGGAAGAAACCACTACTGCATCCACGTCCCTGGCCAGGTTTGAACTCCTGTGTCCGACGTAAACTTCCGCCCCTGCGTTCCGCAATACTTTAGTGTTTGGATCTTCCCTTATATCCGACCCAACGACCCTGGCACCTAATTGGAGTAATACCCTGGCGAGTCCGCTCATTCCGTCTCCTCCGATTCCAATCAAATGGTATTTTTTGTCTGGGTTTATCGTTAACATAACTCTCCTTCACTTATGGTATCTTTTAGTGTTTTCACTACTTCTCCTGCACCGCTATCCCCGTCCATATAGCTGTAACTTTCTGACATTTCCCTTAGTTTATCCCTGGATGACAGTAAGTCCGTTAGGGTTTCAACTAGAGGATAGTCGAGCCATTCCGTTTCCTCGACAAGAAAAGCAGCCCCCTTTTGTTCCAGATACTTTCCGTTATAGTACTGATGATCTTCGGCCGCCCCGCTCCAGGGCACGATAATTGCCGGTTTTTCCGCCGTTACCAGCTCCGCCATCGTACCGGCCCCACCCCTGCATATTACCAGATCGCTCATCCTATAGACCTCGCCCATGTTCTCAATGTATTCGACCACTGAAATTTTTTCCGATGGTAAGGACTCTACCCGCTCGCTAAAGGGCGGATAGTTATTTCTGCCAGTCTGAATCAGGAATTGAAACGGTATATCGGTTTTTTCGTCCATTTGTTCAAATTCCTGGATAACTTTTTCGATCAAAATCTTTGAGCCTTTAGATCCCCCGAATAAAAGTATTATAGGGGAATCTTGCTTCAGACCAAAACTTTCCGGGTTTGCTGGGGCACGATCTTCGTCGATCTCCCTTCTCACGGGGGTGCCTGTTACCTTTGAATCTCGGACTGTAAGGTGTCTCCGGGTATCCGGGTAGGAAAGAAGGACTTTCGTTACAAACCGGGAAAGGATCCGATTGGTTACTCCCGGTTTGAGATTCAACTCGTGAGTCAGGACCGGGATTCTCAGGATCAAGCCCCAGAAGGCGGGAGGAAACGTCGTATACCCACCGGTTCCGTAAATCACGTCGGGATCGAACTTTCTGATTGCGAAGAAAGCCTGGACCAATCCCAGCGGGAGTAACGCCAGGCCTTTGAGAAAGCCGGTTAAACTCTGACGGCTAAGTCCTCGAATGGTTATGGTTTTGAATTCCAGCCAGTCATATTGAGGTGCTATTCTGGCTTCAAGGCCCCTTCCCGTACCGATATAACAGATTTTGTGTTCCTTGCTCTCTTTGTGGAGCTTTTTCATGACCGCCAGTGCTGGATAAAAATGTCCACCCGTGCCTCCTCCCGCCACCAGTAATCTCATGAGTTAGCTATGCTGACTATACACCCTACCATTGCCAGCGAGACGATAAGTGACGATCCTCCGTAACTGACAAACGGCAGAGTCAATCCGGTCACCGGTAAAAGTCCAAGTGTGACGCTGAAATTCAGCAGAGCCTGAAAGAAGATTACGAAGGTAAAACCGCCCGCTATAAGCCCCTTTATCCTGTCGTCCTGGTTGAGTGCTATTTTGAAACCTTCCACTCCCAGAACCACGAATAGACCTATTATTATCAGCGTGCCAATAAAACCAAGCTCTTCCCCTATTATCGAGTATATAAAGTCGTTGTAGCCCGCCGGCAGGTAAAGAAATTTTCCGACCGATTCCCCCAACCCTTTTCCGAAAATTCCGCCGGAGCCGAAAGCTATTAAAGATTGTCTCAATTGATAACCCGTTCCCAGTTGATCTTTGCCGGAGCCGAAGAACGAAATCAACCTCTGCAATCTATACGGTTTAAGGACAAGTAGTCCACCAAGCAGAGGAACTCCCAGGGCGAGAACCTTTCCCAGGCCCAACAGCCTGGCACCCCCGAGAAAAAGGAGGAATCCGGTAGTGGATATAAGGAGGAGGGTCATGCTGAAATCTGGCTGAAGCAGTGTTATGAGCGAGATCGAGCCGATTACGATCAGGAACGGAACTATTCCCCGGGAAAAATCCCTGATCCTATCTCCCAGGTCTACAATGGCAAGAGAGGTCCAGGTAATCAACCCGAACTTCAATCCCTCCGTCGGTTGAAAGGAGAAAGGACCCAGATCGAGCCACCTTCCTCCGGAAGAAATACCCGGAACCAGGGTCAGGAGTGTCAGGAAGGTAAATCCGGCGAGCAGGTAACCGCTCAGGTCGACAATCCTGGATAAATCTACCTTTGCAAAGAAGACCAGCGCGGCAAATCCTATTACCGCCGCGACGGTCTGCTTTACTAGTAGATAGTACGAGCTTCCATAATAATAATCCGAGTACGCCCAACTAGAACTATATACCATAATCAACCCGAAAGAAGTAAGCAAAAAGGCACTTAACAGTAGCCTGGAACTCGACCCGTTGAAATCTCCCATCAGTTCACCAGCCCGGAGTATATTTTATATCTCGAATGTCCCGCTTCTGCAAGGATTCCCGTCTCGTCTGCGTTTCTGCGCTGTCATTCCACTGAGTGATGTATGTCGTAAGATATCAAAAAAACCCGGTTAATTTGCCAGCGAGTTTACGATTTCCTTAAATCGTTCTCCTCTCTCTTCAAAGTTGTTGAACCTGTCGAAGCTCGAACAACCCGGCGAAAGAAGTACTATTTCTCCTTGATTTGCATCTACAAAAGCTTCCTTGACCGCTTTGGCCAGGGACGGATAAGTTTGGAACTTGGCTACCTCTGCCCGTCTCAATATTTCAGCGAGTTTTCCTTTAGCCGACCCAAAGAGGTAGGTGGCGCGGACCGAGTCCGGTTCGATTATTTCAACTAGCTCGTCATAACCGGACATTTTGGCCTTTCCACCCAGTAATAGCCTAACCGGTTGGTCGAAACCCTCAATGGCGGCTATCGTTGCAGCGGGATTGGTGGCTTTGGAGTCGTCGACGAACTTGACCCCATTTAACGTACCTGCAAACTCCAATCTGTGTGGTAGATTGAGCCCCCGGTTGACCGGTTCGGAGGGCGGACTATCGAGTTCCGGTCCTTCCAGCAGGCAGTTTGCCGCCGCGAGAGCCGCCCCGACGTTTTCTTTTTGGTGTGGCGACAGTTCCATTCCTCGAGGTTCCCTGGGCCGGAATTCGACCTCTGTCGGCTTTTTATTGGGAATTTTCAGGTCAAGCCCATCCTTAATCACGGCGTAGTCTCGCTCGTTCTGATTGTTAAATAGTCTCAGTTTTACTTCGCGGTAATTTGCGAACGAACCGTGCCGATCCAGGTGATCGAGCGCCAGATTGGTGAGGACGGCTACACGAGGTCGAAACTTTTCCGTGGTCTGGAGTTGATAGCTGCTGACCTCGACTACCGCCGCGTCGTCCGGGGCCAGTGAGGGGATCATGCTGATGAACGGTGTTCCGATGTTGCCACAGGCGATTGAACTCGTCCCCATGTACTTGAGGATTTCATATATAAGATTTACCGTGGTCGATTTGCCGTTGGTACCCGTTACCGCAACAATCCTGTCTGTCGGCGACAGCCTGTAGGCAAGTTCTATCTCCCCGATTGTCGGTATCCCAAGGTTTCGTGCTTCCTTCACCAGTTCGTGGTCGGGCGGTACGCCGGGAGAGAGGACTATTAGATCGGAATTCAGGGCTCTTTCCGAATGGCCGTCCTCCTCGAACTTCACTCCCCTCTTACGAAACCTATTTCTGGTCCTCGGATCAATCTCGTCCTTCTCAGTCACGAATACTTTTACGCCTTTCGAGGTTAGGTAATCTACGACGGCTTGTCCCGTCGCACCGGCCCCGAATACCGCTATTTCTTCGTATTTTGCGAGCAGACCATCTTTAGCCAATTTCCTCCACTCCTGGATGCATTTGGAAAACTTTACTTTTTCCAGGGGAGAAGATCAACGACTCCTGTCCTTTTCCTGGGCGAACTGGAAGAAGGGACGCCCGGGTTGAGGGTGGTAGGTAAAAGTCCGAATATCTTCAGGGGTAATTCCCAGGGGGGATTTTTTTGATCGGCTTGATTGGTAATATTCCGGGGCTATGGAAGACGACGACCAAAGGTAGAAGATAGTAGCCTCGGAGAGTTAAAAAATTAAAAAGGCGAACTACTCCCGAAATAACGAGGTAGTTCGCCGGTAGAAATATTTACCAGGTACGATGAAAGATCGGATGTGGTTATATTATCTCCATTACCTTTGTTTCAAGCTCCTCCGGGGAGACCAGCTCCACGTAGTCTCTTGACTCAGCCATCTTTTCTTTCGCTTTTTCCTTAAATTTGTCCGCTACGACTATGATAACCGGTATATCGTGTCTCCGGCAGGCGAAAAGCCTGTCATCGATTGAAACGTGTTCCATTCCGGTTACCGAAACCAGTTTATGGAGGTAGGAAATTATTACATCAAAGCCATCTGAACTGGTGACGTGAGCAATATATTTTCCGTGTCCGTCAGTGCCGTTTCCGAGAGGAAGCGTATCGTTTCCTTGAGCACAGAGGCTGCTTAATAAATCCGGATCCGTTCCTTCCATGTATCCAATTAGGGCCATTTAAATCACCTCAGGTTATTATATAGGCGAAGGCGCCTTCCCTTCAAATACAGGGCAGGCCAAACATTCTCGATTACCCCTCTTCAAGAATACCCAGGTAAACGTGAGTTAACACCAGCGTTACCCACGTCTGGAATACGGTGGTAAGCAGTAGGCTTACCGTCGCTCCCCAGCCGGGTGGGAGTGCTCCCAGACTGAAACTGATCAATAAAAGCGGTACTTCAAAGATCAGGATAATTCGGAAAATATCGCCCCACCTGTTGGTCGTATGATTCCAGCTACTTTCCAGAGCTTTAGTGATATCGGTTTTCCTGCCAAGGAGGACTTCCTGGTTGGTGAAGATAAGTTTTACGTAAAGGTAGACTCCGGGAACTATGAACAGGAAAAACCCGAGAACGATTGCCGTCCAGGCCACGAGATTCACCGCTATTAGCGGTAAATAGTTTGGCTTCACCCTGTCGAATGATCCTGTTAAATTGGGGGATTCGCCGGAGTAAACGTTTCTGTCGAGAAAGATGGTCATTCCCGAGGTGAGGGGCGTAAGAAGCAGTAGAACCAGTATTCTCAGGACTATACTCCAGCCCGGCCCGAGAGCCGAGATTGCCCGATCCGAACCAAGAATGGCGTTTAAGAACGCGGAAAAGAAGAAAGGGGCAAATAAGACGGGGAAGCTAATGGTTTCTTTTATCGCCCCTTCTACCAATTCATTTATCTTCATTTAGTTAACCATTTCTTCCTGGACCTTCGAGATTGCTCGTCCGATTATCTCCAGCCCTTCGTCCAGGTATTCTTCCTCTATTACGAGAGGAGTTAACAGTCTTATTACATTGCCGTGTAGGCCGGCTGTAGGTAGAATAAGTCCGTCCTCCAGGGCGAGATCGACGATTTCTTGAGTAATTTCCGGAGCGGGTTGCTTTGTCTTTCCGTCTTTTACCAGCTCCATAGCTACCATTGCTCCGAGACCCCTGACGTCTCCGACTATTTCGTACTCTTCTTTCATTCTGTTGAATTCTTCCGTTACTTTTTCCCCGATTTCCGAGGCACGCTCGAGGAGGCCCTCTTCCTCAATGACGTCCAGTACGGCGAGGGCCGATTCTATTGCGACCGGATTTCCCACGTAAGTACCTCCGATGCTTCCCGGATCCGGTGCGTCCATTATCTCCTCTTTTCCGATAACTCCTGAAAGGGGTAACCCGGCGGCAAGAGACTTTGCCACTGTTATGAGATCGGGTTCAACGTCGTAATGTTCGCAGGCAAAAAATTTGCCGGTCCTGCCCGTTCCGGACTGGATCTCGTCGAATATTAAATCTATTCCGTACTTGTCCGTCAGATCTCGAAGGTAGGGTAAAAAATCGTCCGGCGGAACTAGAAAACCGCCCTCACCCAGTACTGGTTCGACTATTATCGCCGCGATGTCTTCCGGGTCTACCATGTTTTTTAGCTTCACTTCGAGTTCTTTTACGGGAACTCCCCCCCTGTACTGGTTGGGATAAGGAAGCCTATAGACGTCCGGAGCGAACGGGCCAAAGCCCGCCTTGTACGGTTTCGCCTTGTGAGTCAGCGTCATAGTTAGCAAGGTTCGGCCGTGAAAGCCGCTTTCGAACGCGACGAGTGCCCCCCTGTCGGTATCAGCTTTTGCGAATTTTACAGCGTTTTCGACTGCCTCCGCCCCGCTGTTGAAGAAGGCAGCTTTTTTGGGGGTTTCTCCCGGAGCGAGTTCGGAAAGCCTGCCGGCGAGTTCGGGATAACTCTCGTAGGGAATGGCGCTAAAGTCCGTGTGGAGAAATTTTTCCGCCTGGCTTTTTACAGCATTTACCACTTTAGGATGACTGTACCCTACGGCCATACAGCCCCAACCTCCGCTGAAGTCGATGTAAGTATCCCCGTTTTTGTCGTAGACTAACTCTCCCTGACCTCTTTCGATATATTCCGGTACTAACGAACTCATTGATTCCGGTAAATAACCTTCTGGATTTTCTCTATTCATTATACTTCCCCCTCGACTCGAAATTTTTGTCCCCCTCCCTTTTCGACCATCAGGGCCAGTAGTGGGTAAGTTACCTAGCGGTCGAACTAAATTATGATAGTAAAGCAGGAAGGTGATTGCAATGAACCAGGATTTTAACAAGTGGTTGTCTGTACTCGGACTTTCATTCGGGTACTTGCTTTTGATCGCATAGCTTTAATGAGCTAATATTTGCTGAATTAAATTATCGGGGGCGGTACTATGAATCGAAAGAGATGCTTTTTGATCCCCTTCGTTTTTGGTTTGGTCCTGGTTTTGTCCCTGGGGATTCAGCCAGCAAAGTGTTATTCCGAGACGAGAAAGATCATTACCCTCTACCAGAGTGGTCCTTCACTGGTTATAGAAAAGGAAGATGTAAAACTGGAAGAGGGGTTGAATAGGTTAACCAGAAAGCTACCCGCATCTGTAGTGACGCGGACCGTTTTTACTTCCAGCCCCGGGGCGAGTCTCAGGAGTTCAAGAACGGTCCCGGCGGTAAACTCACAGGATGGTTTACTAAAGGAACTGATCGGCACCGAGGTTTCAGTAATTAAACGGGGAAGTCCAGAAACCGCTCTGGAAGGTACGCTGGTGGGAATCTTTAGCGGCAAACCTTTGCTCAAAACTCCGGACGGGGAAATGAGGTTGATCACTAATCCGGAGGAGTACCGGTTCCGGGGGTTTTCTCTGGAGAACAAATACTCCAGCCTGGAACTTGAGCTGACCGCCAGGGAGAAAGTTGAGACGGATTTGACCATCGGCTATCAACTTTCCGAGTTGAACTGGTCACCCCAGTACGTCGGATTCCTGAGCGAAGAAAAGGAATCGTTGGATCTCCGCGGAATAGGCCACGTCGATAATCAAACTGGCTGGGATTTCCGTGGAATAGAGTTGAGGCTGCTGGCGGGAGAACCGAAAAGAAAAAATAGTGGGCCGAACTTCGTCGCGGCAGCCAGGAGTCTCGACCGGCAGGAAACTTCTAGCCCCGAGCAGGTATTCGAATATTATCGCTACAAAGTTGGGTTCCCCGTGGATTTGGCCAGCGGTATGGAAACGCAGGTTAAGTTTCTCCACAGGGATTCCGTTAACTATCGAAAGTATTATTTGTTCGAACCTTACTCCTCCTCTGCAGTAAGGACGATGATAGAACTTAACAACACGGAGGAAGAAGGTCTGGGGGTTCCCGTTGCTTCCGGGACGATAAGGATATACGAGGCTTCCGACGAGAAAACTTTTATTGGTGCCGATTCGCTGCCCAACCTCCCGGTAGGAAAGGAGGCGGAACTGGAACTGGGTGACTCGTTTGACGTGGAAGGCCGGAGGAAAAGGATCGATCACGAGAGGATAGGCGAGAGGATCTGGAAGGACCGGATTGAGATAACGATTGAAAATAGGAAAGAGAAGCAGGTTCAACTGCTCATTAAGGAAAAATTGCCTGGTGATTGGGAGATACTCCGGTCAAATTACGAATACAAAAAGGTTAATTCGGAGACAATTCAATACGAAGAGTCCGTGCCGGCCAAGGAAACGATCGAGATCTCATACCTTGTCCAGTACGAGCTTTGATCGATTCCCTGGAATTATGATTGATTAAATCTTAAGTTTTAACCATGCAAAATGGAAATGAAGGGTTTAATTACGCTAGATATGCTGGAGCAATTGAAGAGGCCCTGGATAGGTTAGCTGCAAAGAACGGAGTAGTTAAAACGAGGCAGATTCAGCTGGAAACGTCCGTTCCAAAGGACCTGATAGTTGAAGTTCTGGATAGAGGAATGGTGGACTTTCCCGATAGAATAGACGAGATAATCGATCACGAGGAGGGTAAAAAATGGAAGAGATAAGTTTTGGGACCGACGGCTGGAGAGGAGTTATCGCCGATGATTATACCTACGAAAACCTTGGCCGGGTAGCGGAAGCGACGGCCAGTTATTTAAAATCTTCGGAACGTAAAGAGCTTGAAGTATACAACCAATGGGGCACTCCATACAGGTCTTCCGACGATGGTGTAGTTGTAGGTTACGACGGCCGGTTTGCATCGGAAAACTTCGCTCTGTACGTAGCCAGAGTATTAAAGGAATCCGGCGTGCCAGCCTTCGTGTCTAAGTCGATGGTTCCCACGCCTGCATTGGCTTTTGCCGTCAGGGAAATGGAAGCGGCGGCGGGTGTAATGATTACCGCCAGCCACAATCCTCCCGAGTACAACGGTTTCAAGGTAAAAATCGAATCGGGTGCTTCCGCCCCTCCGGTGGTAACTGACAGGATAGAGGAAAACTTACCCGCCGAGTCGCCTGAAGTAGATCCGGGATTGGAAGTCGATAGAGTAGACATTTCTTCCGACTACGTCGAGGCCCTCGGAGAGATCGTCGACCAGGAAATGCTCACGAAAAACCCCGTAATGGCAGTTATAGACTCCATGTACGGTTCGGCTCAGGGTTTTACCGGGAAGGTACTCGATAAATTTGGAGTTCCATCGGTGGAGGTGCGGGGTGATTTCAACCCGGGCTTCAATGGAATTAGGCCGGAACCGCTGGAGGAGTATCTCGACCCTTTGAAAGAAGAAATCGCGGAACAGAGGAAAGAAAACGATAAACCGATAGTCGGCGTGGTAACTGACGGGGACGGAGATAGGGTATCGGCTGTAGCGGAAGATAGTTCGTTTATAGACGCTCATCGGACCTACGCACTGTTGATGAGATACCTGATAGAAGAGAAGGGCTGGGAAGGGAAGGCGGTCAAGAACTTTCCTCTTACGGACATGATCTTCAAGATAGGGAAAAAGCATAATAGAGACGTGACCGAAACGCCGGTTGGATTCAAGTTTATCGCCGAAAAGATGGTGAAAGAGGATGTCCTCATCGGGGGAGAAGAAAGTGGAGGTATTGGTCTGAAGAATCACATACCCGATCGTGACGGAATTCTATGCTCGCTAATACTGATAGAAATGGTAGCTCGATCCGGCAAACAGCCGACGGAACTGGTGAACGATATGATGGACGAGTTCGGGGGTCACCACTACAGAAGGAACGACATCCACCTGGAAGCCAGACAGGAAGTCGAGAATAAATCTACGGAGGACCCGCCGGAGAGTATTGGAAGCTATCGGGTTAAGAGCGTGGAAAAGACGGACGGGGTTAAACTGAGGTTCGACGACGGGTGGTTGCTGATAAGAGCTTCCGGTACGGAACCTCTGTTGCGTCTTTACTGTGAGATGGACGAACCAACCAAGGTTGATCAAGTATTGTCCGAAGCGGAAAAATACGCGCGAAACCTGGCAGGTGAATAAAACGAGATGAAAGAAGTGTCCGAAGACTATAACTTCGAGGAAATCGAAGACAGGTGGAGAGACTACTGGGAAGAGGAAGGTACTTTCAAGACGGACCTGGAAGAGACTGAGAACAACTTCTATTACCTTAACATGTTTCCCTATCCTTCCGGGACGATGCACGTTGGCCACGGAAGGAATTACATAATAGGGGATACCTTGGCCCGTTTTATGCAGATGAAAGGGCTAAACGTTCTGAACCCCATGGGGTTCGACGCTTTCGGTCTTCCCGCGGAGAACGCCGCTATAGAGAGGGGAATTCAGCCCGGGGAATGGACTCAGGAAAACATTGCGGACTTTAAGAAACAGTTCCGTCAGTGGGGAATTGAGTACGACTGGGACAAGGAAGTACAGACTCACGATCCGGGTTACTACAGGTGGACGCAGTGGTTGTTCCTCAAGCTTTTCGAGGAGGACCTGGCCTACAGGGACGAGAGCCCGGTAAATTTCTGCCCCCACTGCGATACGGTTCTGGCCAACGAACAGGTCATAAATGGTAGGTGCGAACGGTGTGACACGGAAGTTGAGGAAAAACAATTAGAGCAGTGGTTCTTCAGTATTACGGATTACGCTCAAGAGTTGCTGGATGATCTGGATGATCTGGACGGGTGGCCCGATCACGTGAAGAAGATGCAGCGGGACTGGATTGGCAGAAGCGAAGGCGTGGAGATAAAATTCAATCTCGCCGATCGTCAGGGAGAGCTGGACGTCTTTACCACGCGGCCGGACACTATTTATGGCGCGACTTACATGGCTCTCGCCCCCGAACATCCGCTCGTAGAAGACATAATCGATGACGTAGAAGACGAAGACCAGAGAGGAAAGTTAAGGTCGTTCGTGAAAGAGACGAAGCGGATCGACCAGACCAGGAGAGCGGGAGGAGACCTGGACAAGGAAGGAGTTTTTACCGGCGAATACGCTGTCAACCCGGCAACCGGGGAAGAAATCCCGATATGGATAGCGAATTTCGTTCTTACCGAGTACGGTTCCGGTGCGATAATGTCGGTCCCCGCTCACGATCAGAGGGACTTCGACTTTGCCAGGAAGTACGACATTCCGATAATGGAGGTCGTAGCCCCCGAAAAAGGAAATCCCACAGGAGAGCTGGAAGAAGCTTACGAAGAACCTGGGTACATGGTCAATTCGGGCGATTTCGACGATCTGGATTCGGATACGGCTTACGAAGAAATCGGAGAATGGTTGAAGGAAAAAGGAAAAGGTGAATTTACGGTAAACTTCAAGCTTCAGGACTGGCTGATAAGCAGGCAGCGTTACTGGGGTGCCCCGATACCGATGATCCATTGCCCGGACTGTGGGGTTGTCCCCGTGCCCGAGGAAGATTTACCCGTGAAGCTTCCCGAAGTAGACTTCATTGGCAATAAAGGCCTATCGGCGATTGACGAGTTCGTCGAGACTACCTGTCCCGATTGCGGGGGCAGAGCAAGGCGGGAAACAGATACCATGGATACTTTTGTCGACTCCAGCTGGTACTACCTGAGGTACATTTCGGCCGGAGACGAGGAGCGAATATTCGATCCCGAGAAGGTAAACGACTGGCTCCCGGTCGATCAGTATGTCGGTGGCGTCGAACACGCGATCCTTCACCTGCTCTATTCCAGGTTCATCACCAAGTTCCTCGAGGATATCGACCTGGTCGACTTCGAGGAACCGTTCGAGAAGCTCTTTACCCAGGGCATGATATCCCATCGAGCTTACCGCTGTCCCGACCACGGCTGGGTGCGACCCGAGAACGTGGAAGAGGGAGATCGGTGCCCGGAGTGCGGGGAAGCCCTGAAGGTCACTATGGAGTCGATGTCCAAGTCGAAGAAAAACGTCGTGTCGCCAAAGGAACTTATAGACGAATACGGCGCCGATACTGAGAGGATCTATACGCTATTTATCGGTCCGCCGGAGAAGGACGTCGAATGGAGCGACAGGGACGTAAAGGGAAGTCACCGATTCCTGACCAGAGTCTGGCGACTGGTTGTTCAGTACCTCGACCTGTTCGAGGAAGAACACGAACTGGACGTCGAGGACCTTGACGACTCTGAGACCGAACTCTGGCGGGTGGTAAACCAGACAGTGAAAGATGTAACGGAAGATCTGGAAAACTTCAGCTTCAATACCGCCGTTTCTTCGATTATGGAACTGACAAACGAGTTCTATCGAGTGATATCCGAAGGAGGTACCGACAAAGGCCTGCTGAAGGAAAGCATAAGGAGACTGGTCCTGATCACGTCACCGTTTACACCCTTCATCGCTGAGGAACTATGGCACAGGATGGGAAACGACTATCCAGTTGCCGAGGCAGATTGGCCCGGCTGGGACGAAGAGGCCCTGCAGAAGGATCGAACTGAGCTGGCAGTCCAGATAAACGGCAAAGTTAGGGCTCACCTGGAAGTCCCGGCAAATATAGCGGATGACGAGGAAAAACTTCGCAAAAGGGCCCTCAAGCTGGACAGGATAAGTGAGCGAGTCGACGGCAAGGAGATAAAGAAATTCATTGTCGTCCCCGGCAATCTTGTAAACATAGTAATTTAACCTTATATCTAACAGCTGAGATTACCGAAAGGATTAACGATCCGGTCAGTAAGGGAGTCCTGGTTTTTCGGTAGCGATCTTGAATAGCTGGTGCGGTGTAGTTATAATATTTTTACCTGGCGACGTAGCCAAGGGGCCTAAGGCAGGGGATTGCAAATCCCCCATCCCCGGTTCAAATCCGGGCGTCGCCTCACTGATTTTCCCGCGAATTGTGGGTCCTTAGATCCCTGGCTTAAAAGGAAACAAAATGGGTGGTTAGCTCAGCTCGGGAGAGCGCTTGCTTGACGTATATGAGAATCAACTGAGCTGGTCGGTTTTTAGTCAACTTACCCACCCTTTCTTCCTATAATAGGGTCTTTTCAATCTATTCCTATCTTTAGCCTGCTTCCCAAATATGGCCTCGAAAAATTACAGGCAAACGAATGATTACTTTCCTGATAATGAACCACAAAAACACAGTAAAACTCCTGAAGGTAGAGAAAAAACACAGCCTGCCATGGAACTAACTGATGCCATAGATGAATTTATGCTTATGGCAAAAGTGGATGGACGGGCTGAGAGTACAATTAATCTTTACGAATATGTTTTCGACCGATTCACTAAGGAGATAGGCAAGGAGACCTCAATTGGTAACATCACTACTAAGGATGGGAGAAAGTTCTTAGCTGGTCTTATGGATGAGGATTTGAAGAACACTACGGTCTCAATCTATCATAGGGTTCTAAATGCTTTCTTTAACTGGCTTTGTGAGGAATCCTTTATCGAAACAAGTCCATTCAGCAGAATAGATGAACCAAAGACCCCAGATAAGTTTCCGAGGTTTCTTGATGAGGAAGAGGTAGAAGCACTTCTGCAGGCTGAAAGGGACCGTGATGGTACTTGGGCAGGATATAGGAATTATGTAATGCTATTAGTATTTCTCGATACGGGGATAAGGCTCAGCGAGTTTATAAACGCTAAGATAGAAGATTTGGATATTGAAAACCGCTCCTTGAAGGTACATGGCAAAGGGTCAAAAGATCGAAACGTATTCTTTGGAAGAAAGACAGCAAAAGGGTTAATACGCTGGCTACGGATCAGGGATAATGTGGAGAAAGTATGGGCAGATACAATCTTCATTTCACAGAATGGAGATAAACTCAAGGATAGGAATGTACAGAGACTGATTACCCGTATCCAAAAGCGTGCTGGACTGGAAGACAAGAAGGTATCGCCTCACTGTTTACGCAGAACTTCGGCGACGCTTGCTGTAAAAAATGGTCTGGATGCTTTTTCCCTTAAGAGGCAGTTTGGCTGGAGTAAAATAGAAACAGCAATGCGTTATGTACATATGACCGATAGTGAAATAAAAGAGACTTATCGGGATTCGTCTCCTTTAAGTGATATCAAAGAGTAGAATAGTCTGAAATTAATCCCAGGAAGTATAGAGGTGGTAACCAATGCCTGACGACTTTTTACTACTCGAATTACTGGATGAGTGGAAAGAAGACGAAGACCCTCTACCACAAGAGGAATTAACCGAATATGAGGATTCAGATACAGAAGATGCTGGCGAGGATCAGGAAGAGTAAATATCAATTACGAGTTAGAATTCCAGAAGTTCTTATACAAATTTTCAATTTGGGTTTAGGTAAACTGGTATGTAGCTAATATTTAATAAAACTCGTAGAACTCAGTGAGAGACTGACTTTTAAGGTATAAAACGTCATATATATTGTGGTCTGATGGTAAAGGTTGCAAACTAAAATTGCTCACTGTATAAAATTTTGCTTATTCATACATTAAAGACCAATTAAGATGGCGAAATAACCCTTAAAGTTGCCAATAAATGCGATTTCTTATCTATATATAGGATTTGATGTAATTCACGTCGACGTTATTATGGTAGCCTTAAGTGAAACCCGTTGGTACCAAATGATTGCCTTAAAGTTGCTATAAATCGCTCTCAGCTAAAATGTGTGGCCATAGATGGCTCCAGGATTTCTTCTAGGATGCAGAAAGGAATAGAGGAAAACAGAGAGTAGCTTCCCAGCTTATTCTTACCAACAGTCGACCTGTCTTTATAATAACGTGCAAGTTATCTTCGGTTATATCTAGTGATGGCCGTGGAAAGTTCTATTATTATTGCTCTTATTAACACCTGAAATGAGGTTAAGTGAGCTAGAAAGCTCCAATTTTTCTTCTTCGGTAGGTCCCTCACAGAATCCACTTATAATATTCTTTCACTTTATCGGCAGCAGGTTTCTTGGAGTAATCATCCCTAAAAACACCCATATCGTCTACGTAATCATTCTCGGGGTTATAGGGATTATCCCTGAAAGCTTCTTCAGGGTGGTCATTTAATTCCCAGAACATGAGACCCGAGAGGTCCTCCTCCATAGACCATTTCAAAATTTTCTTGTAGTACCACTCCTGGTCATCTTCTCCCCTCCATTTGCTCCCCGTTGTTGGCAGGCCAAATTCCTGGAGGACTATTGGTTTATTGGTCTGTTCTTTTATTTTATCAACAGTCATTTTAAACCATTCAAGATACGTATAATAATGAAAGCAATAAAAATCCTCGTGTTCGATATATTTGGGTAATGCTTGGATTACTTTTTCTTTGGCCTCATTTTCTGGTGTATTCTTAGGTATCTCCTCGGCGGGATGGGTATCACTTAATCCAATCGTAACAGGATGGTTTGGGTCAAGGTTTTTCAAGGTGTCGGCAATTCTCCTTGTCCATACAGGATAGCTATAGTTAGAAGGAAGGTCCCACTTTGAAAAGTTCTCCTTAGCTATTTCTGATTCATTAAAAGCATCCCAAGCAAGAATCCGCTCGTCATCTTTAAAGTCAGGCACCCATCCTTCTAGATATTCCTTAGTTATGTGGAAGTTACCTTCTTTCTTTAGCTCGGCATTCCAAGGATGAATAATGACTGTGGGCATTACCTTGATTCCCTTACTGTCGGCAATCCCCAAGAAGTCTTCGAAATTATCGAAGTTCTGTAGAGATATTTCTGAAAGAGGTTCGGCATCTGGCCCTAATCCCGTAGCCTCGCAGAAATTTATACCTACTCGTACGGCATTTATCCCTAGACCACTTGCCATTTCTAGTTCCTTGTCGATCTGTTCTGGGTCGTACTCGTCAAACATCCGCCATGGGTGGTCCCGTGTGAGGTAATTAGCCCCTTTAATCGTATATTCCTCTCCACCCATATAGAAGCTACCGTCCCTGATTTCCAAGAACTCTTTGTCGGAAGATGGAGACGATTTACCCAAGTAATTGATGATTGTGGGTGCAACTAGAGCTGAAGAACCAGCTAAAGTCGCTTTGAGAAAGTCTCGTCGGGTGAATTTATGGTCTGACATATTGCCCCCTTATTTTGAAAGCTCGACCGTGTAAGTCTGCCAGCCCTCCTCGAAATCTATGTGATCCACTAGTTCACCGTTCAGGTATACATCGGCTTCGATATCACCACTGATTGGTATGGCGTTCATCTTCAAGTAACGTAAATCCTCAAATTTAGGAATATATATTGACGATTTTTTATTCTTTCCACTGCCGAATCTCCCTTTTTCTGCAGGTATAGACCACCCTCTCCCCATATGCTCTAATGCTTGATCAGTATCAAGGTCAAGTGTAAATTCAGGATCAGAAATACTATTCGAACTGTAGAACTTAAACCAGGCAGGTCTCATAGTTAATTTTCTGTTATCCGAGCTCTCAGGTACTTGGTATTTATTAAATCTAAATTCTAGGTGGTCTAACCTGTCCTTTAGTGTTTTCTTGGGTGTATAACCAGCTAATTCTTCCTTTACGATTTCTAGATATGTGTTACCCCAACTTTTACTGGGTTCTATCTCGTGATCCTCCAGCCAGCCGTTAAATGAGGTTATTAGAACTGCTTTCAGCTTTTGATCTAAAAGTTCCTTCGCTTTTTCTATTTCATACCTAAAACCCTCTTCGTTTCTCTTAACAACTTGTAGGTCCGATGCTGGCTTGTTAAAGCCAGGTATTATAGTAGGTATGTAATCTTTATCCATCTCCTGGGCGTCAAAGTAATTCTCTCTTGTCTGAGGTACATATCTCTTTTTAATTTCCTCTTGAGTTAACTCCCAGTCTTTACCTGGAGACCAAACCCAGTCAAACCAATGAATAAGAGGATTAAAGTCGGTAATTCCGTCCACAGCCTCTCTTTGCATTTTCTGAGAAGATGATAGGGAGTGACTGTTATCTCCGATCCAGAAAATGTCATCGGTAGCCTCCGCCATTTCCTCAGCTTTGTTAAAATAACTCTTAAAAGGCCCTGTAAAGTCATCTTCATCATATAAGTAGATTACGGGCTTATTTTTAAGTTCGAAGTAGTTTTGATCATCGATGAGATGATCCGTTATGTACTCCATATCCTGCATGAACTTGTCGGTAACTTCTTCTTCCGAGAAGTCGAATAAACCAGATTCGGTGCGGCTGACCTCACTGCTATGAACGTCCCATAGGATGAAGTAATCTATCTCATCGGAGAGAGGATTATCGAGATACTCCTGTAGCCTCTTCTTCATGTCTGAATTACCCCACCAGTTGATCATGAAGGCATCGATTCCGTGTCCCGTGGCCCAGTCTATATGTTTTGCTACCACTTCGTCATTCTTGGAGCTATATTCTCCTATTTTAGGCTGATGAACACTCCTATATCGGCCCTCCCAGTTTACTCCTGGAGAAGAGCCAGGGCTAGCGTACCAAATATTGTAAAGAGCAGCTATTTTTATCTCGTCGTCATCGGCTATATTCAGGAACTCCCTGGGGTAAACTTGGAACCTGACCAGCTCGGACCCTTCTTCTCTTTTGAATTTTAATTGGCCTTCGTAGAGGTTACCTTCATTCAAGTTTTTCAGACGGTGAGAAAACTCTTCTTGGGCTCCACCTTCGGGGGAAAGCTGTTTTTCTCCGTTCAGCAATAATTTCACCTCATCTATCTTGTTATCTTGGTGGTTGATAGTGAAATTCACGGTGGAGTCCTGTAAGTTGCCTTGGTCGTAAGAAAACTCGAAGTAGAAGTCGGATATTTCTATCGCTTCGGTCTGGTCCAAAGTTATTTTGGGCTCCCTAGTGTAAGTACCATCTGGAACATTATCGGGTGCAGAATCTGGTTCTTCAGTAGCCTTCGGAGAGGACTCTTTCCCTGCATAACCCTCTTCTTCCAAATATTCTTCACTAACCCACGATACAGGTACGGTTACTTTCTGTTTTGTTAATTGCTTCGCAGATAGTTTATCCGTTTTTACCACTTGATCTATCGGCACGGTTATTTTCTTTTCATTAGCTAAGATCATTAGATCGGCAGGAGAGATGAAAGTTAGAGTACAAACAATTAAAGTTATGACCAGTATAGTCGTAGCCTTTTTGCGAGTGGCGTTTTTAACTTGGGGTATTTTGACGTTACCTAGCCACGTAAAAGTTTCTTCAACTTTCATTCTTTCAACCCCCCTTTTCCCGTCTCATTTATGACAGTTTTATTTCGTAGGTCTTCCAGCCTTCCTCGAAATCTATATGATCAACAAGCTCACCATTAAGGTATACATCGGCCTCGATATCGCCACTGATTGGTATAGCCTTTAACTCCATGTATGCTAAATCTTTCGAGGCAGGTATATAAATTGAGGACACTCCCATGTCGCTGGCCCACCTCCAATTCTCCTCCTTGTTTCCCTCACGGGGATACCAACCTCTGCCGATGTGTCTTATGTCTTCTTCGGAGCCTATGTTTAAGACGAACTTAGGGTTCCAGAAATTAGGGGAATCGGAGAACTTTATCTTGGAGGTCCTTATTGTCATTTTTCTTGGATCGCCTCCTTCTGGGCTTACCGTCTTGTTGAAGTCGAACTTTATATGATTCAATTCGTCTCGGAGAACTTCCTTAGGCTTGTAACCCGCAAGTTCCTCTTTAATTATCTCTAGATATTCAAATCCCCATTCTTTTGATGATTCCACTACTGTAGCTTCGATCCATTCGTTAAAGGAGTTAATAAAGATGGTCTTTAGGTCCTTATCAATCATTTTCCTCGCCTCTCTAATTTCATACCTGAATCCTTCTTTGGTTCTTTCAATTACCTGCCAATCCGTGGATATCCTGTTGAAACCAGGAATAATAGTAGGAATATAGTGTTTTCCCCTGTTCTTAGCGTCAAAGTAATTCTCGAATGGGAAGGAAAGATACATTTCCTCCAAGTTTTCTTTCGTGAGTATCCAGTCTTGATCCGCACCTTTAACCCACGGGGACCACTTAAAAATCGGGTTGAATTGGGTGATGGAATCTACAGCTTCTCTTTGCTTTTCCTGTGATGTAAAAGGTTCGGCGTTCTGACCAATCCAGAAGATGTCTTCAGGGGTTTCTACTAGCTCCTCAACCTCTTTTAAAGCCTCCACAAAAGGTCCTCTATAATCATGTTCAGCGTTGAGATATATTACGGGTTTACCTTTGAGTCTGAGATAGTTTTTGTCCCCGAAGAGGTTATCTGCTATATACTCCATATCGTTCATAAATTTTCCCCTTACTCTTTCCTCTGAAAAATAAAACAGGCCATCGGTGCCTCTAAGTTGAGCGGCGTTGCAATCCCAGAGTATGGAGTAATTTATCTCATCTGATAGTGGGTTTTCGAGGAAATTCTGTAGTCTTCCATTCATATCTTCGTTTCCCCACCAGCTGATCATGAAGGTGTCGATCCCATGACCCGTGGCCCAGTCGATGTGTTTTGCTATAACCTCATCGTTTCTGGAGCTATATTTCCCCAGTTTAGGTTCGTAGGCACTCCTGTAATTATCTTCCCAATGCACTCCTTGGAAGGTTCCAGGTTTGGAATACCAGATATAATAGGCTGCGGTTATATTTATCTCGTCATCGTCAGCAATGTTCAAAAATTCTCTGGGATAAATTTGGAACTTTATTGAGTCGGTTTTGTTTTCTCCTTTGATCTTTAAAGAACCTTCGTATAAATTCCCTTCTTCTAGGCCCTTTAGGTCATAAGAAAATTCTTCGGTAGCCTCATCATAGGCTCCATCTTCGGGAGTAAGCTGTTTTTCTCCGTTAAGTAATAAATTAACCTCTTCAATATTTCCGTTCTCGTTCTCTACCGTGAAGTTGACTGTCGATTCCTTCAAATTCCCCTGATCGTAGTCGAACTCGAAGTTAAAGTCAGAGACAGTGATTGATTCGTTTTGCTCGCTGACAATCTTGGGGCTTTCGGTCAGGACTCCATCTGGAATATTGTTGATATCTTCGCCAGGAGACTTTGTATCTGTAACTTCAGTTTGAGTTTTTTCTTGTGGAAAATGCTCCTCCAAATAATCTTCGCTGACCCAGGAACGGGGAACTGTTACCTCGGCTTTGGTTAGCTGTTCAGCAGATAATTTGTTAGTTTTGACCACTTGATTGATCGGTACTGTAACCTTTTCCTCGTCTGCGAAGGCGGGCAAATCTGCAAACAGGCAGGCAAAGATTGCAACTATAACTATGAAACCGACGAGTGTATTTCTGACCCACTTAAATAATTTGTTCCGACGGGAGAGATGATTCTTCAAGTATTTCACCCCTTCAGTTACGGGATAATGTGCTTCATTCATAGTAAATCAACTTTGAGGGAAACATGCAAACTTTCGGGGTGGATCGATGAGTAATGTGCTTGGCAGAAATGATCCTTCGTTGGAAGGAAGTTAGTTATGGATAATGTCTTCGTCGACGTGGGAAGAGCTTATATTATCCTACCAACAATTGAGGGGTGAAAAGGGTTATCGTAGAAGGGGGAGCATAACTACCTCTTAGGATAGAATTTGACTAATACCCCCTCAAATCGTTATCACAGACTTGGTTTGCAAGAATCCTAGTTGCTTTGATATAATGCTGGGAAGGGGGGGTCAATAAGCATGAAAGCAGTGATAGTACCTAGCTTAATAGTAGCGGTAATATCGGGGATTGTGAGTTCTTCTATTGCGGCCATTAAAAATAGAAATTGGTTCCTCTGGTTCTTTGCAGGTCTCCTTTTATCGGTCCTAGGTGTTATATGGATTGCATTGATGCCAAAATTGTCCTCCTAAAAAATGTAGAGAATAATATGCACGTGGTCCTACCGACGAAAACAGGAAGGGCCTTTATAGCCCTCTTCATGTCGATATCGGTAGAGGTATTGAGAATTATATTCCCCCAGATAAGTATTGTAGGTCTGATATTAGCTAAGGCTCTGCTTACGGGGTAAATATCAGTTATTTCACGATAGGTTTTCTCGCTTATTCTTCTTTCTCTACATTTTCACACTTTACCCAAACTTCATAGCCTCCTAGACGGGGATGAGAATCCTCTACTTCAACTTTCAAGCACTCATCAGGACCACTAGCAGGGTTAGACAGGACAGAAAACTCTTGCCCAGAAACCCTTATCTCTCCAGATGGCGATCCTGAATATTCGCAATCGTCCTGTGATTCGTAAACATGAGCAGCTTCTCCGAACCCGACTAAAAACTCATCACCCACTGAAGAGCACGGGTTGCTACCTAGATTGCCCCCTGCGAAGATAAAGAATATTATAGCAGACAATATCAAAAGAACTATCCCCGCCGTTAGCATCCCACTGTTATTACCTTTTGCTTTCTGTTCATTAGCATCTATTTTTGTTGAGATGCTGGTTCCGCAATTGGGGCATATATTTGCTTCTTTGTTGATAATCTCCGCACACTGAGGGCACTTTTTCTTGCCAGGTGCGTTTTCGTTCGGGTCAATAAGTAGAGCGTGAGGTAATGCGGCAATGAATATAGCTCCCCCGTACAACCACCATAGAAAGAAGCTTCTACCTTTGTTGCTGGCAATGTAAGCAGGAATCAAACCTATAATTACTACAATCAGTAATATCGGCATAACTTCTTACCCTCTTGTTTGATACTACATTTCCTGATCTCATTCAAATTAGCTCTCCTGAAGAAGCTTACTTTAGACATTCAGTTATATATAACAGGGACTGGGAAGATTGCTTGATTAGGTTTTCAGCTGTAACTTATACGTGACTATAAGCTGTGAGATGGCCTACAAAACTTTGGAGAGACAAAACGGATTGCCGTATAAGGTGGATAATTTAGTTCTCAAGCTCCGACTGGTTGTCTTTCTCCTGCACGAAAGGATTTCATTGCACCCTCCAGTTCTTCGTCAACTATATGGGTGTAGATCATAGTAGTAGAAAGGTCAGCATGGCCTAAAGCTTTCTGGACTAGCCTGATCTTACCTGTTTCTCGATAGAGGTCTGTGGCGAAGGTGTGTCGGAGGGTATGTGGGGTAACGTTTTTGCTTATTTCAGCTTTCTCCGAATAGTTCTTGACCATCTTCTGCACATAGCGGGGGCTCAGGGAGTCTCCGTTACGTGTGGTAAATACATGTTTAAGTGACTCTTCTAGCCATTCGGTCTGTCTCTCCTTCCACTTTCGGAGCTGCTCAAGCCTATTTTCGCCGATCCAGAGAGTTCTATCTTTGGCTCCTTTGCCTTCTCTTACCATAACCTTACCACTAGTTAGGTTGACATCTTTCCATCGCAAAGAGACGGCTTCAGCTAGCCGTAGACCTGTATCCAGCATCAACTGAATCATCATTTTATTACGGTGAGAGGTCGGATAGCGGTCATTGAACTGATCAATTAACTTTCTCTGCTCTTCTTCTGTCAGGACTTCGGGAATCTTTCTTTTAGTCATTGTTTACCTCCTCTACTGTTGGCCAAGAAGTTTTTCTTTTGCTTTTTTAAACTCCTCGTCCGTTAAGTCTCCCTTTTCATGTAATTCGCAAATTTTCTCCAACTTGTCCGATAAATCTTCTTCAGGCTCTTTAGGTTCTTCAGGAAGTGGAATAGTGCCCTCAGTCCAATCATAATAAGAGTCCTTATTAAATATAGCTCCAAATGGGTGTTCTCTATGCCTCCTAACTTTCCAGTGAATAATTCCGTCCTCAACCCATATCTTGGTTTGAGTGCTTCTACTTGTCCCCTCTGCTGCTTCCCTGGCCTGCTTTCTAGCCTCTTTCATTAATGAGCTGTATTTATCTTGCATACTAGAGCTAGCTTCAATGTCAATCTCATGTTCACTTCGATCTACCATTTTTACCCCCTTTTTGGGTAATAGCTCGGATACTGCCTCTTATATGTACTTATTCACACACAAATCCAGTTTATAAGAGAATTGTTCAGAAGTCAAGTATTTACCGTACTTATTCACAGAATTTAGGGGATCAGCAGACTAACGCTTTATTAATAAAAGAGCTGCTGACAAACTTCACAACTTTCAGTAACTTAGCACCTTCGGTTTTAATTAGCTGGAGTTAAAATAAGTGGTTAAGGAAAGTTACTTGGGTGTAGTTTATTAATTGAGAAGCGAGGATAGTTATTTGCGTAAGAAATTGGATCAAAAGAATTAAAACTAACCTTCTACCCGTTACCTAAGAAGAGGGGGAGAGGAAGGACGAATTTGAAGAGCTTTCTCTAGTTCAGGTCGTGAAGAAGTGGTTTATGACAAAGACTTAGCTGAGGTAAGAAATGCCACTATTAACAGAACAAGCGATACACAGCGTAGGGGAGAAAGTAGAAGAAAGCACAGAGGCTATTAAAGAATTAACTGAGGAATTAAAAAAGCATAGAAACTCCTCCGAAAAATTTTCTAGGCGGCTACTCTGGCTAACTTGGTCTTTGGTAGGGCTAACAGGAGCATTGGTTTTACTTACGGTGGTTTTAATACTACAAGGGTTTGGTTTTCTGTAATTATACTCTGTAATCCAGCGGTTTTGGGTTTTGCTTTGGCTGTAGTGCTAAAATAGATTCAAAGTACCTCTAGTAAGTTATTCAAACTCTTCCGCTAGCCCCAACATAGTTAATGAGTGTAAAGTAATAAATCCACAATTCTCGCAGATAGTTACAGCGGCGGGTAAACTCACATTTCTAAACGAACCCTCAGATAACTTGGATTGTACACTAAGCTTCGTCAAAAGGTGCTGTATTTGAAAACTAGAATTGTTACACATTGGACAATTTGCCTGAGCACCTTTTTCTACCAGCTTACTTCTTATTTTATCAATTTTTTCATCTGATAGTTCATCTGGTAATTCATCTGACATTGTTTACCTCCTTTGAGATAATTCATTTTTCAATCGCTATGCTAACAAAATTGATTTTCTAATTCAAAATTTCCTTCTCAAAGACCCTAACCCGCCGAGTCAATAAAAACCGCTTTAAACGGCAATGAGAAGTTGGAATCTTGGCCGATTGTAGGTAGTTACAAGAGTAGAGATTAATCTCTTGATTGGTTTTTATATGCTTGAAAAACTTTTTTAGTTACCTTTCTATGTAATACTGTACATCTAAATCATAATCATCCACTTTATCTCTAGCAGCTGGGTTCATCATATCAGAGATTACAAAAGAAGAAGTGTTATTAGGGGGAATCTTACGAAGGTTAGCTTGCCCCATTCCTACCCCTACAACACTCCCACTACTATCGTACAGAGTAGCAGTAATTACAACAGATTTAGCTGGTTGATCCTCATAATTTTTTACTTTCCCTATTATTTTATAGGTCTCTGCCTCCTTATCCACCCACCCATCACTCTGTAAAATTTGAACATCACGCCTCGGTTCTGATCGGGCACTTCGCCAACTTAACTTTAATTCCGCTCTGTCTGCTTCTCCCACATTGCCTTCAATATCCTTGGGCTGTAATGCAAACGGAACAGTTTCGCCAGGAGCTATCTTGCTTATCCATGTTCTCCACGACCCAGTAGCTACCATATTCCCACTTAAATACCATGTTACAGAACACTGAACAGAAGTCACTGTTTGATCCCCAGTATTCTTAACTTCACCATAAACTGCGTAACCAGCAAAACTTTTGTACCAGTCCCAGTCGGTGACTTCTAGGTCTGCTTGGGCCACAACTGAGAAGACCAGAATAGTGGTTATCGTTACAACTAGCAATTTTGGTTGGTTTTTCATGTTACCCCTCATTTAATCCTCTAATTTCTTCTTTAACTTTTCCTTTCGTCCTTCCCAACCCATTTTAGTATTAGCAAATACGTTATGCTCTAAAGCTTTATTGCATATTTCAATTGCCTTTTCAAACTCGCCCTGCTTCTCGTAAATTATTGCTAACCGTCTGAAGGAGTAGTAATCGATATTTATTTCTTTTCCGTTAGGCCCTTTTTTCAGCCTTGGAAGGACTTCATCTACCTGGGCTATATCCTTTTTGCATAACTCAATACACTTTTCTAGTGCCTCGGGGTCTTCATCTCTTTGTTTATAGAGCAACTTCTCCCAGTTTATATAAATAAAATGCCTGTCTTTTGGATTTTCATCATCCGCTTCGAGAGATTTTTCAAAGACTTTTTCAGCTAGTTCCCTATAGCCTGACTTCCAGACCATCTCAGCTATCATACCCAAAGTTTGTTGTTCAGTACGTCCAAGTTCCTCGTTCTCCGTATGTACATCAAGTATTTTATCCTTTGTTAACTTGGGGCCAACTACATCCTCTAAAATATTTTGCTCGTGTTCACTTAAACTGGTAAACCAATCCTGAAGGGAAAAGTGAGAGATATACCCCTGAATCTCTTCCTCTTCTTTGCGAAAGAAATCCAAAAAACCCATACAACCTCCCCTACAGCACTTGCATTATAGCTAAAGTGGAGAAGATGGCCAAATTAGAAGCCATGTGGTGTTAGGTGAGCTGTATCTGTCTCCCGTCGACGTGAATCCTTATAGCTGAGAGGAAAGAGTTCTGAGATGCTCATATATCGATAGAATGGGGGCATAATTGCCTAGATTAACCTTTATAGGGCCTATGAAATTGTTAATGTGTACGTGATTAACTTTACTCCATTTTGAGTATTTATTACCCCCCCACCCCGAAAAATCTTGAGAATTTCTTGGCTTGGGCGATTACCCCCTGTAAGTTGGAGAACCAAAAAATACCTATTAAATTAGCTGGGCCAGTGAGCTTATTTATTTAGCTTTGTGCAAAAAGTACAGGTTTAGCCACAGCAATTTGACAGGCAAGAATTTCGTGGATAAAATGCTTGAGGTGCTACTAAATAGGTGGAGATTACTCCGTGAAGCGTCAAATGCCCAAAAGTTTTATTCCCCCTCGGTAGTCAGGCATTCTTCCCTTGACCAATCGGTTTTATTAAGGGATTTATCACGTGCCCTTACCATATAGCAATACTTGGTCCCAGCTTCCAGGTTATCATCTTCATAAGTGGCACTTGTCTGCCAACCGCTATCATTTCCGTCCGAATTTCCCGTCCTTTCCTCGAAGTAATATTCTACTTCGGAACCTTCGGGGTCGGTGGCAGGAGTTGCCTCCATCTTTATAGTAGTTGAGCTGGATGCATGTGGTGGTGCCTCCCAGGTCATTGGGTTCGGTGATGGCGGATTTGTATCAGAGGATAGGATCACTGGAGTATTGGAAAGTGCTTTGAGGGTAGTGCTTGTTTCCTGGGAGGGAGCTTGCAAGGTCCAAGTATTTTCGAGGTTGGACTTATTAAAGCTAATTTGCACTTCTGCCTTTCCTTCCGAATTAGTGGTGGCGGTATCGACTACTTCTCCGTCCGAGTTGAGCAATTCGACTGTTTTATTCGGTAACCGTTCACCGTTTTTATCAAGTAACATTATTGGATATCTACGGGTTAGAGAAAGTTCCTCTAAACCGCCCCAATCGCCAATTTCCTTGTTTTTTATTGATAATTCTCCAGAAATTGTCGTGTTCGCAGAAACAACTAGAGCAAGATTTTCGACTTTCGAACTTTCGAAGTGTAAATCCCCAGTATTAGCATAAATTTGAAAGAACCTGGCGTATATATTCTTAGCTTCCAGATTTTGACTTACCTGTAATTTATTTAAGGTTGAATTCACCACTTTTAGGTCTGCCCTGCCGCCTAAATTAATACCAAATTTCCCATTTTTAGGACAGTGAGAGCTGGTCCCTCCGAAACTTGAATTGATTAGCCTAATTTTACGGCTTGGTTGGTCTACTATAACACGATCGGAATAGAAACCACTTTCTGGTAAACCATAATATTCATGGTAATTTTTATTCCCTAAGTTTAGATTACATGTACTAGTATCTTCGAGTATTACGTTACCGTCTCCCACGGAATATAAATCTAGAAGGGCGGAATCTACGACGTGGAGGTTTAATTCTCCTTCGCTTTCAGTCCCTACATTTGCAATACTTATTGAATCCATTTGACAGTTTTTCAGCTCAACGCTAAATTTTTTTAGGTTAAAGGCGAAGCTCTCCATGCTTGGTTTGAGACCTTCAAGACGAAAGTCGCCTGAAATCCCACCAAGGCGAAATTTTAACCCGTCAATAACTGATGATTGAGCACTTACTGTTCCTCCCTCTTCTATTGGACCTTCGGTCCCCCACACTTCTAAGGTGTCCAAAAAATCCACTCCTTCCAAGTCAATTTTTCCCCCTGCTCTCAATGTCACATGAAACCCACCCAAGTTCTCGTCCCTACCCAGTCTTGAGCTTTTTATCTCAATAGAAGCATTAGGACTTGAAGAGGTGATGTAGGGAGGAATATATGGTTCACCTTCGAGGTGGGAGTTCTCAATTGTCAAGCTTCCATGTACGTGAATGTAGTTGTCGGCGTGGTCTTGACCGAGCATGTACAAATCACAATTCCGAATGATTAAGCTGCCGCCTTCCTCGATGATAAGATCGGTCGGAGTTTCCGTGGATATGTCTTCCAGTATCACCTCCTCACCCGATTCGATTATCCATTCTTGTCGGTCTTGTAGTTCATCAACTGTACCCATGATAGTGGTATCTATAGGAGAATCTTTGGGCTTCACTTCTTTTTCACTATCTTCCCCTTTGGGTTCTTCATTCTCTGTTTTTTTCTTAGATAGGTTTTCTTCAAGCCAGTCCTGATTTACACACTCTTCTCCTACTTCAGACAAAGCAAACTCCGCTTTAGACATGTCTATCTTGCCGTAACAACTAGATTTTATTTCTTCCAAAGGAACTTTTATCTCTTCGGCTGATAGAGCAAAACCCCCAAAGATAAATAGAGATATCAGCAGTAATGAAGCTACCTTTTTCATGCTGTATCGCCTCCTTTCCACACTAGCATTATCCGTAAAAAGGAATAAAAAACCAAATTATGTTGATAAGTCCATCCCGTCCCCGTGATTTAAATAAACTGAGAAGGGAAGGGCCTTAAATGATCTCCTGTCGATAGAATGGTGCTTAATTGCTCTGGCTTAACGTAGGGCCTACCTTTCCCAGGGCCTACTTCGGCGTATTTCTCACGTGCACGTGAAATTACTTTAATAAAGGAAAAACGTTGAAAGCCTCTATACTGCAGAGAATTAATCTTCTAAGTCGTATTCTTCCTTAATTGAAGGAAAGGATTCCCCGTCATAACTTTCCCAGTATAGTCTTGAAGTCCGTTGCAGGCAGAAGAAGTAATTGAGTTCAAGCGCATCGCAAATAGCTTTTAACGTATGTCGATTGAGCAACGTTTCGCCCTTCTCAGTTCTAAATATGGTTTTTCGGCTTAATGACTTCTCCTCAGACACATTCTCGACCTCGTCCACTAACTCTTCTTGTGTCATCTCCAGCTCCTTCCTTCTCCTCCGAAGGACTGCTCCTAAACATTTCCGTGCGGTCCTTTTCCTGGCATCGCTGGCCTCCATCCTCTCGTTGGAGAGATATTCCAGAAGAAAGCAGGAGATATTGTAAGGGCCCACGAGAATCTCGTCTTCCCCAACTCTTTCCAGCGGATAGTAGGAATCCCTATCTTCGGCTGACGAACCTTTTGGATATTCCTTCTGATCAATGAAAATGTCGGGAAACAGTTTTAAAAAGTAAATAAAATCTTCCCCGTTAGGCAAACCTGCAGCAATTGCTGGAGCAAAGTTTTCAAATTTGATGACTAAACCTCACCTCAATTTTCAGAATATAGCAAAAGAACTCCCTTCTCAACTGGATAACATCCAAACCTAAAAAGCTGGGAAAAGAATACTATCCCCAATGAAAGGACAATAGCTCAGATTGGGACATACTGTAGGCAGTTGTAAAGTAAAATTTTGACCCGTAGCGGGTTTTTGTAATTCGCACTGAATCCCGCTGGCCAGAGCGAATAATTGCGAATCGAAAATTCACCTCTAAACCGATGTGACATATTGCTAACCCCTGTAAAATCCCTTGCAGACTTGATTATAGAGGGTTTATCTGTTATAATTTATAGTGAAAATTAGGGAGAAGTACCTAGTAAGAACTTTTTTTCACTGATGGGGGTTGACAAATTTATTTTTATGTGGGATAATTAAGGTTTAACTAGCCTTGAAATTTAGACTCTCATCTGTTATAATTGTAGTACAATTACCCACCGCCAAGAAGAATAATATCAACTAACTTACGTATCTGCTTGACGCAACAAGCGAAAAGGAAGCATCGATAAGCCACCCTATATGGGTGGCAAATTTTATTTGGTACTTTCTTGGCGGTGAATTTACAGGAAGTCCGCTTAAAGGCTTGCTTGCCGAACTAGGCAAGTGGGCCTTTTTTAAATTCGATCAAGTTAAGTTCGAGTTAATTTCCAAATCTTAATTAGGGGGTGATTTATATGAATACAGCCAGGCAAATGAACGAATTTAACCGCTGGCTCTATTTGCTGTGTAAATGGTAGCGAAGATTGAATTGTACCTTGAATTAGCAAACCCCCAGCTGTAACTGGGGGTGTGAGAGACAGCTAAGCTTAACTGATACCATAATTAGTATACACTGCCCCCAAGCTTTTATCAAGCTTCCCAGCTGTCTCTCCAAATTATCCTATCCAAGAACGAGTTTGTTTCTAGACGAAATCTTCAAAGTCACAAATTTTTATGGAGGTAATTTACTTATGATTGATGCAATAGAAGATTTGAGAGAAGAATTTAATGTCAGCAAAGAGCAAATGGCACGAAAGTTGGATGTGAATTTAAGAACCTATCAGAATTGGTTCACTGAAGACGTAGAACCTTCTTATGAAAATAAGCGTAAGATGGAGGAACTAATTAACATTTTGCTATATACAGAATATCTCTATTGTGGGCAAAAAGGTTTATTCTTAATTACCTACGATCGGGATAGATTCGGAATTTTTCAACCATGTCCGATTTGTAATGAGCCCGCCTGCGATTGGGGATACAAGAGTTTCGATGAAGTTTTTCGTTTTGAAGACATAGAGGGTCCAGACCCCGAAAAGCTATTTTACTGGATTGAGGACTTCAGAATTATTTACGATCCTAAAAATGACGAGCGTTTCGAAGGGACCATTGAAAAGACGGAGGCCCCATAAAAAACGATGTTATTGAGGAGAAAAGATGAATGGCAGAAACTTGATAGCGAGCAACAAGCTTCAATTTTATTGCTCGAATGAATAACCCCCAGCTGTAAATGGGGGTGTGAGAGACAGCTAAGCTTAACTTATACCATACTTAATATACACTGACCGCGGGCATGTCGCAAACATTCCTAGCTGTCTCTCCTAACTTTTACGTCATATGTAGATTTTAGAACTCAAACTTGAGAAAGGTGTCCCATTAATAGAGGGGGAGACGTATGTCTAATATTGAATATAAATCTTTCATCATTAATTTACTCGGTAAACCAGAAAGAAGAAATCAAGCTGAATGGACCTATAAATGTCCGTTTGAAGGAAGACACGAGGGCGGTGTGGACATTGATCCTTCATTCCACTTCAACGTTGATGAAGGTGTCTACCACTGCAAGGCTTGTTCTGCCCAAGGAAACGCCCTTGAACTCTATTCCAAACTGAAAAACTTGGAAATTTCGGAGGCTAAAAGAGAACTGAACGAGAGATACAGGTTAGATTATGAAACCGAAGGGGCTCAAAAGCTAACTCTTGAAAGGTACGCCAGTTCGAAGAATCTTCGAGAGGAACTACTGAAAAAGCTGGATGTACGGAACGGGGAAGGGGGAATAAAGATTCCCTACAAGAACACAGAGGGTGAAGAAGTTTCGGTAAGGACGAGAACGAAGATGTACGGGGAGAATAAGTTCATCTGGAGGAGCGGGGACGAGACCACTCTTTACGGACTCTGGAGGAAAAATAATTATAATGCGGAAAAGCTAATACTATGCGAGGGTTCCTCCGATGCACATACACTCTGGCAACACTCTTATTCTGCTCTTGGCCTTCCTGGTATCGGCCACTTCAAGGAAGAGTGGGCCGAAAAGATCGAGGAGCTAAACCCAGGGAAGATAGTGATTATCCAGGAAGACGGGGCAAGGAGAGAAGTGCTGGAAATTGCCAAGACTTTGGATGAATTGTCGGAAAGGGAAGTCAATATACTGTCTTTACCCATCGATGACGTATCGGATTTTTACCTAAAATCGCCCGACACCTTCAAAAAGAGGTTCGAAAAGCAGCTGAGCGAAGGGAACTTAGAAGAGGCGAACTTCTCCAGGGATAAGTTAAGAGCGGAATACCGCTGCCTTACCCAGAGTGGGCCGAAGTACAAAGGGGAGACTTTTCGGGTCCACTATCCATACCTCTTGGACGATAAATTGCGAAAGTACAAACACCAGGGAAGTAACCTAATAGATATTGCGAGTAGACCTATCTATATTGGCGAAAAGATAAAAGATCAGGTCGAGAAAGATAAGGAATACGTAACACTGGTATGGGAAAACGGAGGAATTAAATACCAAACTATTCCTCGGCAAAAAGCCTTTAACCACTACCAAAGCGGAATTCAGGAGCTTGCGAACTACGGAGCTCCAGTGAATTCCACGAATGCAAGAAATATAGTCGAATTCTTCGATAACTTCGAATCCTGGAACCACAATAAGCTGTCTCCGATACCAGGCTCTTCCCAGTTCGGATGGGTCGACCTCGAAACTCTAACGTTTCTTATCGGTGAAGAATCGATAGGTGGAGAATGCAGGTTTATAGCGAAAGGAGATGAGGAGAAACGGCTGGCCCGAGGTTATCAGGAAAGCGGAGAAAGGGCTGAGTGGGTCAAGTTATGGAACCAGCTGGAGACCCCACAAGCCAGATTCGCCGTCTCTTCGCTGTTTGCGTCTCCACTAATCGCTTTACTCAAAGAAAGACCAGCACTGCTTTACATCTACGGGGAAAGCGGAATAGGGAAGACCGCAGCAATGAAACTGGGACTTTCCGCCTTCGGCAAACCTGAAGCGATTATGGATACTCCTTTCTCAACCCTTGTGGGTTTAGAGGAAAAGGCAGCCCTGCTGAATGACTTACCGCTAGCAGCGGACGAGAGGCAATCTTCTGGTGAGGGGGGCTTTCTTGAACAGTTCGTATATATGCTGTCGGGAGGCCAATCCAAAAGCCGAGGGAAGAAGGACGGTGGACTTCGAGTAAGCAAACGATGGAGATTGTTTGCAGTCATGACGGGAGAGGAGGATTTGACCACAAGCCAGCTAAAAGGCATTGAAAATAGAAGCCTCCAGCTTCATTTAACGGACTTGCTGGAAGAATCACTGGCCATAGAAATCCATAAGAAAACGAAGACACATCACGGGCACGTCGGTAGAGAATACATCAGACACCTGATTAACAAAGGGCGAAAAGAAATCAGGGAAGATGCCAGAGAAATATACGAGGTACTTTACGAAGACGTCAATATGCCTGGCGGAAAGCTCACCATCCTGAAACTCATAACTCTGGCTGAAAAACTACTACTGGAAACCCTGTCGAAAGATGATGCCAGAGACGTGGCTCTGAACGACGCCCGTACCGTTACTTCCAACCTAAGCCAGCAGGAAGGAAAGACGATGGCCGAACGGGGAAGAGAGTTCATCTTTAACAAAGTAGATGAGTACGATTCCGACGAAGGTTCAAACTCCATAAGGCGGAAGGAAGATGAACTCTGGATCAAGTCGGACATGTTCAAGGATTGGATTAGAAATGGAGACTTTACCAAGAACAGACTCCTTAACGACTTCGAGGCTAAGGGGTGGATTAAAAAGAGGGGTAGCTCTGGTTACACGATCAAAGACAGGGTCGACGGCAGTCAGATTTATTTCTACATATTCGACCTTGATGAGATGGAGGATGAAGATGAGGTAGATATTCCGTTTTAGTTCAGCAGAAATGAACCACATTAAAAGCAGTTGGAGACTGTATTACGGGTGGGTGGTTCAGGAGGTTCACGTACATAGGGATAAGGCTAAGAGGGGTAATAGGTATCTTTAATATATTTATTACTCTGATAATCTAGTTATTAATGAAATACTGAACCATTCCCTCCCAGTTAACCTTATATCGGTAAAGTTCAGTGGTTCAGCTTTGGTTCAGCTGGTTCATTACGGGGATCAGGATGAACCGTTCAAGGTAGAAGTTGGCATCTGTTGAGAAAGAAAGAAGTTCTATAAATAGAATTCTACTCCCACCCTCAGACCTTACGTTGGGACAACACTGGACGGGCTGGGTGGAGAGAGTAACTAATTAGATAAATATATTTAAATTAATAATTCAAATATATCTAAAATTAGGAGGATATATAATTATGCAGACAGCAATATTAACATATAAATCTAGCCTCAAAAATTTAGGTAATAACGGTAGAAACAGCAAAACCAATGCTGGGCGAGATTCTGACTATTGTGATTTGTCATTGAGAGAAGCAATTAATGAATTTATCCGAGCAAAAAGGATTGCGAATCTCTCGGAGGCAACATTTAACATCTACGATTATGTTTTTGATGAGTTCACCGATTTCTGGAGCGATGATTTAAGTGTCGGAGCTTTTGATAAGGAGGATTTCAGGAGATATCTAGCAGAACTTCAAAGAAGGGACATCAAACAAAGCACTGTCTCCATACATTACCGTAATTTGAACACTTTATTCAACTGGCTAGTTTCAGAAGACTATTTGGAGGAAAACCTGCTTAATGAAGTACCTGAGCCTAAAACCGAAGATACGAATCCAAATGTTCTAAGCGAAGACCAAGTAGACACGCTTCTGAAAACCGCAAAAACTGAAGTAAATCGGTGGACTGGTCAACGTAACTACGTGATGTTGCTAATGTTCGTTGAAACTGGACTGCGGGTAAGTGAATTGATCTCGGCAAAAATTTCCAAATATAAACCCTCTGAGCACGAACTTACCGTATGCGGTAAAGGGAGGAAAGAAAGAATAGTTTCTTGGGGAAGCAAGGTTGCTAAACCTTTTAGGAAATGGTTAGATAGGAGAGACGAACTCGACAAGATATATGATGACACGATATTTATTTCAGAGAACGGGGAAAAGCTAAAACGGAGAAATGTTCAGAGAATAGTTACTAGAATCCAAGAAAAAGCGGGTTTAGGGGATGAAAAGGTATCGCCTCACTGCCTTAGGAGGACCTCAGCGACTCTTGCTGCCAAGTATGGGATGAGAGAGCGTGATTTAAAAAAAGTTTTTGGCTGGTCCAAGTCAGTGACGGCGGAAAGATACGTTAACCTCTCAGGAAGGGACGTAAAAGATGCTTATGAGGAAAGCTCACCGATTGACAATTTGTGGGGAAATGATTAATATTAACCACACTATTCGTTAGAGATAGTGGAGGTGAACAGACACGCAGGCGAATGTTAGGAGTATTTAAAAAGACCCTGTTCGCCTTATCGCCCTGTAAAAGGGGCTTTTATGGGTGGTTAGCTCAGCTCGGGAGAGCGCTTGCTTGACGTGCAAGAGGCCGCTGGTTCAAGTCCAGCACCACCCACCAAGCTCACCTTAATCCCCGGCAGTCGGGGCAAATAGCGCTTAAAAAATTTTCTGCTTGCTTCCGAATATTTACATGAACTGGCGCAAGCAAGCGTACGGGTCCCCCCCTAAAAATCACGATTTTTCAGACGAGAGGGAAGGCAAAAAAGCGATCCCTCAGCTTAGGCAAGATGCCACCCTAGATGAGGCTGTGGAAGATTTTACACTTATGGCTAAGGTAGAAGGTCGGGCTGACCAGACTTTAAAACTCTACGACTACGTGTTTGAAAACTTCTCGGAAGCTGTGGGCGAGAAAACCCAAATTGGGGATATTGAAAAGAGGGATGTTAGAAAGTACCTCGCCAATCTGATGGACGACGGATTGAAGAATACATCTGTCGCAATACACCACCGGGTACTGAATGCGTTTTTCACTTGGCTCGTAGATGATTCTTACATAAATAAGTCCCCAACAGAAGATGTAAAGGAGCCGAAAACTCCAAGCAAGTTCCCGAAGTGTCTGGACGAGGAGCAAGTCGATGAACTCCTTGAGGCCGCGCGGAGCAGGAAACGTGAGTGGTCCGGCTACCGCAACTACGCCATGCTTATCGTCTTCCTCGATACCGGTCTCCGGTTGGACGAATTTGTAAATGCTACCCTGGAAGACCTGGACATGAAGAGGAGGTCAATTAAAGTCCATGGAAAGGGAGCAAAGGATAGGAAAGTCTTCTTCGGAAAGAGGACATTCAACTGCCTCCGGCACTGGCTGAGGATACGGGAAAAAGTTGACAAAGTCTGGGACGATACCATATTTATCTCCCAGAACGGTGACAAACTTAAGAAGAGGAATGTTCAGAGACTAATCACGAGAATCCAAGATAGGGCAGGCCTGGAAGATGTTCAGGTTTCACCCCACGTTCTAAGGCACACAGCGGCCACTTTTGCGGTTCAAAACGGACTGGACGCATTCTCCCTCAAGCGGCAGTTTGGATGGGAACAAATGAGGACTGCGCTGCGCTATGTCCATATGAGTGACAAAGCCTTACAGGAGTCCTATAATAACTCTTCACCGATGGATAATTTTGAAAGCTAATCTGTTTAAGAGCTTTCAATCATCGAGCAGGAGATTGAGAACGTAAACGAGAGGTGTTAAAAAGCACCTCTTTTTTTGCTCCAAAAAGCCCCCGGACCTCTTTTAACCATGCTAGGGACTACTTTAGCAATCCAGCGGACTGAATCTTCGGGGTAAAAACCCCCGGCGAGGTTTTTTACCCTACTAAACTACCCCCTATAAAAAAGGACCGCCCGCTTTACCCCCTGAAGCACAAAGTCCTTACCAGGAGGTACAGACTTTGGCTTCTTCCCCAAAGAGGAGGAAATAAACAACCAAAGTTGAAATCACCCAAAAGTCTATGCTGGAGGAGAAAAAGAAAAAAATCGATCGAAAATTGAAAGTGTTGGCGAAGGTATTTTTGGCAATAATTTTTCGCAAAAAACTGGGTACTTGAAAAATGGAAGTTTCACTTGAGATAAATTAAGGAAAGATTAACCTCAACTATGCAGACATTTATAAACACTTAAAAGTTCAGGTTAGAAATCATGAGTTTACAAGGAGCCCGAAAGGGTTATTTATATCAAGATCTAATAGTCGCAACCCAACTTGTTGATGTTATATTGGGCGAAACAGATAAAGTGTGGGTTGATGAGAAAAAAACTAACCCGGACAAATTTGATGATTTTGCCTCAAGGTCTATCCAGGATGATCATGAGCTAATTCAAATAAAACATACTGATCAAGATAAAAGATTACTGGAATTACAAGATTTTAATAATAGTGATAATAGTGACCCTTATTTAGAAGATTTATTATCAACTGCAATTGCTTATAAAGAAGGTCCGGGGGCTGATGCATCTAATATTACTTTTCGTTATTTCGCTAACTATGGAGAACCAAAAGAAAAAATCAAGCAACTTTTATCGGAACCGGGAGAGTCTCTTCCTCCTCTTCTTTCTGGTGACCAAACTAGGCGTTTTAAATTCGATGTTAACACTCTTTGGTCATTTATTGGCCAGGAGGGTGATATTAAGGATCATTTTGGCTCCTTACGTGAAAATTTTGACGAGGAAGACGTAAAGTGGTTTTTAAAGAGGTTTGTAATTGAAGTGGGCGCCCCTGAAGCTAGTTTCGATTCAAGAAAACCAGGAGAGCTCGAAGGATTGCTGATTAACCGGCTAAAACAAGAAGTTGGTGCGGGCTCTTATCCAAATACACATCGCGACCCGATTGACGTCGCCGCAGCACTAATTGAAACTGCTAAAGGAGCAAGGGTAGGGGAAGTCCATATTACTCGTCAAGAGTTACTAAAAAGTACGAGATTGCAGAGTGACTTTGGTTCTGTCTCTAAAGCTAATCCGGTAAACAAGAACATTGAAGTTACTCGGACTGAAGCTACTGAAGAGGTTATCAGCAAATCTGAACTAGCTGCAGATAACGGTATACCTCTCCTTATAACTGGTCCACCTGGCCACGGGAAATCGTGGATCATGAAGCAAGTATCAAAAAATTTAGATAATCAATGTTGGGATGTAGTGGAGCATTATTGTTATATTGAAGGTTCAGAACAAGAACGGGAGGCTCGGGTAAAAACTAGTTCGATAATAGGGAGCTTCATTAAAAGGCTTGAAGAGAAGTTTCCAAATGTCGTAGAGGAGAAACGCCCGCGGTATGCTGCTACAGTTGAAAAATTAGAAAACATTTTACAGGGAATTTTAACAAAATATCCGGAAAAGAGTATAGCGGTTATAGTTGACGGGTTAGATCACGCTACTAGGGTTCGTGGCAGGAACACAAATGAATTAGATCCTGCCAGAATAATTGCTAATAATTTAGCAAAAATTGATCTGCCCCTGAACACTACTCTGATAGTAGCTAGTCAACCGGGAGAACACCTTGAACCATTGAGGGAACTGGAGGCAATAGAAATGGAGGCACCACCTTTTTCCCGGGAAGACTTAAAAGAGCTTGCTCAAGCATTGGGAGTTTTACAAAAGACGAGTGAAGCTTCAAAACCAACGCAAAGCCTAATAGAACCTGAGAATGACAGCCTTCAAAGAGATTTTTTCGATGCCTTAGAAGAGCGTTCGGCAGGGAATGCTCTTTACGCTACTTACCTTTGCCAAGAACTACTTGGTTCTTCGAAAGCCCAGATAGACCCCGTCCAGATTATCTGGGATCTGCCCGAGTTTGATGAGAACCTCGAAGGTTATTATGAATATTTATATACTAAGTTAGGGGAAAGTCATGTTGCAGAACTTTTAGGCTTAGTAGAATTCACAATTACAAAAGACGAAATTGCGGACATTAAAAATATCCGACCCGAATTCATAGGGAATGTTCTTACAACACTTAGACCGGTTCTAAAGGAAACTCAAAGTGGGTACGGAGTTTATCACGAATCATTCTCCCGATATTTAACAAAAAAACTTGAGAAAAACCCCGAAATAAAAGCTGGTTTACTCGATGAAGTAATTGATTGGTTAACTGGTATAGGGTTGTTTACGGATGGACGTGCATACCGGTTCTTGCTACCTACAAAAGCTAAAGCAGGTTACGACCAAGAAGTTGTTAAACAAGTTGACAAAGATTTTCTTGTAAACTCAGTAGAAGCTGGTTTTATGCCTTCAGCTATTATTAAAAACATTGAAACTGCAAGTAAGTGTGCTGGAAACACGGGTAATTGGCCAGCTTTAGCAAGATTTGTTGAACTGTCCAAAGCTGCAGCAAGCTACGAATACGAAAGAATTGATATCCTTATAGAATTTTTTGATGTATTAACTGAGCAGATTGAAGCAGATAAGGTAGCCGAACGCTTGCTTTTTGGTGGGAAAACTACTGTTCCCTCTAGAGAAGGGTTACAGCTTTGTAAAAAGGTGGATGAACACGGGGTGGTGGCTCCTTGGGAAAAGTACATAGATATTTATGAAAAGGAGCAAGAGGAAAATAACACGTCTTATGGAGAAGCTTCCGAAAAGCGAGTTGCATTAGCATATCTCCGGGGGAAGTTAAGAACTATTTTGGACAAAGCTTCTGAAATAAGGAAGACTGATGAGGATGGTCCCGAGGTTATTTTCCTTGTTTCTGGGGATAATTTAATAGAACCAGATGATAAAACGATAAATGAGCAGTTAGAAAAGGAAAAGATTTTTAGCCTGGATAGACTTGCTGATTGGATAAATAATAACGACGGTTTGCCTGCGGATGAAATAGTTGGGACCGTCTGGGATGTAATTGGCCCACCTGTTTTACCTGAGTTATTTGACCTACTTCAAGATCCTTTCACGTATAAACTGGCGTTTGCAGAGAAAGTAGATTCTGAGAATCCAACCTCGATAGAACCTTCAGCAACGGGCATTGCTTGCTCGGTAGCTGAGGGCTCCATACCAACCGGAAGTGTAAACAGGCTTTTCGAAATGAATGTCCCTTTAAAAAAGATTTCCTCTGGTGAAGACGAAGACCTACAAAATCCACTAATTGAAAAAACCAAAAACCTCCAGGAAGAAAATGCGCACCTTGAACCTGAAAGAATTAAAGACTGGCTGGACATATGCAAGATCAATGCAAGACTCGACCCTTCTGGAATAGACGAAGCGAAAAGTATTCTATCCGGAGAAGGTTGGTACCCTTGTTGGTTAAGTTTTGTGCTAGACCTTTGTAAAGCTGAAGAGAAAGAAGACAATAATGAAAAGTCTAAGGCAGCTTTAGAGGCACTGAATATATTGACTCAAGATGTAAGGCCTTTTGCCGGAAGCCCTAGGGCAAGTGACCTACACTCTATTCGGGGAATTATCAAATCGACCATTGGTCGTGCTCTACAACTTATAGAAGATGAAGAATGGTCTCCCGCTTTAGAGGTACTTAAAACAATTGGCAAGAGACTCGGTCTCAAATTACGAGGAGCAATGGCGGGCCCAGTACGGATAGATTCACTACTTGAACTAATAATCAATAATAATAATTCTGCTCGCCAAGAAACTAGTATGGCATATTTAGATTCCATTATATCAGAGCATTCGGAAGAACAATATTACGGGAATTTAGCACGCTTTCACCTTTTTAGAGCTAGACTTGCAATGGCAGGAAACGATTCTGCCAAGGTGGAAGAAGAATGGAACAGTGCCTGTGAGTTGTTTACTTCTTACCGTTTTCATAAGGATACTACTATTTTTGAATTACTTGAACCACTACCTTCGCTAATAAATGAGGATGAACTTCATTCCCGTGTTCTACTTGAAAAAACCCAGTCACTTTGTCTACGAGCACTGAACCATTCCGACGGCAAGGAAACGAATGGCGCCCTTCCAAAATGGTGGAAGTTACTCGCAGAGGCTGACCCTCTTGGTTTGGTTCAAATTATTGGTCCAGAGTTGCTAGATGATTGTAATATGCCGCAAGAAAGATTAGATAAAACACGACTGGATTTGTGGCGCGCCCACCGCCAAAAAGTAAACCCTTTGGTTGCCGGGGCATTAAGGCTTACCCTAATGTCTGGTCTTGAAAAAGAGGATCCGGATTTAATGGAACGGCTGCTCAATAGTTTAGATGATGAAAATAATACGAGATTTCTGGCTAAAGCACTCTTATCTAGAGTGGATGAGCGACCACTTCAATACTCTAATTCTGGAAGCAATGAATTGTTAAAGAAGGACTCTCAATATGTACAGCAGTTGAATGAACTTGCTGAGAAAAACAATATTCGAACACTCAACCACAATCGCCTGTCAAATTTATCCCAGAATACTAGGAAAAATAAGTTTGGAAGATCCCCGGAGAAGCAATCTACCCAAGAATTCCTAGACAGCAAAATTATTAGAAGTTTTGGCAAAGGAAAAACTGGGCTTCGTGAAATTATCAGAACTTGGCATAATTCGACTATCAATAACTCTGGATCAAAGTGGGCCGTAGATAGGTTTGTAAATCTCATTGGCTACCGGATGCATGAGCTTATCGAAAAAGACATGGTAGACGAGGTAAGAACTGCTATTCGAAGGTTAGCTTCTATCAACTACTCAGATTCTAAAGACATGGAGCTTCTATCTAAACTAGGGAAAGGTTTCGAGAGATTGGGAAGGGAAGATCTGACCGCTCTCACCTACACCCTAAGATGGACCAGAGCAAGAGGTGGAGGTGGTTGGCTTACGTTCGGAGGAAAAGAAGGCCTAGACGATCTCTCTAAAGCAGCTTCGATTAATTCTGATCTAACCTTGCATTTAGTTGCTGAGGAAGTTGGCCGGGCCATTGCAAGTGATCCTATTGCCGTAAACGGAATTTCACAAGCACTCATTTTCGCATTTGCGCACATTGATTTTGGTGAGTTATTTACAAGTTCGTCTGTTGAAATCGCGTTTGATTGCTGGGAAGAAGCATTTTCGATAATTGACTCGCGATTACCTCGAGTAGGAGACCGAGATGACCCATCACCGAAATATGAAAATTTAACTCAATTACCTCCAAGGGAAAGTTATTTTCCTAAAGAGATGGTGAGGTCAATAGCTCAAAACGAAGGAAAAGTTTCCCGCCAGATAGAATTTAATAAAATTCTTTCTGCTGCTACCGTTGCTGGTCTTGCGCATCCGGGTAGAGAGCAAAAGCGTCGTTCTCTAATTGCCATAAGTATGTTGCTGGAAGAAAGCCCCGAGTCAATCGCTAGTGGTATCAAAATGAGCCTCGATACAATTTCCGATTGTTCAACATTGTCCTGGCTTTTAAGTTATTTGAAACAATTAAATTGCAATTTGGAACCCGTATTAAGGCACTGTAAACCCGAGCTAAGAGCTCTACTTAAATCAAATAAATTAACAGTGCGAGTTCTTGCGAGGAAGCTGCTAAAAACAATTCAAGACGATCTTCCCTCGCCTCCAGCAACAGAACCAGCAGGGAAGTTGTTTAGACATTCCAGCAGCCTTGTTTCAAGATTTGGAAAAACTGATAGTGAAGTGAAGCAGGATGCCAAAGAAGAGCATGTAAAGATAGCAAAATCAATTGTAAAAGAATTCGCAGAAAGTAGAATCGCGAAAGCCGAACAGTTAGTCCCAAATTTACGGAGGGAGGTCATGAATCAGCTTGTTGCAAGGGTTTCCTCTGATATTTTCCAGGAAAGGTTTCAAGCGCAAATCGACGCCCTCTCCTCTGGAAATAAAAACAGTTTGCCTAATGCGATATTAGAAGACTTTGAGACTACGGAAGAAATTTTACAAAGGCTTGCGGCAGGGGCACGTATTGAGAAGGCACAAAAAGGTAAAATAATTAAAGACGCCACTTCTTGGGAAGACCGTCTTGCGCAAACAATTCTAGATTCACCCAGTTTACCCCTTAAAATTGAAAAAACACGTAGACCAAGGCCAGAGAAACCAATTCCCCCGGATAAAGGTGCTAAAGTGTGGCAGGTAGCGGAGGAGTCCGCAATAACCGGACAGTACAAGGAAAAAGAATCCATCGTGGATTCTTCAATTTATAAAGATTCTATTAGTGCTACACTAAAAATAAATTCAGGAAAAGATTTACCTACGGTTAATAGCGGGCCTAGAGAAGGGTGGCGAATTATTGCCTCGGCAGAACGCAGAGAGATAAACCAAGGTCCAGCTCATGATGAAGACTTTGTTACAGGTAGCAGATTTTGCGGAATTGAACATAGACCCAAAAATATTACAGAAGGGCTCGATGTTTTCCCCTTTGCTGCTGGAAATGCTAAATATTGGATCCAGGACTTGCGAAGACAATATTATAACAACAAATTTGAAAAAAGAGCCACCCCGCTGGTTGGAATAGATCTTGATAGTGATTTTCTAGGAGATATGGAAAGCGGTTTAGGGTGGTCAGTACCATTATTGGTGCCAACCGTTTTATTTAAGCAAATTTTACAGCTTAGCACATCTACAAAAGGGCTCACCCTTGAAAAAAATGGGCGTGTTGCTATGGAGTTAATTACTTGGAGGAGCTATTACACTACAAGCGACTATGAACTCAAAAGACCACAGCTATATGGTTCGCAGGTAATTCTGCGACCAGATGTTTATGAAGCCTTACTTGAGATCAAGGGGGCCAAAATAGTGTTTCGCGAGTTCATTCGAGGATCCTTAGGGTTAACTGAATAAATTGTTTTGTAGGTCCCTCTAATTTAAATAAGGTTTGCTACAGAGTGGTTAAAAAGATAAAATCTATTAATTTACTAATAATATCTGTTTTAAATCGCATTTGTAATTAGGCAGTTTTAATACAGGATAATTTTTTCTTGAGTTTAATTTTTAAACCCCCGCCAGCCGGGGAGATTTTTTATTTGAAAACCGCTTGGTCTTTTCTCGCACTTTTAATTATGTAGCAGCATCCCGGCCTGGCGTAAAGGACAACCCAAACGCTTACACGTTCCAGCTCGTTCCTCCTTGACCCCAGTCCGGCCCGGCTGCGTTCTCGCAGGATAGCGAGAAAAGCCAAGCTCGCAAGTAACTGTAGTCGGCTTTGAAAGGCAACGTTTCAACCATGACGAAAAACCAAACTGACGCACGCCAGGTGGTCAACTACGAGCTCTACGCCAACCAGACCCTCCTGGTAAACGACCTGTTAAAGCACGGCCTTATCTCATGGGATAAGGCGTACAGCTCCGGAAGCGGCATAGAAGAGGGCACTGAGATATTCGAGTGGTGGCTGGTCTCAAATGATTTAGCTCGATTGCTGGTTGACGAGGAAGAAACGGTCATCGAGGAGTACGGCTGCTACTGGTGGGGCAGGACGACCACCGGACAGGCAGTCTACATGGACTATGTTATAGAAGAGATTGCCGCTTCCTACTTCCCGGAACCGGACACGGACGCGACACGGACCGGTGCCAGAGGGTAGTAACTACTGGGCGGGGCAGTTCACGCTGTCCCGTCCATTTTCTTTTTTCGTTTCATGTTATCATGACTTCAATTGATGTAAACCTTCCGCGAAAAAATCTCCCGGCTGGCTGCCCGGCACGCCCCAACCCCCTGAAATACAGTAAGGAAGGTGAAATGTCAATATTTGACATTTCACAAAATAAAAAAACTGTGCTATAATGAAAAGTAGCTGGATTCCTTCCAGCTACTTCTTTTTCTTTCCTTTATAAAATGACCCTTTCCTCTTCCCGGCCGACCCGTCCTGGCGAAGAGAGGACTCCTTCGGGCCCAGTCAAGGAGACCGGCCTCCCAGGAGCCTGACGCCCGCAGGTTCCGGGGGGTGGAAGGGTCAGACCCCACTATTACTACATTTACATAGAGGTGGTAGCATGCCAAAAGAAGTTGGTGTTACCTTCAACCAGGCCAAACGTGCGGCAAGGAGCCTCAACTACCGCAGGCGGTTAAACGATCAGCTACCCGAACTCGAGGGTAAACTGGTACGTTACATCCGCCAGCAGGTAGGTGAAAGTTCGGACGTTTCTGCGCTAATCGGACCTTACAAGGTTAAACTATATGAGGGTGAGATCTCCATCAAGGAAGTCGACCCTATAGATCCAAACCAACTGAAGTTCGAGTTCTTCGACGAAAACGTAGAGGAGGTAGAAGATGAAACAAGGCATGGTTGAGAAAGTAAAGAAGGTCAACTCCAACGAGTCAAGCTATTATAAGTTAAAAATTGACGGAGAAACCTATAGCTTGTGGTCCAGTCTGCCCAAGACGGTCGGTAAGGGCAGCGAGGTAAAGTTCAAATACCAGACCAGAGAAAAGGACGGCAAAGAGTTTAAGAACATCACGGAGCTTAAACCACTCGAGAACGGCAAACCCGACCACACCGACAAGCGGATACTGGCACTTTCCATAAGCGGCTGGCTGCTGGATAAAAAAGACGAACCAATTGAACTGATGGAACTGTTGAAAAAGGCGGCCCGAATCCATTCCTGGCTTAAAGGTGATCCGGATGCAATTGAGTGAGTACGCAAACCAGAAGATAAAGCTGATTCAAGGCATATCCGGTGTCTTTCACACTCCATATATCATTGAAGGTGAAATTTCTTCTACCGGCAAGACGATAGAGGTAGAAGAAAAGCACGGAAGCAGAACTTACCGGCTGGATACCGAGAAAATCCTTACCGGTGGAGTAGAAGTGAGACGGGCTACCACGTTTAAGCTCTATACGAGAAAGAATTACCTCTCCCAAAAGAGAGCAAACTACGATCCGGCAAACTACCGGAATACGGATACCGACGAAGTTGCCGAGGAGATGGCCAGAGGAGACTTCGTAAAACCGACCCACCAAGAAATCCAAGATGGAGGTGGATAATGGAAGGCAGACTAGCGGTAGAGTTGACCGACTCAGGTAAAGAGTCCTCACCGGATCCAGACGAGGAGGACCCGGAAGAGAAGATCTTCAACGCAATCTTCGCGGAAGAAAAAGAAGAAAAGCTGGAACGGATAAGAATGTTAGTTGAAGTGGAGCTGATGGAACGGGACCTAAAAGAGGAAAGCTAAGTTCTTTTTTATTCGAAGTCAAAAATCCACGCCGAAATTTTACCCCCGCTGACCCTCATAATTCCAAACAACTTTCATTGAGGTGATAGAATGGATAGGAACGAGGAATTGAGGAAGCTGAAGCAAGCAGTTTACGAAGGAGCAGTAGATTATACCTGCCCGAACTGTGGTTCGATGATAAGAGGTGAGCCGGACGCCAAGAGACTGTGGTGTCCGACCTGTGAGAAGCACGTAGAGGTAACGCCGGTCGTTTAGATACGGCTAAGATAAATTCAACAACCAATTTTCGAGAGGTGCTAAGCGGCACCTCTTTTTTCGGAGTACCGTTAGTTATAAGTTAGAAAGACCCGAGCGAGTTTTTTTGCTAATTTTCTGAAAATCTTTAATACTTAATTGGCTGAGAAAGGAGGTCAAAATGCCAAAATGGGTGATCGACGAGGGTGATAGTTGTCCAAAATGCGGAGCAGACATAGAAGTTTTGGTGGATGAGGACAATAAGTTTAATGTGGAAGAAGGGATTGAATTTCCTAAGGCGGAAAGGTGCACGGAATGTAAGTGGGAACATAAACTGGAAGGGAGTAAAACAAACGGGTGAAATGGCCAGTTAGAATAAATTAACTACTATGGGACTGACTTTTTGGATTGTTGTAGGAAAGAGAGAAAAGATTTTTGAGATATTTTAGCCTTATCAAAGTATCTAAAGAGGTGCTCAAAAGCACCTCTTTTTTTATTGCTTCAAAAAAGCCCCCCGGACCTCTTTTAACCATGCTAGAGACTAGATTAACAATTCAGCCAAACTGAATCTTCGGGGTAAAAACCCCGGCGAGGTTTTTACCCTACTAAACTAGTCCCTATAAAAGAGGACCGCCCGCTTTACCCCCTGAAACACAAAGTCCTTACCAGTAGGTACAGACTTTGGCTTCTTCCCCAATTAAGAGGTGTAAGAAATCACAAAAACCAGCTCCGCAGTACCACCGATCCAAACCCCGGCGTGGTTTGGCGGTTGCATTCTCGTTTGTTTACTTCAGAAACTGAAGACCATGCTAAACAAACTCCGAAAACTACTTTGGAGCAGGTTTTGTGATTAAAAAAATTGCACCCTACTCAGCGGGTTTTACTTTCATATTTAGCTAGGCTCTCTCAGAAGTGGTCAAGGCAGCCTCTCATTTACATTCTAAGCGGTTTTTGACCAGGATCGGATGGTTACCACATTGGCTAAAGCAAGTTCGCTGTTTATTATCTGATAAAAAGCTGGAGTCACAATTTCTTTTCACACTACTTACGCTTCTTATCCTTTTATAGGTTTACCTAGTTTGTGAAAACATGACTCGACCGCTACCATTAATGGGCTTCCCGTGGCACCTGAGGATGTTTAGGAGCTTGGGGTTGAAATTAGAGCTTGAAAGGAAAAGCGAGTCGGTAGTGAATCGGAGGTAAACTTATGGAAAAAGACCTAAAGGAGCTGGCCAGCAAATACGATTCGCTGACCGATCTTGAAAAGATCGATTTAGAAGTGAAAGCACACGGAGAGGCTACAAATGAGTGGTTTTTAAACAGACCTGAAGAAATAGTTAACCTGATGACTTCCAGTTGGTTTCACCTTCATGAACTCGGCCTAGAAATAGGTGAAGACGGGCGACTCAGATTAAAGAAAGTAATTATCTCCGAAATCCCGGAAGGAGAAATAAAAGAGAACCTTAAATCTGCCAGTGATTTCATCTCCAATTATTTCACTATTGTCGTCAAATTCCTCGAAAACCCCGAACTGATAAAATCCGAACCTCCCAACCAGGACGATTCTGGCGATTGGGGCGAGGAGGAATTCCTCATCGGTTTGCTAGATAAGAGGCGGGGTGGGGGCTTCGAACTATTTGAATAATCAGACCCGTAATTCACCTTAGCTATATTAACGCTTATTTGGACACCACGAACTATTTTCACTTTACTTCTTTCTTTCAAATGTTTGGATAAATCACTTTGTTTCTTTACCCTATATTAACTAATAAATGCACAAAAGCCTTGATTTCAGGAGGCAAAGAACATGGAACAAAGGCTCGAAGAGGGACAGCTCGTGGAAGCACCTTTCTTAAGTGGTAGAGGGGAACTAAAGTCAGTTAAGAAAAGGCCCGGCTACCACAAACTCGAAGTATTGATAGAAGATACCAACCAACTCAAAACGTTCACCCTTACCGAAGAGGAAGTAGATAAGATAAAAACAATTGACCAAACGGAGAGGATGATTGAGGACAGCGAGGACTTTTTCCTGGGGATAGAAGCTTCCCGGATCCGGCTTGCCCACCAGTTTGACCCAATTCTCGCAGTAAATACCGCAAAGATCGACCCCCTACCGCACCAGATGGAGGCAGTTTACGAGTACGCGCTGAAGAACAGCCCCAGAGTGAGGTTCATGATCGCTGACGACGCCGGTGCCGGAAAGACAATCATGGGCGGGCTGTTAATTAAGGAACTACAGTACCGCAACCTGGCAAATAGGATACTCATAGTTGTCCCCGGGCACCTAAAGTACCAATGGCAAAGGGAAATGAAAGATAAGTTTGATACCAATTTCCGGATGATAAACCGAAATGCAATTAAAACATCCTTTTCGGAAAATGTCTGGGAAGAACACAACCGCTGTATAGCCACAGTAGACTTCCTAAAGCAGGACGATATTCTAAATTCTATAAAGGGAACCTACTGGGACCTGGTAGTGGTAGATGAGGCCCACAAGATGGCCGCTTACAAGTACGGAGATGACGTAAAGAAAACGGACAGGTACCAGGCCGGCGAAGTTCTATCCGATCAATCGACTCACATGCTTTTCCTTACGGCCACACCACACAAAGGAGATAAGGAAAACTTCCGTCTATTTCTTAACTTACTCAGGCCCGGCTACTTCTCAAAAGAAGGCTTAATAGAGAAATCCGTCCAACAAGGAGACAACCCAGTATTCATCAGGCGGTTGAAAGAGGACCTCCGGCGGTTCGACGGCTCAAAGATATTTCCTCCCCGCCACGTCATCACGGCAAAGTTCAACTTGACGAAAGCAGAGCGGCATCTCTACGAAGGCGTAACTCGTTATGTCCAGGATTACTACGACCAGGCAAAGGAGAAAAGACATATCGGATTTGCCATGATGATTCTCCAGCGCCGGTTGACCTCCAGCACAAATGCCATACTGGAATCACTAAAGACAAGAAAAGACAAGCTACACGACCTAATGGAACTGCCAGAAAAGATACAGCAAAGCGACGAGTACGACGAAGTACTGAGAAAGTCCGATGAGCAGCTGGAAGAAGAGATGGAGGAGATGGAGGAAGAAAAACGCTGGGAACTGGAACAAAAGCTTACCAATCTAACTATTGCCAACAACCTAGAAGATGTGGAGAAGGAAATTGAGAAGGTCAGTGAGCTAATAGAGCGGGCGAAGAAAGTAAAAGAACAGGGAATAGAAAACAAACTGAAGAAGCTAAAAGAGGAAGTCCTCTCGGAACTACACGGTAGGAAGCTGCTCATCTTTACCGAATTCAAGGATACTTTGGAATACCTGGTCGAGAAGCTTACCGAGTGGGGCTACAGCACGACACAAATCGAAGGCGGAATGAAGATGGAGGAAAGAGTTGACGCCGAGAAGGAGTTCAAAGAAGACAAGCAGATAATGGTTGCAACTGAAGCCGCAGGTGAGGGAATTAACCTCCAGTTCTGCTCGCTTATGGTCAACTACGATATTCCCTGGAACCCGACCCGATTAGAGCAGCGCATGGGAAGGATTCACCGGTACGGTCAGGATGATGAAGTCTACATCTGGAATATAATAAGTAAGGACACCAGAGAGGGCCAGATTTTGGGTAAGCTATTTACCAAACTTGAACGGATGCGCAAGGACCTTGGCACGGATAGGGTGTTCGATATAATAGGTGACGTAACACCCGGTACTGACTTCGGCCAGATGTTCAAAGAAGCGATCTTCGAACAGCGAAAGATCGACGAGATATACGGCGACATAGATCGAACCAGCAGCGACAAGGCGGATGAGCTTCTCGAGAAGGCAACTGCCGAGGGCTTGGCAACAAAGCACCTAAACTATACAGGAATGGAAAAGCTACGCATGAAGGCCAAGGAAAACCGCCTGGTCCCCGAATACATAAAGGACTACTTCCTCAGAGCGTTCAACAAACTTGAGGAAGGAGAGATAAAACAGGTAAGGGATTACTACCGCATTGAATCCGTTCCTTATGAGCTGAGAAAGTATAATAACGATGCAGAGTTTCTGGACCAATACGGGGAAATAAAGAAACTATACAAAAAGGTTGCTTTCGATAAGGAAACTGCAGGCCAGGAAGGCTACGAGCAAATCAAACCCGGACACCCTCTTCTGGAGGCACTAAATAAGAAGACTTTACAGAAGTTGAAAAACCCTGGACAGTTTGCCCTATTTGCCGATTCCACTGGTAAGCTAGAAGGTACTTTATGGTTCTATAGGGGAGAAATAGAAGATGGCTCTGGTGCTGTTGCAGGCAAGAAGATTTTTTGTCTCCACGAAAACCCCGACGGTGAAGTAAATCAAGTAAATCCGTCCGTACTCTGGGATCTGGATCCAAAGGATCCGGAAGAAAGAGGTAATTTAGAGGTAGATATCGAAGACTACAAAGGTTCCGAGGAAAACGCGGAAGACTATTTGGTTAATAAGCTATTATTTCCTTACAAGGAAGAACTGGTTGAAGAACGAGAAGAAGAGGCCAAGATCAAGAGGAAATACGGCTTAAAATCACTTGACTACCTTATAAGCGAGTCCAATGATAAACTGCTCGAATACGACCAGAAGCTTTCGGAAGGCAAAGACTACGATATGGTAATTAGACAAGAGGAAAAAAGAAAGCAAAGGTTAGAACGCAAAAGAGATGAACTAGAGAAAGAGATCGAACAGGAAACAAATTTGAAGGTCTCAGGAAGCACTGTAAAAGGCAAAGCGATAGTTGTGCCTACAAAAGAAGAGTCTGAGACAACTGGCAAGGATATGGTGTCGGATGAAGGAATAGAAAAAGTTGGAATGAAGGTAACAGAGGAATACGAGGAAGACCATGGGTGGGAGCCGGAAGACGTCTCCGATGAAAATCTTGGTTTTGACGTTCGCTCTATCAAGTACGCTGAGGATGGATCAGTAGATGGAAAAAGGTATATCGAAGTCAAAGCCCGCTCAAGAGAAGGTGGAGTCCGTCTATCAGCAAACGAGTGGAAAAAGGCCAAGAGATTTAGCGATGAGTTTTGGTTATACGTAGTTATGAACGCTGGCACTAATAATCCTGAATTACGAAGGATCAATGATCCTGCAAGCAAGTTTAGTTTGGAAGAAGATATTTACGCCACCGGCTATAAAATACCGCAAGAGAACCTTAAGGAGGTTTGATTTTGCAGAGAAAATTTATCGAACACGATTTACCTTTGAAAGAGATATCGGAAGAATCAGCTCGAGAGAAAAACATTAGGCACGGACACCCCTCTACCCTACATATATGGTGGGCAAGAAAACCTCTAGCTGCTTCTAGGGCAGTTGCACTAGCTACTTTATTGGATGATCCCGGGGAAGAGAATCCCGAAAAGCGTGAAGAGATAAGAGATCTTATAAAAGAAATTGTCCCTTGGGAAGAAGTAAAAAACGGGAACTCAGACACCATTAAAAGAGCCCAAGAGTTAGTAGAAGAACAGTATGGTGATAACCCACCAAAGGTTCTCGATCCTTTTGCTGGCGGAGGCTCTATTCCTTTGGAGTCTTTAAGAGTTGGGGCAGAGACCTATGCAAGTGACTACAACCCTGTTGCAGTCTTAACTGAAAAGGCAACTGTTGAATGGCCTCAGAAGTTCGGTGTTGATGTGGAAATTCCGGAGAAATTAAAAGGAGAAAATGAGGCATCTGATGTACTATCTTTGGGATCAGGAAAAAATAATACAAACCTCCTTGCTCTCATGGTTGAACGTTGGGCAAACAAGGTATCGGAAGAGGCAAAAGATGAAATCGGTCAGTTCTATCCCGAGGAAGGAGGTACGGGACTCGTAGGAAAAAAAGGAGCATCGGAGAATGATGGATGGATTCCTGTGGGTTATTACTACAATCGCACAATTACTTGCCAAAATCCTAACTGCAATACAAGTATACCGCTTACGGCAAATTTCTGGCTTGCAAAGAAGAAGAACAAAAAAATTGCCTACCGCCCTATAACTGATAAAGAGACTAACAAAATAGACTTTGAACTATTGCAAGGAAAAGCGCTTGAAGCAGCAATGAACGATGGATTTGATCCAAGCGAAGGAACAGTTTCTCGGGCTAATGCAACTTGTCCCTTATGTGGTCAGGTCACTAAGGCAGAGCAAGTACGTCAACTTGCCCGCGGAGGAGACATGGATCAAGAGATGATAGCTGTTGTTTTACACCATCCTGATGAAACGGGAAAAAAGTACCGTTTAGCAAACGAAGATGATTTAAGCACTTTTAAGGAGGCCAAAAGTTATTTAGAGAAAAAGATCCAAGATTGGCCATACATGGAAAACCCTTTGCCGAATGAAGATATTCCTAATCTTCGTGGTGTAATTAAAACACCTCTATATGGTATTGAGAAATGGAAAGATTTATTTAATTCCCGCCAACAGCTAGCGATGATTACTTTTCTAGAAAAGATTAGGGATTCATATAAAGATATCAAGAATGAAATGGAACAGATTCTGGAAAAGAATCAAGATTTAAATATTAAATGTGAAGCTTTTGCAAAAGCTATAATGGGCTATTTAGGAATTATTCTTGATCGTCAGGCAGATTATAATTCTACTCTTGCGATTTGGTGTACAGGTGGTTTTATCTCCCACACTTTTGGAAGGCAAGCTCTTCCAATGACATGGGATTTTTTTGAACTTAATCCCTTTAGCTTGTCAACAGGAGATTGGAAGGGTGCAATGGACTGGGTTCTCCGTTTTATTAAAAACAACCAAAGGCCAGGGAGAACCAAGGCTACCACAAAACAGACTTCTGCTACGGATCTCCCTTTTGCTGACAGCTCCTTTGACGCAATTGTAACAGACCCTCCTTATTACTATGACATTACCTATGCTGATCTATCTGACTTTTTTTATGTGTGGTTGAAAAGGTCAATTGGGGAATATTTTCCGGAACTTTTTTCAACCCCCCTGATTCCCAAGGAGGAAGAGATTTTGGAAGGCTCATTTTGGGACAAAGAACTATATCAACACAAAGATAGCGATTTTTTCGAGGAAAAGCTTAAAAAAGCTTTTAACGAGATGAATCGTGTTTTGAAACCAGGTGGAATTGCAGCAATTATTTATGCCCATAAAACTACAGAAGGATGGGAAACCATGCTAAATGGCTTGTTAGAAAACGGCTTTGTTGTGACAGCATCTTGGCCTGTTCATACAGAGAGGGATGCTAGACTTTCAGCTGCTCGTTCTGCATCTTTAGCTTCTTCGATTTACATGGTATGCCGCAAAACGGAAAGAGAAGAATTGGGCTTCTGGAAAGATTTGAAGCCGAATATTGAAAAGAGAGTAGAAGAAAAGTTAGATCAATTTTGGAAGGAGGGAATTGTTGGAGGAGATCTGTTTATTTCTGCAATAGGTCCCGGTATGGAAATTTTTAGCCAGTACAAAGAAGTGCAGAAGTACTCCGGTGAAGAAGTATTAACTCTGGAATTACTTACCTTTATCAGATCAATTACCACTGATTTTGTCGTGAATAGATTGCTGAAAGATGCCTCACCATCTGAAATAGATAAGGAATCCCAATTCTACCTTGCCTATCGCTGGACCTATTTAGATAACAAAGTCGAGTACGACGCGGCAAGAAAGATTGCCAGTGGAATGGGCGTGGATATAGAAGAAATGGATGATGAGACCGGTTTTGTCAAGAAGACGAGGAAGTACGTTAGAGTTTATGGCCCGGAAGATAGGACCGATTACGAGGATAATGTAGACGACATTGAAGTCAATACAATGGTAGATGCCATGCACAAAAGCTTGCTACTTTGGGAAGACGGAAGGAAAGAAGAGATTAATGAGTTACTGGCAGAGACTGGTTATGCCGAACAGGGTTCGTTCTGGCAGTTCTGCCAGGCGGTTTCCGAAAGCTTAGTCCAGGGAAACGATGAGAAAAAGAAATTAGAAGGCTTCTTGATGGGCAGAGATAAATACGTGCAATCCGCAAAAGAAATGAACGAACAAGCCGAAAAGACGAAAGATATGTTCGAGGAGGATTAGTATGAAAAACTGGTACGAGGTGGCTGAACCTCACGAAGATATAAAGAACGAAGAGTTCGGGATGGACGTTTTTGCCGCTGACATCGGAGACGTAGTTACCGACTCCGCTCCAATGGACTACAATGACCCGGACACCTTTGCCCGGAAGACTTATTATACCGAAGGTTTAACCGGGCTTTTGGAAAAAGTTCAGAAAAGACTTACCAAGGGTCGAGGGGACTCGATAATTCAACTGCAGACCCCATTTGGGGGCGGAAAGACCCATTCACTGCTCTCTATTTATCATTACATAAATAGCGGGGCACAGATAAGTAATTTACTACCGAGTGAAGTATCACCGGTAGAGGCAAAAAGCGCAGTTTTACCCTGTGATCATTTAAACCCCCAGGAAGGTCGAAGAGAAGATGGAATAAATATACAAACTCTCTGGGGAGAGATTGGTTACCGCCTGGATGGAGAGGAAGGTTATGAAGAGTTCTCTGAAAACGACGAGAACAGAATCGCCCCCGGAGCTGACAAATTAACTGACTTTCTACAAAGCCAGGAACCGTTTGTTCTATTGTTTGACGAGGTCTTGGAGTACATCTCAAATGCCCTGGGTGTAGAATACGCAAAGTCCAACTTGGGATCTCAGACTTTCAGTTTTCTGAAAGGCTTAACCAAAGCTGTTGGGTCTGCGGATAACGGGCTTTTGGTCGTAACGCTACCTTCAAGTGAACTTGAAGACTTTACACCGAAAAAGGAAGAGGGGCTCGCGACTCTAAACAAGATTTTTGGTCGGGTGGAAACCATAGAGTCGCCAGTTAGAGGCGACGAAATCTATACCATTATCCAAAAAAGGCTCTTTCAAAACCTGGATGAGAGCAAAAGAGACGACGTTGTCCATGAGTACTTCGAAAATTACAGAAGCCACAAGGAGGACGTACCGGCAAAGGCAACGGAAAAGGAATATAAAGAAAGACTTAACTTAGCTTACCCATTTCACCCGGAGACAATCGACATCTTACGAGAGAAGTGGGGGACATTTTCTAGTTTTCAACGGACTAGAGGCGTACTGAGGTTGTTGGCTCAAGTGGTGGGGGACCTTTACCAAAGCGAGAAGAACATCGACATGATACTGCCGGCCGACGTAAGCCTTGACGATGAGAACATAAGACAGGAGTTCACCAAACATATTGGAACACAATATGATAGCATTATTGCCTCCGATATCGCCGGCCCCGACGCGAAAGCACAAGCCTTGGATAGAAGCAACAAAGAATGGAACCACCTGGCAGAGAGAATAACGACTGCAATCTTTCTCCATTCGTTTACTGCCGAAGACAGCGAAAAGGGCTCCGGGCTTGAACAGATAAAACTGAGTACAATGAGACCGGAAACGAGTCCTCCTATGGTTACTGAGATCAAGGAAAAACTGGCAGGGGAACTTTGGTACCTAAACGAACGTGACGGAAATTATTACTTCTCTACGATCCCCAACCTGAATCGGATGATCCGGGATAAAAAAGAATTGTTGCAGAGCGAGGAAGAAAAGATTAGGAAAAGGCTTAAGAATACGATCAAGGACGAAGTGGGAAATGCACTAAAGACTTTCGTATGGCCAAGGAGACCAAACGATATCCCGGATAATCAGCAACTAAAGTTAATAGTCCTAGATCCGGACCGGGAATACGATTTAGAAAAATGGATCACTAAAAGGAAGAACAAACCTAGAACAAACCAGAATACTCTGATTTTCGGTAAAGCCAGCTCAAAAGGTACCGGTAATTTGAAGGACCAAATAAAGGAACACATGGCTCTAGTTGAGATAAGAAAAGAAATCCGTTCCGGCGAGAACGAAAGCCTAGAGACCAAGCTAGAAGAGGTGCAAGATAGAATAGACCAAATTGAAGGGGATTTCTCTTACAACGTCCGGAAAATGTATAATATTATCCAGGTTGGTAATCGAGAGATAGATATAGGAATGCCGTCTGCCGGCCGAGAGAGCCTTTCCAACTGGTACCGACAGCAGTTGGAAGACGAAGAAGAAATCCTTACTAACCTTCACTATCGGATGATTATCAATAAGTTCCTTGCAGATAAGGATGTCCTTAAAACCAAGAAGGTATTAGAACAATTCTACAAGGATAGAAGCAGCCCGATGTTAGAAGACGACGATTTGGTAAAAAGGGCGTTAGCTCGGGGAGTTTCCGACGGACAACTAGGAATTGGCCAGAAGGAATACGAAGACATTGATCCCGATTCGGTGTTTTTCGATGAACAAATTAACAAAGACCGGATTAGCCTTAGCGAATCGGAAGTAATGATAAGCAAGGATAAAGCAAAGAGCTTAATCGAAATAGGAGAAGAGGAAGAAGAGAAAACCGGAGAAAAGGGTGGGGGTGAAATTGAGCAACCAGGGCCGGAGGTTCCTACTGGTGTCGGTGGTGGGCCAGGCACAGCCACTGAAGAGGGTGGAGAACAAAAGGTGGGGACCAGTGAAACTGGATCCGATACCCCGTCGACGAAAAAATACCGAAAACTAAATCTTAGTATAGATAACCTGCCGACAAATAGTTTTGCCGACTTCTTCAAAGGCGTAATAAAGCCACTTACGAAAGAGATTGGTGGATTTGAATTAAAAGTAGAGATTGATATTGAAAATGAAGATGGTGTAGATGAAGAGATTTATGAAAAAACAATTAAGGAAACAATAAATCAACTTAAGGCCAAGCTAACAAGAGAAGAGCTCGAATAGAAAAAGATATGAATGTGGGCCTATGCATTGGAAAAGTTTGAATGGAGTTGAGTTTGTTTAAAAGTGTAGCAAAATAACGTTGTGCTATATGCTAAGGAACTAGATAAATCAGTGGCTGAAAGTCATTAATGTAAGTAAAACCGGGGGTGAGTACTTAATAAAATGGAATCCAATACTCTAACTTTAAGTGACGTATTTACTAAAGATATTAGATACGTAGTCCCAATGTTCCAGCGGCCCTATGTTTGGAACGAGGAAGAACACTGGAAGCTTTTATGGGAAGATATTCTACAGGTTGTAAATGAAGAATTAGATAAACAGAATGAGATGTCTGGTAAAGAAGCTATAAGTCAAAGAGATTCCGAGAATAAGGCATCGCCACATTTTTTAGGTGCTATTGTGCTTGATCAAAAAACAAATCCGATAAAGAAGTTAGAAACACGCGAGGTCATAGACGGACAGCAACGGTTAATTACACTACAAGTTTTTTTATCAGCAGCCCAGGAATTTGCCAAAGAGAACGGATTCAACAAAAAATCCCAAATCTTTAAAAGACTTATCTATAACGACAAGGTTATCATCGAGGAAGATAAAAGTCTGTTCAAAGTGTGGCCTATTGAGAGAGATCGTGAGGCCTATAGATATTTGATGGAAACAGGTAATGGAAAAGAGCAAACAAGTTCAGAGATAGAAGAACATCAAATATACCAATGCTACCAATATTTTTTAGAGAGGTTGAATGAATGGGCTGAAGGAGAAGAAGAGCCTATAGGGAATTTACTAGAAGCATTAGAAACGACAATATGGCATCTCATCAAACTTGTCGTCATTGATCTCGATTCTAACGACGATGCTCAGGTGATTTTTGAAACATTAAATGCACGTGGCACACCACTATTAGCAGCTGACCTGATAAAGAATTATTCATTAAGAGAAGTAATACATACTAAGCAAAAAACGGAAAGCCTATACGAAAATTACTGGAAAGAGTTTGATGAAGATAAATGGCGAGAAGAGGTAAGTCAAGGTAGATTGGAACGGCCTCGAATTGACGTATTCATTATGCACTGGCTCACGATGAAAACGGCGAAACAGGTTCGGGCCAAGAAGCTGTTTCCATCTTTCAAGAAATATCTTGATAGAACAAACGATGATATCGAAGACCTTTTAAAAGACATTAATCATTATGCGAATGTATATCTCGGCTTTTCAGATTCGGAACGTGAGGACCGCATTGGTTTGTTCTTTAACAGGCTTGAGGTAATGGACACTACCACTCCTTACCCTCCTCTTCTATGGATGTTTGGTAATAACTCAATCCCTGATGAGCAAAAGAGAACAGCAGTGGAGGTTATAGAAAGCTGGTTGATAAGAAGAATGCTGTGTAAACTAACGACGAAGAATTATAACAATATTTTTATTGACTTGTTAGAGGCACTAAAAAACAGTAATCCTGACGAAACCGGGCAAACTGTCGTAGAGTTTTTCCGGTCAAAGGAAGGTGAGAGCGAATATTGGCCGGACAATAAGAAACTTAAGGAATCAATAGTTGAGTTGCCCTACTGGGGGAGAATTAACCAGCGTAGGTTAAAAATGGTTTTTCGAGCTCTGGAGAGAGAGCTTAGGAAGGAAGGATTCAGCGAATCTCGCGAAATAACCGAGACACTTCATATTGAACATATTCTTCCTCGGGAATGGGCTCATAACTGGAGTTTGCCTGGAATACAGCCCGAAGAAGTTGAACGGATGGAAAGGGACAAAATGAAACATACATTTGGCAACCTGACAGTTTTGACGGAAAAGTTAAATTCGTCAGTCTCAAATGCGAGTTGGGATGTAAAACAGGAGAAAATACACGACCATTCGGTCCTTACACTAAACAAAGAATTAATAAAAAAATGGCCTGATCGATGGAACGAAGAGACAATTAAAGAGCGAGGCTTAGAACTTGCTAAAGTAGTAGTAGAGGTATGGCCGGAACCGGATTCGAGTTACTGGGATTAGAGGTCTAATGAAGCCATTGTTGCCTCAAAATAAGTAAGGAAACAATACGAGCGAGTTCAATATCTTTCGGAAATGAATTTTCTTATAGACACGAACGTATTCTATCCTCTCGAACCAGCCACTGTCAAAGATATTGAGAGTGGAACTGGACCAGCTGCTAGGTTTGCTAGGCTTACTAGAAAAGAGGGACATAAGGTATTTCTTCACCCGGCATTCAAGCATGATCTCGAACAAGATCGGGATGAGGAGCGAAAGAAACTAAGAAGTGTTCTGAAGGATAAGTATCCTCTTATCCCAAACCTCCACCTATTCATGAAGATGTAGAAGATATTGTTAGCAAGATTGAAAGAGGTTCTAATAATGAGACGGATGCAAAATTACTTTTTGCCGCCTTGTATAGCGCTATTGAGTATTTAGTAACGGAAGATAGGGGCATCTTAAAAAAGCAAATCAACTGGGAATAAGGGACCCGGTTTATTTCGTTTCAATAATCCCAAACTTATCCACTTGCAAATTGGTTATGACGTGATAAAATGAGCTAACCTCACCCGTCGTTAACCTCCACTAATTTTTCTCCATTATGTCAGAAAGCAACCAGACAAAATCCGGGAACGAGGATTACGAGCTCTCCGTAAAGCAGGCGGCAAAAGCCCTGGGTAAGTCGACTCGAACTATTCACAGGTATATCGAAAAGGGCAAGCTTTCCCGTACTTACGTCACAACCGAGAACGGGAAGGAAATACGCCTAAAAAGCGGGGAAATCATCCGGTTGGCGGCCAAGCTCAATGAAAGCGATGGCAAGCCACCCGAAGGCGATACCGGTGAGGAGGGCCCCGGTCCCTTCGGATCCGATGATCCAACCCACCTCGACATAAGGGAGGTCCTATCCCGGTACGAAAGAACTTTATATCAGCTGGGAGAGATGTCGGAGAAACTAAAGGAGGCAAAACAAAAGAAGGAAGAACAAGTCCGGGAACTCAAACAGGAGCGGGACCAGCTGAAGGTCCGACTTACCAACAAGAAATCCCAGATAGAGACTCTGCGGGAAGAGGTCCAGCGTCCCTTCACTTTCCTAGAAAGGATCCTCGGCCACCGGAGAGAAAGTTAGTAATATCTCCGTGACGTAAATACCATATGCCTACCATAATCGACAGAGAGGCCCTGCCAGAGGAGGTTTGGGCTTTCCTCAAAAAGACCGAGAAGGAGATCGAGGACGACCAGCTGGTCGTCAGCCGGGAGGAGAAGAAGCTGGTCATTAAACCTTTGACACAATGGCTGGAAGACACCGAGGAGGGGTAAGACACCCGGAAAAACCTCCGTCATAATCCCCCGGAGTTATCCACCGGCAATCCACAACGGGGGCTTTGAATGAAGTATTAGGGGGCGTTGTGTGAAGAAATCACGGGCTTTGTCTGAAGTATTAGGGGGCGTTGAATGAAAAAAATCAGCTCTTAAGCCAAGCCAGCCGGCGAAACCACCAATTTACATTCTTTATATTATTTTTATTTAATACATTGTCAAAATAATCCACAACATGTCCACCGACAAAAAGCTCGTGCCCAATCGACTTAAAGAAAAACCCTCCTTTAAGGGGAAGAAAATGCCCTCGGAGGCAAACCTGCTGTTGTTACCGTTTTTTGCCCTCTCCCGACAGGACGCAGCCAGTAAGGAGAGGATGAAGTACGAAAAAGAGGTGCAAAGGGACGAGGGCAGGGAGGTAATAACCTGGGAGGTAAGTGCCTCCAGCAAGTACGGCTACCCCGGACCGTTCGACAAGAATGTCTACAAGGCGGTCGAGGAGATAATTACCAGAGAGGACTTTCCGGTAAAGAACCCGATAGAGTTTAGCCTCTATAAGTTATTAAAACTGATGGGAAGGAAAAGCCCTGGCGGCAGGGACTACCGCCAGGTCAGACAGTCTCTGGAGAAACTGACCGCCACCACGATCAAGTCAAAGGGAAGCTTCTACCTCAAGGGTAGGTGTAAGTATTTGGACGATGTATTTAGCCTGTTTTCCCGGGTTACGTTTACCGGAGAAGAGAAAAAAGACGGGGGAAGGGCGGAGAAGAATTACCTCTTCCTTAACTCCTTTTTCTTAGAGAACATAAACGAATTCTACATGCGCCCCCTAGACTACCAATTTTACAAAGGATTAGATGGAGAAATAACCAAGAGACTTTACGAGCTTCTGGGTGTAAAGTTTTTCCCGATAGTAAAACAGGACAAGCCTTCCTTGCGGTTCTCCTACGATACCCTAACTAAACTAATCCCGTTAAGGAAACAGGACTATCCCTCAAAAGCCAAGCAAGTATTGTCTCCCGCTCACAAGGAGCTTGCCGATAAGGACTTCCTTTCTGGGGTAGACTGGAAAAAGAAGCGGGATAGTTTACTTATTTACTACTACCCGGGCGAGCGGTCGGTTCGAGAGATAAAAGGAAATTAAGATAATAGATACAAAATACTAATACGAAGAAAGTAGCCACGTTAAGTGGCTCCTTTAAAGAATAAGGAAGAAAATAATATATGCCGCCGCCGAAAATCAGTCGGGCGCTACGCTCCGACTTAACCGTTACTCTTATTGTTGCACTTACCCAGAAATTATCATTGTTCCGATTTGTCACAATCGATAATTTCTTTTTTTCGTTCAGCCCCTTGGCTGAACGTTTTAACTTTAACCTCACCTGCTTAATTCTGTTGAATTTAGCTCCGGTTAAAGTTATTAGGTTCGTGCAACCCCCTACATCGACCCCCACATTTGGGTACTCATCTTTAGAGTTGAAGGGGTCGATGTAGGGGTGGGGACTTGTTAGCCCCCACCAATCCGATATCTTCGAGTAACGGTTAAGCCGGGCTTACGCCCGACAACCCTGTCTCGCTTCGTGGTTTTTCCCGAAAAATAATCCGCTGAATTTTAAATTCAGCCGCCATCTGATGATGTCGATTTTTCGGGTCCCGCAAACCACGAAGCGAGAACCTTCCGCGCGCCCGTTATGAATAATTTATCGTCGCGCGGAAGCCCTCGGTTGGCCATCAAGTTGGTTGATACCAACTTGATTGGCTCGTCTCTGTTGAGACGAGAGGCTCCCTCAGCCAGCAGGTTGGAGCTGTCTTCGGTCGCCTGCACAACCTTCGGGAAGGTTCTCGGGTAACCAAGCCGGAAGACCGGCTTGTTTATCTCACCTCCTTGAGGTGAGACCGACCTCACACTAGAAAATATTAAACGTGTTCGGTCGGTGCTACCCTTCGACAGGGTTGTCGGGCGCCTCGGCTTGCTTGCCGTTCAGCTGCTGGCTACGCCAGCGCTTCACGGAGCAAAGCCGGGCGACGACTGATTCGGCGGCGGCATATTTAAAAGAACAGATTACTCGCTATTAGATGAATGAATTAGTAAAGAAAAAAGATGAAATCTGTACCGGAACCACCTGTTCCGCCTTAATATATAGGGTTTACAGGGTTTTAGATGACGTTATAATGATATTGAAAGGTGATAAATAAAGGGGCGACAAAATATGGTTGAGTGGGAAGAAATAATCGATAAATTGAGAAAAATGGAGCGAGACGAAGAAAATGCGGACAAAAGAGAAGTATTAGTAATGTTCGCAGAAAGGGCTTTGGAGAAGCGTCCGGAAGATCAGAGAAGCCTAAATGAAAATCTGAAAAAGCTGTTTGAAAGGATTTTACCTAAGAACAAAAGAAAGGTTTTCTTCGATCTGATAAAAAAAGTAGCTTATATACAAAAGCAATTAAAAGAAGAAGGGTTCCTGGCTTCGGAGGATATAAGACCTCTCACAGAAGCTGCGGATTTAGCTTTAGTTTCTACTAGACAATATAGGAAATACCTTAAAGGAACTGCTATTCCAAGTGCAAAAAAGTTAAATAATGCTTTTGACAATTTCAGTCAATCTTATAGGGTCTCCATATTGTACCATGATTTACTGGATAGACTGAAACTTATATACGATGAATTTCCCGATTTAGCAGAATCCAGTCTCGAAAATTCAAGTTTAAGTCCAGCAATATTACCCTCTGGTTGGGGTGAGGAAGGTTTAGGTAACAGGTATATGACGGGTGATCCCCGGTATAACTTTTACCAAGAAGATGGTGAATATATACTGGAGTACGAAGGTTATGGTTTCACATTCTCAACTATTAAATTTAAAGCCGACGAAGAAGATATCAAAGATTTTTTCGATTCTGAAGCTTCTCCTTTTCAAGGGGATTGGGGCGGTTTTAAAGAAAAATTGGATTCCACGTCGAAAAAATTGCCTCGGTTGGAAGGTAATCCTGATCTATCAGAGTATGTCTGGGAAAGAGATTTGGTAAAACATATGAGAGAAGGGACCTTGGAATCAATCATTGGTGATTCTAAAACACCACCGTTTGCGGAGGATATGATACTTTTTTCATATTACCGAGCAATGATTCAAGGTTTAGAGGAAGGGCAAGAAGACTCGGACATTTTCCGGGGGTATCCAGAGAAAGAGATCGAAAGAATTTTGGAGTTTGCGGAACAACTTGACCTAAATGAAGAGAAGAAATCAGAACTTAATAGGCTACTTAATGAGGGCAAGGAAGATGAATAATGTGTCGACAATTGCAAATTTGCTTATAAGAGTGGGTCGCGTAGACTACGCGGGAGGTGAAATGACTATGGCGAAGTAAAAAAGGGCAAGCTCTTGGGAAGCTTGCCCTTTATTAAGGGGTTACCTTTGACCATGTGGCTTATTGAACAACACAGTCTAAGCAACCCGACTCTAACTTCATTATAGCTGCAAGTTCTTTTCAGTCAAGCCATCCAGAAAGGTAACCCTCTCAATATTACCCCAATAGTTTACTAATTTTTGTGATTCATAGTACTGACAAGTATACGGAGGTAACACTATGACAAATCTAGAAACCAATCCCCAAACTACGGGACATCTGGAAGGCTCTATTCAAATAGACACAGGTAAGACCGAAATTCTATCCAACCTAAATCAGTTGGAAAGTCAGCTTCAAAACTTAAGCTCAGAACTATCAACGACCAGCTCTCAACACTCAGAACTGGTAAAGCGTCTATCCGACGAATTAACAAACAATATAAGAGACCTAAAAAAAGAAACTCTAAATAAACTCAGAGAGCAGGAATCGATCTTGACAACGATACGGAAGACGTTAGCTAAACTGGATTCGAGGCAAGGTAAGCAGGCAAAAAGAGAAGAAGAGATACTCCGAACTACGAAGGAACTTCAGGACCAATTCGTATTCGAAGAGCGGGTCCTGCCAGGCGTGCAGGAGATAATTAAAGTCCGAGACGATGTAGTGGGTCAGTTAACTGATATGGAGCAGAACAACCAGCGCCACATTTTTCTACAAGCCTTGGATACTGCCCTACTGAAAACGTTAAAGAAGTTTGGCGTTGAAGAGGTCAACTCTTCCGATGACGGGAAGTTCGACCCTGAAATTCAAGAAGTAACAACAAAGGAAACTACGTTGGAGGCCAGACAAGACAAAAAAGTAGTTGAAATTTTAAAGCCCGGCTATACATGGAAAGAAAAATTGATCCGACCTCAAAAGGTTAAGATCGCTGAATTTAAAGGAGGTAAAAATGAATAAAGAAAAAGTATTTTCCGTAGATTTTGGGACGACTTTTACTGAGTACGGGTTTTTAGGGGAGGACGGAAGGCCAAATATACTGAAGACGCCCTCAGGCAGTCGTAAATTACGATCAGCAATTTGGTTTAGGAACGGCCAAGGGACTAAGTTCGGAGACTCGGCGGCCAGGGCGGCCCCGGTCCACCCAGATCACGTTCTTAAGAACTTCAAACCTGAGATGGATAAGGCAGAAACAAATTTCTCAGTCGATGGGCGAAAACTAAAACCAGTAAAAGTGGCTAAGCTTTTTTATTCACACGTAAAGAACCAGATAGAAGAAAGTACAGGCCAAAAAGCCGAAAGAGTCGTAATAACAATTCCCGCTTTTTTCGGCGATGTGGGCCATCAAGTTTTCAAAAGGGGGGCTGAAGAGGCCGGACTTAAAGTGGAGAGGATATTAAGGGAACCGGCAAGCGCTGCAGTGGGATATGCTATAAACAATCCGTTAAGTAACCAAGAAACCGTGCTGGTATACGACTGGGGTGGGGGGACATTTGACGTCTCTCTATTGAACGTAAAAGAGGAAAACGGATCTCCGGAATTCAATATCTTAAGAAACGAAGGTCGGACCGATCTCGGAGGCAGAGATTTGGACAGGTTGATCCTGGATGAGGTCTTCATAAAGCGTTTCGTAAAAGAACACGGAAAAGACCCCACCGACGAGCCCGAAGTGAGAGCAGAATGGCTAAAGCGGGCGGAGGACATAAAGAAAGGACTCTCCGAGAACGACTCAGAAGTGGACTTCATTCAGGGGAAGCAAAAACAGCTTTCCGTAGAACTAACTCGAAATGATTTCGATAAGTTAATAGAACCCTTAGTTGACGAAACAATCGACATTACAAACAAGCTCCTGGAAGAAACTACGAAGAGTAAATCGGATATTGACAGATTGGTACTAGTTGGCGGAACAACACGGATACCCTATATAAAAAACAAAATCAGCAAGTTCGTCGGTCTGGAACCGGAAAAGGGAGTCGATCCAGACTTGGCCGTTGTTACGGGAGCAATCCTTATCGCGGGAGCCAAAGGTAATCAGGTAATAAGGAATAAGAACGGCGTTAGGGTGCCTCTGCTCGCGAGCGAAGTAAGGGACGTTACAAGCCACGGGGTCGGTATTAAGGCTGTTGATTTTGACACCGGTAAAGACTATCCGGCAATTTTAGTGCCAAAAGGCGAGCCGCTTCGAGCAGTCGGCACGGAGAAGTTCCATCCCTTCCACGACGACGCGGATAAAGTCGAAATCACTATTATTGAAGGCGACTCTCAAGACTTAGCGGACTGCCGAGTTTTGGCGGAAGGTTACGAACTAGAAATAAGCGAACAAAAGAAAAGGGAGAATGTGGATATCGAAATCGGCCTTGCAGTTAACAAAAATGGGCTGATCGAGATCGTAGGAGAAACTCCCTTTGGAGACAAAATAAAGGAAGAATTTCAAAACCCATCGATTATCGATAAAGGAGATGAGAACGATGACTAAACTATCAGTAATGCTGGTATCGGACACCTCGGGATCGATGAGCGGAAAGAAAATCGGAAACTCCATTAGGGCGCAGAAGGACTTCTTGTATCAACTACCTCCCGGTTCCGAAGTCGGTCTTGTCAACTTCGGCGGTCGGGTGAAGCTTGCTAACAAACCGACCGGAAATTTTACCGAGTTAAATAAGGCCTTAGTAAATTCATCAGCCGGTGGTGGAACCCCGCTTTATAGCGCCTTAAAGATGGGTTTTGAGGTAGTCACGAATAAAAAGACCGATTGGAAGATAAGTTCACTATTCAAAGCCGGTGAGGGTCAACCCACCAAACCACCTCCGACCGGCAGTAAGAAGGCAATCGTTCTTTCCACTGACGGCCATGCAACCGGAAAGGGGACTAAAAAAGACATTAAAAGTTTAGGAAGAAAAATTAAGGACAAGGGCATAAAACTCATTGCGATAGCTATAGGATCCAAAGCGGATAGGAAGCTACTAAAAGAGCTTGCTTCTACCTACAAGGACTACCATGAAGCCAAGTTCAGCGGTGATCTGCCGGACCTTTATAAAGAAGTGGCATCAGGTCTAGTGAGAGCGGAGGGTAGAGATGGACCCTAGAGGTAAGCTAAGGAAGCTTATGAATCCAAGTTACGTAACGGGCCTAATAATATCCGGAATATTAAAGTTGGCCCGGTTTGCCATCTTGGATTTGTCCAAATACTTCTTGGATAAACTATCCGGGAGGCTTCTCGGCCTCCCGGATCCGTTTCAGCTGCCCCGAAGATATAGGTTAACTAGCTTCGGGTTTTCAATCCTAGGGACCGTATTTTTCTGGGGTTTCTGGGCCGGGTTGTTTAGTTCGAGCCAGCAGGAACCGTCTCCGTTTTTATTCATCTTTTTCTCAGTCTTCTTTTATTTACTGGCAGTAGTAATTTTGATGGTTTACCGAAAGGGAGTTATGAACCTGATGCGAGGTTTGGTCTACAGGCTGAAAAGCGTTGGCGAAAAATTTCTGAAAATAGCAAAAATCTGGTTTCCCTAATCAGGAGGTAATTAACTGTGAAAAAAAAGTTAAAAAAGACCGCCGAAGTGATTTTCGGTAATAACGAAAGGGTGCCGGTGGCTAGGCAGGGTTTTAGGACGAAGACGATACCGGCTGAAGCGCGCGAGGTGCATTCTGTTACTACCGGCGCCTCGGGAGTCGGCAAAAGTCATTTGCTCATGCACAGAATAATGACGGCAATCGAGCGCGACGAGGGTGTAGGTGTAATAGACGCCAAGGGAGATCTTTATACCTATCTCCTGAAGGCAATTTATGATAAAATACGTAACGGAAAAAAGCTCGCCAATAAACTCGTGCTTTTCGACCCTACCGCTTCTAGACTTCCCGGCTTTAATCCAATCGAGGTAAAATCTTCCGATCCGGAGGAGCACTACCAGACCGCTCTATCTATCTTACAGGTATTCAAAGATATCTGGGGTGAAACCTTTTACGGCCCCCGCCTGGCCGACATATTGAAAAACTCGATTCTTCTGCTCCAGGAACACGACGAAGCAATAACCATGATCCCTCGACTGCTAACTGACGAGGACTACCGAAGGTATATGGTGAGCAGTCTACAGAACAGGCAGACAAAGGAGTTTTGGGAGCACCGCTTTGAAAATTTGCCGGAAAGGGAAAAGAGGACATGGGTCGAAAGTACTTTGAACAAGGTCTCGGAATTTCTTTCACCAAATGTACGAAACATAGTCGGGCATAGGAAATCAAGCATCGACCTTAGGGATATAATTGATAATGGAAAGATACTTTTGGTCAACTTGCCAAAGGGTAAGTTGGGGCAGAACTCTTATCTACTGGGAGCTTTACTGGTTGCCAGGTTGAATCGGGCCGCCATATCACGCTGTAGCCTGCCTGAGGAAAAGCGGAGGCTCTTTCACCTTTTTATCGACGAAGCCCAATCGATCTGTACTGAAAATACGAGAACAATTCTTTCTGAGTCGAGATCGAGTGGTCTCTCGATCCACGTTGCCTCTCAGGACCTTGCCGGATTTAGTCGGGATCTGAGGTCCAGCATACTGGCCAACTGCAAGTTGATATTCTCATTTCGGGTGAGCCGGGAAGATGCGGACGTTTTGGGAAAAGTTCTCTCTTGCGCGTCCGGTGAAGAAGTCAAATTCCAACTGAGAGAGGATTTATTAGGCCAACCGGAGTCAAACCCTATCTATAGGTCAATTACGGAAGAACACGAGAGAATGGCAAACAGGTTGGTCAATCTAGCACCCCGAGAGCTTTACTTCAAAGTTAGAGGTAACAGCAGGGAACCTAGTCTTTTAAGGACGATAGATACTCCGGAATACAACGTAGATCAAAAGATATTAGAAAAGTTCACCTTAAATGTGATGAAGCCATACACGAAGGACAAACAAGTTATTGAAAAGGAAATGGAGAACCACCTGGACGAGGTGGATAAAAAGGTCGAACAGGCAATATTAAACGGAAAAATATAACGGTTAATACCATGTCTAAAAACAAGTACTCATACTTTAAAAGAGCAGAAGAGGAAAACAGGCCGGGGCTGTCGCTTACGGACAGAGATATCGATATCGTCGAATCTATAGCCACTTACCGGTTTCTGACAACAAAAATGATATCCGCAATTTATCCTAACTCCTCGAAGAGGAGCCTTCAGAGAAGGCTTAAAAAGATGTATCACCACGGTATAGTGGGCCGACCCCGCTCTCAACTGGGATTACGACTTTTCTCAAATCAACGGGAGATAATTTACTCTCTTGGTCAAGAGGGGGTTAATCTCCTGGTCAGGGAGCGTGACTGGAACCGGTCCAGGCTTGACTATCAGACAAAGGAAATTCGGTCTGCTTATTTGGCTCACGGGTTGATGGTTTCCCGCTTTAGGATTTGCTTGGAGCTAGCCTCCAAGAAGCCAAAGGAAGTTGCAGAAGAGGAGTACGATAGGCGGTTAAGAAAACACAAGTTTGCAAATGGTGATCTGCCGGAGGTAGATAAGCGAGCCAAGTTTAAGGAGTTTTATGAAACTGAAAGAGAAAAACTAAATAGGCTAAAAGAGAAAGGGCTAAATCCCGTTTATGAAGTAGTAAGGTGGGAAAGCGGAAAGATTATCCAGGATCACGTACTAATAGGTACACGAGGGAACAAGGAGAAGTTTCCCGTGGTTCCGGACGGCTTTTTCCACCTCCGGTTTCCTTCCAAACGGAAAGGAAATAAAGACACTTATTTCTTCTTTGAGGCAGATAGAAACACCATGTCACAGGATAGGTTCTTAAAGAAGTTAAAAGCTTATTGGTGGCTATCTCGCCGGGAGGCGAAAGAAGGGCTGAAACAAAGGTTGGGAATGAAGGATTTCCGAGTAGTTACGGTTACAACCAATAAAAGAAGGGTAGAAAACCTGGTAGAGGTCTCAAAACAAGCTGACCCCAAAGAGCGAGGGTCAAGTATGTTCTTGTTCACTGAAGAGTCGAACTTTTCTTTGGAGGAGCCCAAATCTGTTTTGGAAAGGATTTTCATAACACCGGTAAGCAAAGAGAAACAATCAATTTTAGAATAACTTCAGGAGGTGAAGTTATGGTATATACAAGACCACAGATGGAGCTTATGCGATTCTATGCTATGTTGTTCCTTCCAACAAACGGTGGATACGTCGAAATAAGGCCGATTGATGTTAATGGTAAACCTGATTTGGATAAAAGAAAGTGGATACCGACTATAAATCAAGAGGAGTGGGCCGACAAGGTACTTGAACTAAAACATAGCTACAACGTTTACTTTGGTACTTGCACAAGAAAAAAGAAAGGCAAAGGCACCACTCAGTACTTAAAGGAACTACCCGCACTTTGGGCTGATTTAGACGGAAAAGATTACGACGGAGGGATATCGGAGGCACGACAGCGAATCGAAGACTTCCAATTCCCCCCGTCCTACGTCAACTTTAGTGGTCACGGATTGCATTGTTGGTGGCTTCTAAATAAACCATATAACCTTGACCAAGGACATTCCAGGCCGACAGGTTTATTAAAGGCACTACAGGTCTATGAGTTGGAGTCAGATCCCGCATATGATCTTCCAAGATTGCTTCGCCCACCGAATACAGTAAATCTCAAAGACCCCAGTAAGCCGCTGAAGGTAAAATCACTTAAAATGGAGCACATTCGTTATTCAATCAAGGAGTTAGCTGAAGAGCTGGATTGGAAAAAGGCATTGGAAGAAGACCACGAAATTACGGAGGGAAACGGCATTGAAGAAGGTAAGTACGATGGAATAGAAAAAGTGCTTGATTCCGATTTTATCAGGTACTGCAAGGAAAATGCTGAGGACTTAAAAGAACCCTTATGGTGGGCTTTGATCACTGTGCTTTTGCCATTCAAAGGTGGTAGGAAGAAAATCCACGAATTATCGAAACCTTACCCCGAATACTCAAAAAAGGAAACTGATAACAAAATAGCACACGCTAAAGAGGCACCCGGTCCGCATACAGCCAAGTTTATAAGAGAACACGGGTTTGACTCAAAGGACTGTAAAGAAGCCGGTGTTAAATCGCCGGCAGGATTGGCTTTTGTAGATGGTAATGAAGGCGAAGAAAACGACTCTGAGTAAAGGGTGTAAAGTATGAGTCCCGAAAACTCTCCATACTACCGAGAAGGAAACGAGAAAGAACGAGAGGGAATTGACCAAGCTTCGGGCGATAGTTATGCCGGACAAACTGGAGCCCAGCAGCTTTCCCTTACTGAGGCAATAAGCCAATTCAAGTACGCCTCAGAGGTTGAAGGGAAGGCCAAAGCTACGATAAACCAATACAATTATGTCTTCGAAAATTTCCTAAACTTTTTAGGAACAGATCTCCCTGTGAAAAAGATTGAGCCGAACACTGTAAGGGGCTTCATAAGAGGGCTGATGAACCAGAATTACTCAAAGAGCACCGTAGCCATCAACCATAGAGTTTTGCAAACGTTTTTCAACTGGCTCGTTGAGGAGGACCTACTCGAAGCGGCCCCTACAGAGAATATTAGAGAGCCACGGACACCGAATAAATTCCCCCGGGTTCTCACGCTGGAGCAGGCAGAGCAGTTGATAAAAGCTTCAGAGCAGAGGAAAAATACTTGGGCCGGGTTCAGGAATCACACAATAATTCTCTGTTTTCTTGATATGGGTCTAAGGTTAAACGAGCTTGCCAGTGCAAAATTAACCCACTTAAATCTTAAGGAGAGGACACTGAAGGTTCATGGAAAGGGTTCAAAAGATAGGATGGTATTCTTCGGTTTCGAGACTTATAAAACCCTGAGGAAGTGGATGAATATGAGGAATGAGAAAGGAGAGCCAATGGAAGAAACTATATTTATAAGCCAGAACGGTGACAGGCTGAAACACAGATACATACAAAGGATAGTTACGAGGATTCAAGATAGGGCTGGCCTAAATGACACGAAAGTTTCGCCCCACGTTTTGAGGCACACTGCGGCCACGCTGGCGGTCAAAAACGGTATGGAGGCCTTCGCACTAAAGCGATACTTCGGTTGGGAGAAGCTGGACACAGCTATGAGGTACGTCCACATGAATAACGAGACAGTGAAGGACTCCTTCAGAGACGCCTCGCCCATAGACAACCTGGAGAGGTCGAAATGATACTTGACCAAAGACACTTCATTTCCAATGATTATAGAGAACGGAGGTTTGAGGAAGCAAGCGCAGTTTTTCGATTTTCCCGACCTCTGAAATCTCTATAATAACCTATCAGAGTGCGCTTGCTCCGACCACCGTGGGGTGCGTGTGCTTGACGTGCAAGAGGCCGCTGGTTCAAGTCCAGCACCACCCACCAGCTCGCCTTATACACCTCTCACAAGGGTATGACAAATATCTTTTATCTGTTGCTTGCCCCCAAATTTAGACATGAATTCACGCAAGCAGGCGCTCATATTTTCGACCCGGAAATCCGGAATTTCTAAACCTTAGAAAAAATGTTCGGCCCTTGCTTAAGAATATTGGACTAGTTTAAACACCAATTTGTGTTAAGGATTCTGTATCTTTTGGTAGAAACTTCTCCCGTTTGAACGAGGTTGGGGGGCAAATTGACCTATTGATTTTCATAACCCATAACCTCAACCCGATAAGGATGATACAGGATAATCTCCGGCCCCTCATATTCCTGCAGCTCTCCGGTAACCTCGACCGTCTTCCCATCGTAATCTTCAACAGGATCAACCCCTTTCCTCTGAAAATACTTTTCATCATCTTTGAATATAACTGTAGTAAAGTCGGTGTCATAGTTGCGACTGGAGTTCAGGAAGATGATATCCCCGGAGTCGTAGGTTCCGATTACTTTGTATCTTACAGTAACCACTTCACCCAGGAATTGGTCCATCTTCTCCTCGATTTCCGCCGTGGAAAAAACCGGAGGACCTTCGCAGTAGGCTTGCCATAAGCCTTTGCAGTTCTCCCTAGCTTCTCTTTCCAGTTCTAGGAAATAATCAGCATATTTAACATTTGGAGGTAAGGTATAGACTCGAGCATAGCCTTCTTTCAGTAACTTAGCGTTGACGTTTATCAATTCTTCGCCCTGTTTCACGTAGACGTAGGCCAGTACCCGCCCGTACTGGTCTTTCTTTTGGAAATCTCTAAATCTCCTTATGCTAGTTTCACCTCCAGACCATCTCGGACAAATTCCGAATCCTCACAGTCCTGACTTCCCCGGAAGGCTGTCTTAGCCTCACTACCTGTCCCGATAGAGTTCCCAGTAACCGATCACCCCTCCTAAGCTCAATTAGATCCATTCCAGGTGTAACTGAGATAAAGGAAATCTCGTCTTTGTAAAAGTTAAAATTACCGTAGGGTGTTCGGAACTGAAAGACATCCGTAACTATCGTTCCGGTAAGGGTTTCCCCGCTTTTAAGGGTAGCTTTCACTGTATACGATCCTGACGGCGATACTCCTTCTCCGTCCTGTATTGAGGGAGGGACGGGATAACCCGCGCCGAACTCGTAGAGATTTGCTAGCAGACGGTTTCCATCGTGTTTATCATTCCGGATAGTCCCGGTAGCGATAACCAGCCCTCTGTTCAGGTAGTTGAGGGCAGCGACGATTTCACCGTTCCTCTGGAGAAGCGGAACGTCATATCTCCGCAATTCGACTCCCGGGCCAGTGCTAACTTTACCGACGTCGGTTAAGACGTTGTGGGCCCCCGTGCTGGTCGCTAATCCTCCGTCCATTTCTGGACCGGGAGAAAACCCGAACGCCTTAAGGAATGCAGAATTCCGTTCAGTATCAACCCAGACTGTATGGCCGTCTTTCATCCAGTCCCGAAGGATATTCCATTGGGAGGACGAGAAATCAGCTTTTGCTACATCTGCGTCAACGTATACTATATCGACGGATTCAGGGTTTTCCTGGATATCCCAGACTTTGGAGGTCTCGCCAGCCCCTGTGATAACTACTTCCTTTACCTCGTGGAGAGCTTGCTGTACATCGGGGTGTAATGCCTCCTTTCGATAGGCGTAATCGGCAAATCCAACCAAGGAAAATGCCAGCAACCCAACCATTACGATTATCACTGCTTTAAAGATATTAAATTTCATATTTACCTCCTTTGTTGCAAACAAATAGGGTAAGAGGTTTTTGCCTCATATAGTGACGGGCCTCGGGTTTAAATATTTCTTACCACCTCCTTTTTCCGTGAGCATGAGATTCTCCGGATAATTACATCGATAACCAAGTATATTCAGGGGCTACATCCAACCGGATTATAAAATAAACGGAAAATCTATCCAAATTTGGCAGGTGAAATCGGATGGTTAAAGGGAGCTTTTAGTTTTCATCGGAGATCTGTGCGTAAGGTGTTACGAAGATCGTAATAAATTACTACTTCTACTGGTGCAACTTTTCATGATAGCTGGTTCGAGCCAACCGCCTTGCACCAATTTCAGATTGCTGTTAGATTGAGAATTGGAGGAGATAATATGAGGAGAATGAGTCATCTTATTTTACTATCGGCAGCCTTACTTCTGGTTGCTTTTTCTTTCCTCCCAATCTTTGTAGAGGCAAAAACACTTACTGTTTGTTCTACATGCAATTATCTTTCCATCCAGGAGGCAATAGATGCGGCCCAACCGGGAAGCACGGTTTTAGTAAAAGAAGGACTGTACGAAGAGAGCCTGAGAATAAACAAGGATCTTACGTTGAAAGGAATGGACTCGAACAAAGTGAAGGTAACCGGGGCCGAGAAGGATCGCTCGGTCTTATTCATTGGCCCCGCTGATATCACGGTCCGGGTAGAAGGACTTACTTTTTCCATGTCCAAGAAAGTAGAAACAACTAAGAAAGGGAAATACCATGACTTGAGTGGAATACGCATTAGCGGAGAAGCCAAAGTTACTATTGTTGAGTGCTCCTTGGTTAAGAATAAGAATGGCCTTTTTGTCAACCCGTTAGCTCCGGCATGGTTCAGGGAAAGCTCTGGTGCTGCCTTAATATCACCCCCTTATCCCACTCCCGAAGTTACAGTACGTGAAACTACGGTATCCAATAATAGCTCCCAAGGAATGAGTTTGTTCTCCTGCAAGGGGACCATCAGGAATTCACAAATATCCGGAAACAACGCGGGGATACTTATTCTGGAGGTGGCCCAGGAAATGGGAGTAAAGGACGTCCAGGTGAGCATATCGGATAACAGGATCAGGGATAATGGTGGTCCCGGTATTGTTTCTTATGCAACCCTGGGGGACGTGGAAGGCTCTAACAACGTAATGGAAGGAAATGGAGCTGATCTAGTTGGCAACGTCCCCGGCACCCTTCGTAAACCTCTTAGAGAAGCAACAAAGAAGAAAATCGTCTTTACAGGAGAAAATTACCCTACGCTGCAACATGCGGTAGATGCAGCCCTGCCCAAGGCGAAAATAGTCATGGTGAAAGGAGATTATGAAGGAGGAATTACCATAACTAAAGAGTTAACCATAAAAGCAAGAGAGGCTGGTGAGGTCACAGTACGGCCCAGTAGGGGGCATATTATGTCGCTGGTGGAAGGCTCCAACCTCACCCTAAAAGGAATTAAATTAGCTGCTGCTGGTGGCGGCATGGGTATATATGGAGGAGGAACCGCGAAAGCCTGGATTGAAAATTCCATTATCTCAGGTAATAGCTGCGGTTTATGGCTCATCGGCTCCTCTCGAGTTAAGATCGTTTCCTCAGACATTTCAAGAAATCATTGGGGTTTGAGGCTCCGCCAATCGTCTCATGTCGACATTGAGAAAACCACGATTACAAAAAACCAACTGGTGGGTATAGAGCTTGATGACCTCACAAGGTTAAGGTTCCCTTCTCTGGAGATTAGGAATTCTACTATTAAGAAGAACGGTCAACGGGGCGGCATCCTGCTAAAACCGGCCCTAAAGAGCAAGGCAGAAGCCGTTATTGAAGGAAATGATTTTATAGAAAACAAAGGGTACGGTGTCGCAGTTGGTGGGCATAGTTGCGAACTCAGCCTCGATCAACTTCAGTTTCAGGGATTAGTTGAGGGTAAAGATAATCATTTCCAGGGTAATGAAAAAGGATCCGTTTGTCCCACATCACTCGACTTTTTAATGACAAAAGAAGGAGGAAAATTTTCCGGAAAATGATTCTTAAATTTAATACCTAGATGTTCAGACTTAAACTTGGTGAACAGGGCGGTCTCTTTACTGATTTGCACAGAATATCCCGTCATGGGGGCGGGAATAAATGTGAAAGTTTGTAACTAAATAGTAATTAGGATTGAGGTGCCATGAATTGGGCGTAATGCCCCGCTGGAGGCATTCTTGCACGGAGATCCTGGAAGGACTCGGAGGTATTTGGAGCGGAAAGAAACTGTATTATGTAGCCTTAAAATATTTGTCAATTATTGAGCACTGGGATTATAGAATAAACGAAAAAATCTATCCAAATATGGCTATAAGGGAATTGAAAAAGAATGCGGGAACCCAGTTCGACCAGGAGATCGTCGAGTTGTTACTTGAGTTAATCGAAGAGATAGAGGTCGGACAAGTGTAATTAAAATTTTCCCTTGCCGCGCTAGCGGAAGTAAAATACTACAGGCTATTAAGCCCACCCGTAAGCCTTCTTAGAGGACAACGTGGAAGTGTCTGGATCATAGCGGTCAACTTTTGCCAGAGAATCAGGGAAATTGTAACCTACTGACCTCCACTAGAGGTTAAATACCGGCTGACAGGGAAGTTGATCGACCATCAAGAATAGACTCCTGTTTGATCCCGGGGTTTCTGTCTTGAAACCCTAATTTCAAGGGATGAAAGGTTTACTGAAGAGGGACATAATTCTTATTGGAAATTGGTATAAAATCGGCTAAATAATAGCAGGCAGAGCTATATCTCTTCCGGGTGTCCCTCTTGTTGTTCGGGCTCCGTTTACCTCAGGAAAAGTCGTCGAAAAGGATGTCTTCTTCGTCAACTCCGTAGTCGGTCAGCAGGTCTATCGTAGCGTCCATCATCGGTGGAGGTCCGCACAGGTACCCTTCCATGTCCTCACCCTTCTGGAGG
>JAIPHJ010000004.1 GCA_021735245.1 Candidatus Bipolaricaulota bacterium
GCCCTGGAAGAGGGACTTGATTTAACGCTTTAGATATCACCTAATAGGTGAAGATAACTAAGTTTCTCAAATAGGGACTATTTTTCCTGTAGACTGAATTATAAGTTGGTCTTAGGAGAGAGAATCGCATGATTTAGGTTATAACAATTTCCACTGATTTTGCTTCCCTCAATGGTGATAAAACCTTGACTGAGTGGGCCATGATTTTCTGCACCACAGTTCCCACACACACTTCGTCTGAATAAGGGCAGCGTGGCCTGCCCTTATTCTCTAAGTTGAAAATATCCAACGCCGTTCTCTGGTAATTGTTCGATAAAACCGCAGGCGATTTCCCCGGCGTGGGAGCCCGGAGGTCGATCGGCTATATTGGCTGGACTGGGACCCCAGGAAGCCAGTGATCTTTGAACTTCTCCCCTCAGGTGGTAAAATGGTCCGGGTGATGCGCAATCGTTCCGTCAGAAAACAAAAAAACGCCGTTCCTCATCGCAATTTCTTACCTGACTGCTTTCGTTTTTATCCGGTTAATGGTGATATTGGCGGGTTCGGCCAATAGCGATATCGCCCAGATAGTCAAAGGCGGTTCAACTCTAGCCCATTTTCACATTGGAAGAAATATTATCCTGTTCGGCTATCACATCCATCATTTCTACTTCGGTATCCTTCTGATCGGGATAGCCGGATGGCTGGCGATAGCCGGAAGTACAAATATTAGCAAGGAAAAGCTTGCCCTGATCTACGGAGCCGGCCTTGGTCTGCTCATGGACGAAATCGGTCTGCTGCTGACCTGGGGCGACTACGCTTCCAGCCTTAGCTATTTGCTCGGAGTATTCCTGCTTGGAATAATCCTCAGCATTATCTATTTTCCCAGGTTCTGGAGAAGTTTCCACGATAATATATCCTGGGCCGGGTATCCCTTCTCCCTGCTGGGCAGAGCATCGGAAAGGATTATCGATCTCGCCGACAGAGTTATCGAGCGCAAGTCAGAAGACGACTAAATATCTTCCCTTACTCCCTGGATCTAGTTGCAACCAGGTACACCATTAAAAAGGCAAACAGTATAAAAACAAGCCCACCTACGACCAGCCCTATACCGATACCTTTTATCATTGGTACTTTTACTCCGATTTTTCCGTCAATATCCAGTCCCCTGGAGGCGTCGTGATTCATCAGGGCAAGAGAGTACCGCCCCTCCTCGAGCCCCCAGCGCAGTACCTGCGTGCCGCTACCTACAGTCGACACGGCCCAGAAATCCTTTTCGGTAGGTGGTTCGGACGGTGCCGCGCCCGGAAATTCACGGTAGGATATCCTTGGATAACCGAACGGATTGTTCATATGTAACTCCTTGATTTCGTCGTATTCCACCCCGTTGAAATAACCCAGTAGGTCTTCCTCCTCCGCTATGCCGATAAACGTCTTTTTTACCCTGTTATTTCTTGCGGCCAGCTTCACTTCCACGAGATTAGACCAGTCAAAGAACCAGGCGGGCCCAAATTCTATATGAGCCGGATAGGTGGTCACGCCGTATGAATTACGTTCGATATCTATCGTTCTCGTCGTGTAATACCCTTCGGCGTCCCTCAGGAAAGTATTTGACCACAAAAGAGCCCCGCCACCGACGATCAATCCTAATCCTATTAACAAAATGAATACCGAAACGACGATCAGAAATATCTTACCTCCACTCATGCTTGGCCTCCTCTAAGAATGACTTTATGCCTATTCCCAGCCGGTAAAATCGAACGCCGGGTACTCGTCCGTTATCAGCAGAAAGGTGTAAGCCAGCACCCGGAGGTTCCAGTGAAACACGTTCACAACGAAGTCAAACAGTCCCCTCGGAAATCTTCCCGTAAATAGTATGGCAAACCAGGCGAGTACCACCACCATGGTGCTTGCTATATTGAGAAAGAAAAGAACTATATAATGCGGTATGGCCAAAAACCACTTGATCAGAGGCATCCACGAGGTCAATTCCTCCGAAACTTCCGGATAGTGCAAATCGAGGTGCACTCCCTGTTCATCGTCCGTAGAGGGATAAGTGTCCGTTAATAGCGCCATATACGAAAAGACCCGCGCCACGAACTTCGCCATGTGAAGATTCCAGTCGAACCACCATCGGGGGTACTTCCTCCGGAAAATTATCATAAGCCCCGTGGGTACGACCACGAAAGCGGCTGCACTCTGCCACTCCCACTGGCCTATCCATCCCCAGCCCCAGGGAGCGTGATCCCAGAAGACCGGGGCACCGGACAGAGTGCCGAGAATTATCAAAATGGGTATGGCGACTATCGGCCTGAAGAACGTGGTAAGCCGGTCCAGCCGCCTATCGGGGTATTCAATCTCCAGCCTTGTAGGTTTCTTCCGCGTTGCTTGCTCCATCGGTTAACTCCTCCTTATTCAATTTTTCTCAAATGTTTAAACGTTTATAAGAATTACATTAAACGACTGGAACAATTATAGCTTTAGCTCAATTATATCACCAGTTGTTTTTAGCGTGGAAGTTCCAGCCAATATTTTTCGTGGCATTCAACCGAAAGTGGTAAACTTTTGGTAGCAGCCCGGGTGTCTCTGCCCGGACAGTTGGTCCCTATACACGTATACACGTTTCGAGCGGGCTCAGGGACCCGCCCTTCGGTAGAGGTCTATGCCTCAAGGGCTGGTAGTCCTTTCCTGCAACCGGTTTTTATGCTAACCTTGGTGGTTACATCATACAAGGGCGTGGGAGCCCTCCCTGCTATAGATTTTTTACATAACTGAAGCAGCCCGGGTGCCTCGGCCCGGGCGGTTGGTCTAAATTTTAACCTCGGGGTCCGGGGATCCCGCAGCTATAGCATTGACTGGGCGCGGCAACCTTATAATTGGTGGCCGTATCCCTCAGCACCCGGACAAACAAGCTCATACACCTTTTTTTTATTTTAGAAAGTCTTTCGCCTCGGAGACCGTTAAGACATGAAGGTTTCCGATACCCCGAACAAAACAAATTGCCTTTAGTACCGCCTCCGATGTTCAACCAAAGGCTGAAACGGGAAGAAGAACTACATTAAAGCGACGAAACCCCCGAGGTGGGAAAACTTGAATCGCTAAGGGTCTTACTCTATACTAGCGCAGCGCTCGGGAGCATAGACGGAAAGACTGCACTGTTCGCAAGCAGTGGTGATTGATCGAAATTAAGCACATCGCTGACTCAGGATGAACTCAGGAACAATTAAGAAAGAAAAAAGTTTTGCGTGACATAATTTGTTCGTTATACTTCTTGTACGTGACGCGCAGCTTATAAGGAGGGTATGATATGGGCGGCCAAATACTCTTGATAGTCGTTGCCGGGTTTATCTTCTTCTACCTCGGTTACGTCTTGCTCTTTCCGGAGAGGTTTTAGCATGTTTTTCGGAATAATTCTCCCACTTGCCCTGTTTCTTCTGATACTGGCGGGTCTGGTTTACGTTCTGGGGGAGTATCTCGGATGGTCGTTCCGAAAGGAAATGAGGGTAGAGGACGGATTTCCCAGGTTTTTCGACTACCTGGAACGGTACGTGGAGAAGCCGATACTTGAGCCGATCGAAAGGTTAATATATCGGGTCGGGGGAATAGACCCGTCAGTTTCGATGAACTGGAAGACGTACCTGTTGAGCGCCCTCTGGCTCAACCTGATTTTATTTGTCTTTATTTACCTTGTCTTTTTATTCCAGGGCGGTTTACCTTTAAATCCCGCTGATATAGGAAATCTCGACTGGGACCTGGCATTCCACAACGCTGCGACTTTTGCATCCAATACCAACCAACAACATTACGCCGGCGAGACCGCTCTTTCATACTTCTCACAGCTCGGCGCGGTGCTTCTGGCGATGTTCGCTTCGGCAGCTACGGGAATGGGTCTACTGCTTGGTTTTGCCAGGGGACTAACCAACGAAGAGGACCCCCGGCTGGGTAATTTCTACGTCGCCTTCGTAAAATCGCTGACAAGGTTCCTGCTGCCGATCAGTTTCGTGCTTGCTCTGTTTTTGATAAGTCAGGGCGTTCCCCAGACCATGTTAGGGCCAGCTTCCGTCACTACTCTCGAAGGAGCAACTCAGACGATAGCCCGGGGGCCGGTTGCCACTCACGAAGCGATAAAGATGTTTGGAACAAACGGAGGCGGATTCTTCGCCGCCAACGCCGCCCACCCGTTCGAGAACCCGACGCCCCTGTCCAACGTGGTGCTCAACCTATTCCTGTTTCTCGGGACGATAACCAACTTCTACGCTTTTGGTATCTGGGTGAAGAAACGAAAACACGGACTGGTCCTGGTCGGAGCGGTCTCCGTTCTCGTCCTGGTATTTCTGGCAATGGCGGTCGGAGGCGAAGTTGGAGGTAATCCCGGGCTGGATGGCCTGGGAATAGATCAGTCTTTAGGCAACATGGAAGGCAAGGAGGTCCGATTCGGCGCCACTCTGAGCGCCCTGTGGGGTGTATCAACTACCTCGACCACCAACGGCGGGGTAAACGCTATGCATGACAGCTTCACCGCCCTCGGTGGCATGGCTCTGTTTCTTGGCATGAGTCTAAATTCGCTTTTCGCCGGTATGGGTACCGGGGTTATGAACCTCCTTACCTACGTCTTCCTCGCTGCCTTCATGGGGGCATTGATGATCGGCCGGGCTCCCGCCTACCTCGGAAAGAGGCTGGAATCGGACGAGATAAAGTTCGCCGCGATGATAATTCTCTTGCTTCCGACCCTGGTCCTGTTTCCGACTGGAATTGCCGTAGTAACGAACATGGGCAAGGAAGCGATAACAAACCCCGAATTCCACGGGTTCAGCCAGGTAATGTACGAGTTCTTCTCCGCGGCGGCCAATAACGGCTCCGGCTTCGAAGGACTCATGGACGATACGGTCTTTTACAACCTGGCCGGAGGTACGGTAATCCTCCTAGCCCGGTACATACCCTTAGTTCTGCAGATGATGATAGCCGGATCACTGGCGAAGAAGAAGGTCCGGCCGGAGACCGAAGGAACGTTGAAAGTCGAAAACGTGCCATTTCTGGTACTGCTTCTGGTAATCATGGTAGTCATCGGAGGACTGGTATTCATACCCGCTCTGGCACTTGGACCGATCGCAGAATTTCTCTCGTTGTGGTGATAGGAAATGGATAAAGAACAAATACTGCAGGCACTCCTCGACGCCGTAAAGAAGCTTAGTCCGGCATATCTGGTAAAGAACCCCGTCATATTCGTAACCGAGATCAGTACGACAATCGTAATTGCCCTAACCATAATACCGTGGTTCTTCGGCGGGACCCAGGGAAGATGGTACTACTCGGCGATATCGGTAATCCTGGTATTCACCGTCTTGTTTGCGACTTTCGCCGAGTCATTGGCCGAAGCTCAAGGAGAGGCACACGCGGAGAGCCTCAGGGCGATGAAGGAGGAAGTGACCGGGAAGAGGCTCAAAGAGGACGCCCCTCTCGAAGAGATAGACGAAGGAAACCTGGAGGAAGTCGAGTCCGACAACCTGGAGAAAGGTGACCTCGTCTACGTCGAGGAAGGGGACATGATTCCCAGGGACGGCACGATAGTCAAGGGCTCCGCCTCGATTGACGAGTCCGCGATCACCGGAGAATCGGAGCCGGTCATCCGCCAGAGCGGAGGCGACAAAAGTTCCGTTACTGGAGGTACGGAAGTACTGAGCGATCAATTAAAGATCGAGATAACCGCCGCTGCCGGCGAATCGTTCCTGGACGAGATGATCGGCCTTGTTGAAAGCGCCAGCCGGGAGAAGACGCCGAACGAGATCTCCCTTACCTTGCTGCTGGCCAGCTTCACTTTCATTTATATGCTCGTCGTGACCACCCTGACCTTCTTCGGTGATTTCGTCAGGTTGAACGTGGAAGTGGCGGACCAGATTGCTCTGCTGATCGGTCTCATGCCCACAACGGTCGGCGCGCTGCTTTCGGCAATTCGAATTGCGGGCATGACTCGTGTCACCAGGGACAACGTCATAGCTAAATCCGGCAAGGCAGTCGAGTCCGCCGGTGATCTGGACGTACTTATTCTCGACAAAACAGGAACTATTACCACGGGAGACCGGGCAGCGACAAACTTCATCCCCGTGGGGGGCGCAAGCCAGGAGGAAGTTGATGAAGCTGCATTGAAGTCCTCGTTCTATGACGAGACGACTGAGGGAAGATCGGTTGTCGCTCTGGCCGAACAGAAAGGGAAAGAGCCTAAAGAGGAAGATCTACCCGAGGACGGATTCATCGAATTCAGCGCCGAGACGGGAATGAGCGGCATAGATCTTGCTGATGGAACTGAAATCAGAAAGGGCTCAGTCGACGCAATCAAAGAGTACGCCGACTCTCCCCCTGACGAGCTTGACAAAAAAGCTAAAGAAGTAGCGGATTCAGGTGGTACACCACTGGGGCTTGCCGTAAATAAAAAAGTGGTAGGAATAATAGAACTGCAGGACGAAATGAAAACTGGGATCGACGAAAGGATAGCCGAGCTCCAGAAGATGGGTATAAAGACGATAATGTGTACTGGAGACAACGAACGAACTGCCCGCTACATAGCCGAAAAAGCCGGGCTGGACGAATATTACGCCGAATTCCAGCCGGAAGAGAAGATCGGGCTGGTGGAAGAAGAGAAAGCCAAAGGCCACATGGTCGGAATGACCGGGGACGGGACCAACGACGCCCCGGCACTCGCCAAGGCGGACGTAGGGTTAGCGATGAACGCCGGAACCGCCGCCGCGAAGGAAGCCGGAAACATGGTCGACATGGATTCGGACCCGACCAAACTCATCGAAGTTGTCGGTATCGGAAAGCAGCTGTTGATGACCAGGGGTTCTTTGACCACCTTTAGCATCGCCAACGACGTCTCGCGTTACTTCGCTTTGGTACCGGCAATATTTTCCGCGAGCATTCCGGCACTTGGCAAGATGAATTTGATGAACCTCCACTCTCTGCAGAGCGTGGTTATCTCCTCGCTGATTTACAACAGTTTAATCATACCTTTCCTCGTTCCTCTGGCAATGCGGGGTGTCGAGTACAAGCCGGTCAGCGCTTCTCAACTGCTGGTCCGTAATATGTTGATCTACGGTGGCAGCGGATTGATCGTACCGTTCGCCTCAATCAAGTTAATAGACTGGCTGTTAGTGACAGTGGGGGTGTTTTAACCGTGGTTGACGAAAACGAAGAAAACAAGCAAGGAGAAGAACTAGAGGGAGAAGAAACTAAAGGCAGGGGAAATGAAGGAGAAAAGAAAGGTGAAACGGAAATGGCTGAAGAGGTGGAAGGCAAAGAGAAACCTCCCCCTTCGCAAGCTGGCGAAAATTTAGAAGAAGTAGAGCCAGGTGAAGGAGAACCGGAGGAAAAGGAAGTCAAAGAGGAAGAAGCAATCGAAGAAGAGGAGGAAGTCTCCTACCCCGACACGAACGAGCTAGGGGCCTCCAGGATGTTTGCCACCGGCGGGCGAGTGCTCCTCATCTCAATTCTGCTTACCAGCGTTCTCTACGTCCTTGCCACAACGGGTATAGGAAACCTGGCCTGGCATGGTCCCGCCCGAGGTAACCTGGTAAAGTTGAATGGTGAAGTAGTCGGATCGAAGTTAATCGGTCAATCCTTCAGTTCTGACAAATTCTTTCACCCGAGACCCTCTTCCAAGAACTACGACGCCATGGACTCGGGCAGCGCCAACCTGTCGCCGGAAAACGAAAAGCTTACCCGGCGTGTAACAAATCTATTAGAAGAACTGGAAGAAGAGGGAGTGAGTCCCGAAGAAGTGCCGGTAAGTTTCGTCACTGAATCAGGGTCAGCTCTCGATCCCCACATCGTACCGGAGTCCGCTTACTTGCAGGTACCGAGGATCTCCGAAGCTACAGGGATAGATCCGGAACGGTTGGGAGAGTTAATCGATGAGAATACCCAGGGTAAGTTCCTCGGCCTGTACGGACTGGAAAGAGTGAACGTGTTAGCGATGAATATAGAAATAGAAAAAATACTGGAGTCCGGATAATATGAACGAAAACCAAAAAAACAAATCGACCGCCACAACAACAGAAGAGCTAAACTACGAAAACGTTCTCATCAGTATTGCCAATCCTGAAACGGCTCGTCAGCTCGTCACCATGGCCCACCACGTCACAACTCATCAGACGACGTTCCATATAATGAACGTTACTCGACAGGGTTCGTTTCCGGAAGAGGAGCGATCCTGGCGAAAGGGGTCGGAGTTAGTCATGGATACCACCCACTACGCTCAGCGACTGGGCAGGGTCGCAAAACCCCTCACTGTAACGTCAAGCTCGATTCCCGGTGCAATCGTCAACTCCGCCAAAGAAATCGAAGCGGACTTTATATTGATGGGCTGGTTCGGCCGGATAACTCCGGTAGCAGTTAGAAGGAGTTCGGTAGTAAATAAAGTGCTCAAAAAAGCTCCCTGTGACGCCGGGGTGCTGAAATCCCGTAAGGACCTCGGGGAGGTAAAAAAGATCCTGTTACCCGTGGGCCCAAATAAACCGCGACCAAAACGGTTAGCCCTGCTGGACAGAATAATGAGTGAAGTGGATGTAGAGGCGGAGCTCGTACATGTACTTACAGGAAAACCGGGCGAACAAAGCGAAGAGGAGGCGTCCCAATATCTCCAGGAGGTCCTGGAACTTATGACGGAGGAGGCTGAGGCGAATATTATCCACGCGGATTCGGTCCTCAATGGGCTATTGACCGCTTCCCATGATGCCGACCTAGTTATCCTCGGCCCCGGCAGGGAATGGGTATTTAACAGGTTCCTGTTCGGACGCACTGCCGACAACCTGACAAACAGGGTCGAATCCTCGGTGCTGATGTTTAAGGGGAGCGAGCACAAAATGGTTGCCTGGGGTAAAGGATTGATGAAGGCGTTATCGGACCTCGTTAAGCCCACTTAACCAGGCGTGCCAGCGAAGTTTTCCCGACTTCAATTCCCAAAAATAAATTGAACTCAACCCCTTCACGATCGTATGAAAGCGATGCTTAATTCATTAAGGTTAACTTTATCATTTTTCTACAAGCCCCTGTCCCTTACCCGGCAACTGATTTAACATTTAAAAACTCGGCAGTAGTGGTAACCCGGTAGCCAGACAGATAAGGGGCAGGGGCAGGGAAGACCAGAGCGATAAATCCGCCCTGGTAAAATAACTGAGTTGAGGTAGCAACTATCAAAAATCCAGGAGAGTTAAAGTCAACAAGTCGGACCAAAATGCGGGACCTGTAGAAAAATAATGCCGTGCTTGCCCTTTGGTTTCTCGGTTATTTTTGGTAATATTAGCAGGTAATTTGCTTTTTGCAAACCACAATCATACTTCAGGCAGCCATAAATAGGCAATTTACAGGTGGGTGAACGCTTTGATCACGATATTTGGCCGAGTAAACGAGGTAAACGGGATAAGCCATTTGATAAAGGAACCCCAAACCAGACAAAGCTTCGACCAGACCAATGAAGATTAGCGAACATTTAAGAACGGCAAACTGGCATAACGTACTCCACGAACTATTCGGTGCCCTTGGACTACTGGGGCTCCTTCTACTCGTTCCATTCTTCGTTTCGATTCTGTTCCGGGAGTTTCTTTATACGCAATTATTTGGGGGGCTTTCCTTCGGTTCGATAGTAATTGGTTTTGGGGTTTGGCACCTGGATTTCTTTAACAGCGAGGAGATGAATCTGATCGACGCTCTGATCGTTACCGCGCTGGTTTACCTCCTGTTTAGCCTTGTCGGAGCGGTTCCGTTTCTTCCCATTAAAACCTTCCTGGACGGCCTTTTCGAGGCAATGTCCGGGTTTACCACCACCGGACTGACAATGGTTAATGAAACAACGCTCTCCCCGTCACTTCACTTCTTCCGAGCTTATTCTCAGTGGCTCGGAGGGATGGGTATTATCGTCCTCACCCTGGCCATACTCCTGAGACCAGGCAAAAGCGCGTTTAAACTCTACGCGTCCGAGTTCGGTGAAGCCAACATCCAGGGCAGCGTGATATCGACGGCAAAAGCTGTGATAAAAGTTTACATATCCCTAACTACCCTGGGTTTTGTGGCTTTTTACCTCGCAGGAATGGGGTTGTACGACGCGCTGATTCACATCTTGACGACAATTCCAACGGGCGGGTTTTCCCTCTACTCAGAAAGTATCGGCTTTTACAATAGCGAAGCAATTTCGATGACCGTAACCCTCTTCATGATACTGGGTGCTATCAGCTTTCCGCTTTATTACCTGGCAGTAAAAGGCGAAGTTCGAGAGTTCTTCGAGGACCATCAGGTCCAGGCTCTGATAGCGCTGGTACTCCTCGGGTCGCTGGTCTTCATTATCAGTTTCGGTCCCAGCCCGGCAAACGTAGTTCCCGGCATTTTCCAGACTACCACAGCCATAACCACTACAGGATACAATACTGTCCCGACGGGAGCCCTTCCCGACGGGGACAAGTTCGTCACTATACTTTTCATGATTATCGGGGGAGGTACGGGATCGACTGCCGGAGGTATCAAGCTATTTCGATTGTTAATTCTTCTAGGGTTAATTAGACTGGTCTTCTTTCGGTCACTTCTACCGAAAGAAGCAAAGCTACCTCTCAGGTTTGGAAATATTACGGTTGGGAAAGAGGAAGCGGAGTCCATAATTGCCTTCTTCCTTTCGTATTTACTGATACTGGTCATATCAACGCTGGCCGTGCTATGGTTGGAAGGAACCAGCCTGGTAAATTCCCTCTTTGAGGTCGCCTCCGCCGAAGGAACGGTAGGGATGTCCGTCGGCTTAACTTCACCGGACCTTCACCCCGTTTCGAAACTAATTTTAATAGTCAATATGTGGCTGGGCAGGCTGGAAATCACGCCGGTACTGGTGGCACTCTACCCGGGAAGCTGGCGATAAACGTTTTCAGAAAGGTTGCCACTAACCTGGCTGCGGGGATCCTGTCTACTACTAATAGTTTAAGGTTAAATCAGTTTCCAGGTAACGCAGGGGGCAGGCAAAAACTGAACAGCGATTACGACGTGGTGAAAGAACTGAGATAGAGGAACTTTCCGAGCCAGGACAGCAAAAACCAGGTATCAAATTTGATCGGGACGTCGGCCGGTTTGGAGCTCACCAAAAAGCTCCTTTATGTTATCCTCCTTTTTCTCGTTTTCTGTTATTATAATCAGGATGTCGCTTTCGTTTAACTCTGTATTTCCACGAGGGATTACTGCCACACCCTCTCGAAGAACGGAGGTGATTAACGTTCCTTCTGGAAGATCTATATCTTTTATCTTCTCGTTTGCCAGTTCTCCGGGAGATATCTCGACCAGCCTCGCTCCCCCCTGAACAAGCAGGGAAAAGTCCAGGATGTCGTATCCGTGAAGAAGGCTGGATATCTCGGTTGCCGCCGATATTTTTGGCGAGATTACATGATCGACTCCTAACTCCCGGGCAGTTGTCCTGAGGCTGGTTTTATTGAGTTTAGCCACGACCCTGGAAACGTCGAATTTTTTACCGAGTACGGCAATTACCATATTTAAGGCATCGGAATCCGTGGTAGCTATAAGAGCGTCCGCCTGTCTGGCTCCGGCACTTTCCAGGAGTTCGGGTTCCGTTCCGTCACCGTGAAGTACCAGAGCGTCGTATTCGCCCGAAAGCGCCTCACATTTTTCTTCGTCCTGATCTATAAGTACAAGCTCAAACCCCTCGCGGGTAGTCAGGTCCGCAGCAAGCTGAGTTCCTATATCACCGAGTCCGGCAATTATAACTCTCATGTTTTACCTCCCGTTACCGATAACTTTCTCGAATAAAAACCTCGAACGAGAATAATAAAAGGCACCGCAACCATGCCTTTAGGATAAATGCTAATTGCAAAACAAAAACAGAAACCTCACGATGTTTTATTGATGATAGCTTACTTAAGGTCCTTCTGCAAAAAATATAGGACGAAGAGATAAGAAAACCGCGAATATAGTAGAAAAACCCGAACTCAGAAATAAAAGGTTACGAAAAAAACAAAATTCCCGGTACTTTGTACATAAACCGTAAAGACAATGTAAAAACCAAATGTGTGAGAGATATTTTCTGTCGTATTTATTGATACTTGTCGGTGCGAATCTTAGTATCATCTGGCTGGGGATCGTGTCGATACCAATGCGACTCCAGTAGTAAAGACTTTGGAGGTGGGAAGAAGAATATGCGGCTAATCCAGGCGGTAATTCCTGAAGGAAAAAAAGACGAAATAGTCGATCTGTTGACCGAGAAAGGAATAGACTACGTTATAAGTCCTGAGACCTCCCAGAGAAAGTACAGCGACGTATTGTTCTTCCCCATTCCAAAAGAGGGTGTGGAAGAAATTCTGGATGAACTCAGAAACTCGGGCCTGGAAGAGAACGGGTTCACCATCGTTACCAAAGCGGAAGCAATAGTCGCCCGGGAGTTCGAGGAGCTTAAGGAGCGCTACAGGGAATCGGAAGAAGTAGACGAGACCAAGGTAGCCCGACAGGAGCTAAAGGCGAGCGCGGAAAACCTTTCTCCCTCCTCTCCCACTTATTATCTCCTGCTGCTGGCTGCATCGATAATTGCTTCAGCCGGTATACTCCTGGATAACGCGGCAATAGTTGTAGGGTCAATGGTTATTGCTCCACTCATCGGTCCCGCAATGGCAAGTTGCGTCGGAACGATAATAAACGACCAACCTCTATTCTACTCAGGGGTAAAGAAACAGCTACTCGGGGTACTCCTCGCCGTTGTCAGCAGCATCGCGTTTAGCAGGTTGGCTTTATCCGTTATGCTGCCCGCCAACCTGGACCTTCTCTCGCTGTCACAGGTAACCCACCAGATAAATCCCGGTTTCCTCAGTCTGGTTGTTGCCCTTGGTTCCGGCCTGGCCGGCGCTTTCTCTTTAACAGCCGGAATAAATTCCGCTCTGGTAGGGGTGATGATCTCCGTTGCACTCTTACCTCCGGCCGCCGCCGTGGGAATAGGGATCGCTACCGTAAGCCTGGAAATCGCCGCGAGCGCGTCCATTATACTGCTAATTAACCTCGTCAGCATCAATCTCGCCGGAACCTTCACCCTCTGGTTTCAGGGCTACAAGCCCGGTAGGTGGTACGAGCAAAAGGGAGCGGAGAAGGCCACGAGAAGTCGAATATTCGTCCTTCTGGTCCTGCTGACGGTAATTGCCGTTTTTCTGGGTACGATGACCTGGGAAGTGCGACGGAAGGGCCATCGGGTAGCAAAGTTGCGCGAGTTAACCCAAACAGCGATGACCGACGCGGGGGTCGAACTTACGGAATTCACCGTGGAAAAAACCGGTCTTTTCTTTCAGAAGATCGTCGGAGTTTCTGCCGAATACAGCGCTGAAACGTTCAAAGAAGGGCTTGCATCAGCCGTAGACGAACGGCTGGAGAACTATCTGGGTCGAAGTCTGAATCTGAACCTCGGTTATAAGCGGGTTGCTACGGGTTAACCGGGTGACCCAGTCATTTCCATCAAGGAAAGAAACGATGAACATTAACACGGCAATAATGCTTGGAATCTTTTCGCTCCTGGGACTACTTACCTGGTTCCTCCAGGGCGTAGACGGAGTATTCCAGGGTTTAAAATCCAGCCTGGGGACCCTCGGCAGCGTCTGGGCGTTACTCCTGCTGGCTCTGGGGGTCGCCGGTTTCCTTCGGGTACTAGTTCCCCAGGAAGTAGTCTCGAACTACCTGGGCCCGGCGAGCGGTATCAAAGGTTACCTCATAGCCTGGGGCGTAGGAGCCGTTACACCGGGAGCGCCGTTTACGATATACCCGATCGCCGCCACTCTTCTCGAAGCCGGTTCGGGCATCGGTCAGGTCATGACTATGATCCTATCCGCGAGTATAGGTGTAGCCCTTACCAGGGTTCCTTACGAAGTAGCATTTCTCGGCTGGAGGTTCTCAGTGCTCCGGTTTCTCTCGGCATTCGTCGTCCCGATACTGGGAGGATTAATCGCCGGTGCCCTGGGCAAATTCTTACAGTTCGGGTGACAGGAACTACCGGGAGAAACTACGATTGGGCCGCCTGGAAATACTGGCTAATTTATCTGCCTCGAATTATCCCCGGAGGCGTGGGCATTGCCTGATAGATATCGAATAACTCGAGTTCTTTATCCAAATACGAAATCGGTCCCGATCCCGACTTACGTAAAGAAAAGTCAATAACCCCGCCCCAAGGGCCGGGGCCTGTAGAAAAACAATTGCAAATACACTTTGATCTTTTATAAAAGAAGAGTGGGGTTCCAGGGAACTGGAGTGTTTTCGGCTAGCTCCGGGAAAGCAGGGGTTAGCGATTTGCGAAAGGACCGGACTGGAAAGACGACTAAGAATTTTAGGCCAATTTTACCAGAGGTGATTTCCATGAAAGTGGTTCGATTTGAAGAAGCCGAAAAGTACCAGCCGGAGGAAGACTGGAACAGGACATCGCTTGCCGGAAGCGAAGCGTTTTCCTTCGAGTGGTTCGACAAACCTCCCGGTCACTCCTCTCCAATGCACCAGCACGAAAACGAACAGGTCACTGTGGTCCTGGAGGGGGAATTTACGGTCTATACGGAGGAAGAAAAGTTCAGGCTCGAGAAGTTCGATTCAGTCCATTTTCCTGCTAACGAACCGCACAGAATCGAAAATTCCGGGGAAGAAAGATCCACAGGGCTGGATGTATTTGCTCCCGCCCGGTCTTTCGACTTCTGGCTGGATAAAACTACCAGCTAATCTGGGATACAGCAGGTTTTTGGCTCGCTCACGACTAGATAAGTATTTGAGTTACAAACTGCAGTTAACCGATCTAAAATCCCAGAGCTTCTCGTTTTAACAGGTCAATTATTCCTACCGTATCTATGTCCTTTGGACAGGCTTCTTCGCAATTAAAAACTTTGTTACAGCCCCAGACCCCGCCGCGGCTATCGTCCAGAAAGTCCATCCTTTCCTCTCCCCCCTCATCCCGGCTATCTCTTTCCCACCGAAAAGCCTTAACGAAGGCTCCGGGGCCGAGGTATTTTTTATTATCCCAGTAGGTCGGACAGGCCGAAGTGCAGGCTCCACACATGATACACTCTGTAGCTTCCTGAATTTGTCCCAACTCCTCCGGCGTCTGGAGTCTTTCTTCCTCGGTCTCAGAACCATTTTCGGCAATTAAATAGGGTTTTACTTCCTCGTCCTGGTCAAAAAACGATTCCAGTTCAACCACCAGGTCCTTTATTACTGGAAACCCCGGCAGGGGGGAAACTTTTATCCTTGTCTCATTTTCGGAAACTAAATCAATCAAATGAGTCTTACAGGCTAATCGGTTTTCCCCGTTAATCAACATGGCACAAGAACCACAGGACCCGTGACCGCAGGAGTGACGAAAGGTCAAGCTTCCGTCTTTTTCTTCTTTCAGCTTGATTAAGGATTCAAGTACGGTCAATTCCTCCAGTTCGCCATGATCTACTGGAAAAGAGAACTCCTGATAGAAATTCCCTTCTTCCGTTTCCGGATTATATCTATTTACTTCAAAAACTATTTCCAAAGTTATCGCCTCTTACTTATATTTCAGTTTCTAGGTGTCAACTTCTCTGTACTGGTGCCTGATCTCGCCGGTCGAGTCCCTGTGAAGTAACGAATGCTGTAACCAGTCCGAATCATTTCGCTCAGGATAGTCAGTTCTAAAATGAGCTCCTCGACTTTCTTCTCTGGCAAGCGCCGCCTCGACAATAACTTCCGAGTAATCCAGCATGTTTCCCAGCTCCAGGGCCATTTTTAACTCGGTATTGAATTTCTGACTTGAGTCTTCTACGACCAGTTTTCCGTCATAATCCTCCTGTAGCTGGTAAATTTGGTTCAGCGCCTCTTTCAGGTCCTCCCCAGACCGGAAAACCCCACATTTCTCCGTCATGATCCTCTTCAACCGATCCCGTAATTCGGAAACTTTAACAGATCCCTCGTTCTCCAACAAAGACTCGATCCTTGAACCGTATTTGCTCACAACCGCTTCATCAACTTCCACCCCGTCCGAACTACTTGCTTGCTGGGCTGCAAATCGGCCGGCCCTTTTGCCAAATGTCACCGCTTCCAGCAACGAGTTCGTTCCCAGTCTGTTTGCCCCGTGGACACTCACACAGGCTACCTCACCTGCTGCGTACAGATTTTCCCAGGCAACACCTATTTCCTTACTCTGGACCCGAGCCTCGATGTCGGTCGGTACTCCGCCCATGCAGTAGTGCGCCATCGGCTGAACCGGTATTGATTGCTCTACCGGATCGATGTTGGCAAAGTCTAAAGCAAGTTCTCTGATCGTCGGCAACTTTCGCTTTATTTTTTCTCTGGAAAGGTGGGTCAGATCCAGATGGAGGTAATTTTCTCCGTTTATCCCTCTCCCCTCGTTAATTTCCCGTTGCATCCCCCTTACAACCTTGTCCCGCGGCGCTAGTTCCATATTTTCAGGTTCGTACCTTTTCATAAACCGTTCTCCCCTGTCGTTCTTGAGGTAACCTCCTTCACCGCGAGCCGCTTCTGTAATCAGAATTCCCTTATCTTTTAAGCCGGTCGGATGAAACTGGATAAATTCCATATCTTCTATGGGTATTCCATTCCTTAAAGCTATAGCCAGTCCATCTCCTGTACTTGCCGTACCACTACTGGTGAGGTCGTAAACCTGGCTCGGACCTCCGGTGGCAAGGATTACTGCTCCCGCCCGAAAAATAACGATTTCACCAGTTTTGATGTCGTAAGCCACCAGCCCCAGGACGGATCGTCCTTCGGTTAACAGGTCCAGAACGAAGAATTCGTCGTAGAAGGTTGTTCCTCGCTTGACGTTTTCTCCGTAAAGAGAATAAACTATCGCATGTCCCGTTCGGTCCGCAGCATAAAGTGCTCTCGGAAGGCTGTGACCTCCAAAGGGTCTTTGGTCAAGAGTCCCCATCGAGGTCCTGCTGAACGGAACCCCCATATGTTCTAGCTCAATAACATTCTCAACAGCGTTCTGTGTCAGGACCTCGCCGGCATCTCTATCGACGAGATCGGCGCCACCCTTAATGGTATCCTCCAGATGCTTTTTCCAGCTGTCGCTCTCGTTATCCCCGGTATTTCCCAGAGAAGCAGCTATCCCGCCCTGCGCAGAAACCGAATGAGACCGAAGAGTTCTAACCTTGGAAATCACACCCAAATTATCTACGTGCTTGTCCGCTTCTATCGCGGCACGGAGTCCGGCCGCCCCTCCACCGACTATCAATAACCTGTGATCTATCGTTCTCATATGTCCCCCCTTAGCAATATTTTCCCACCCACTAAAGCAATTCGTTCGAGCCCAGAACGTTCTTATCGACTATCCGGCCCTCGGCCATATAGTAGTCTCGCTGCGCCAATTCTGCGGCCAGCTGGAAGTTCTGTTCTACAAACAATATCGAAACACCCGAATCGTATATCTTCTTCACCTTCTGAGAAAATTCTAGAACTACTTCCTGGGCCAAACCGAGGGAAAACTCGTCCAGTAGTAAAAGTTCGGGGTTGGTCATTAATGACTTTCCCAGGGCCAACATATGCCTCTCGCCTCCGCTCAACGTGGTAGCTTTTTGTCCACCTTTTTCTTTCAATAAAGGAAAAAGCTCGAACGCTTCCCCGAGTCTTTCAACCTCTTCCGGATAGAGGTATTTGCCCAGCTCAAGATTTTCTCGTACGCTCATCTGCGGGAAGAGGTGAGATTCCGAGGGGCAATAACTCAACCCGAGTTTAACTCGATCGTGAGCAGGAAGTTCGGCCAAACTCCTCCCCTTGAAGTTCATCTTGTCAGCCACAGCTCTTTCCAGTCCCGCTAAAGATCGGAGAGTCATAGTTTTACCGGACCCGTTTTCCCCCACAAGGGCGACGATCTCTCTTTCGGAGACTTTAATATTTATATCGGTTAAAATTTGACTCCGGTCAACTCTAAGCCCCAGATCCTCGACTCTTAGCATTTCTCCCATTTGGTATACTCATCCTCCCCGATTCCATATATACCAACCTGTCGGCTACGTTTACTACGGAAGAGATATTATGCTCTACAAGAACCACTGTAAGGCCTTCGGAGTTTAAAAATTTTAAGAGCTCTGCCAGCTCCCGAAGGTCATAAGAGTGAGTGCCGCTAAATGGCTCGTCTAACAACAGTAACTTCGGATTAGTAGCAATAGCTATTGCCAGCTCCAACCGCCGACTGTAACCATAAGAGAGGTTTTGTGCTAAAAATTCCGAATATTGTTGTAGTTCTGTAACTTTTAAAACCCATTCTACAGTAGGGCCTCCCTCTGTATTCAGTTCCTCATCTTCCTCTCGAATAGCCTCAAAGGTCCCCTTGTCACCGGCAGAATAGGTAGCGGTAATTACGTTATCTCGGACGGTCAATCCGGGGAAAACTCTGCTCCCCTGAAAAGTCCTGGTTATTCCCGCTTCGACCCTTTTGTGCACAGGCCAGCTTGAAATATTTTTCCCCTCAAGGTAAATCGCCCCCGAAGTAGGAGATATGAAACCGCTTATCAAATTGAAAAGGGTGGTCTTACCCGCTCCATTGGGACCAACAAGGCCAAGGATATCTCCTCTCTTGATTGCCAGATTAACGTGACTTACGGCTCTGAGCCCCCCAAAGTCTCTGGTCAAATTATCCGTACGCAGTAACTCTTCCATAGATAATCAAGCTGTTTTCTCCCTTTGACTGCCATTAACTACTTCCTCTTCCTTTTTAACTTCTCCCACTTTTACGTATTTCTCGGGTAGCACTTTTCCTAAAACTCTCTCCCCCAGACCAATCAGTCCCCCGGGCATATAAAGTAAGGAGACTATCAATATTCCGCTAAAAATGATCTGGGACAGGTAAGAGTTAAAGTATTGAGTTAGCTCTTCAATCCCATTTAGAACTGTCGCACCAAGCAAGGGACCAAAAAAGCTCCCCAGGCCTCCGATCCTGTTCATCATAAGAAATCTGAAGGAAGTTACAAAATTAAACAAGTTCGGATGCAAAAAAGTTACGTAATGGGCGTATAGAGCACCCCCCAAGCCTGCAACGGATGCGCTCAAACCAAACGTCAATATCTTATACTTCCTGGTCGGTATACCAATTGATTTTGCCAGCCCCTCGTCCTCCCTGATAGCCTTGATCGATCGACCGAACCAGGAATTCAAAATCCTGTGTTTCATCCATAAAATTATTCCCAGGACAATTATGACCAAAATATAGTAAGCTTGCTTACTCAGAAACGGATTAAACTTCAGCCCTTCGATACCGGGTAGCTTCAGCGCAAGTGTCGGTACCCCCGAGATACCACTCGCCCCCCCCGTAATGAAATCCAGGTTCGTAAATAGGATCGTAAAAATAATTGTAGTGATAAAAGTAAACGAAGTCCAGTGACGACCGGCTCTTACACCGATGAGACCGATAATTAGCCCGACAAGCCCACTTAACACTAACCCTCCGACCAGCCCGAGAAGAGCGAAATCACCGAACTTCATTGTTAATACCGCCGAGGCGTAAGCCCCAACACCAAAGAAGGCACCCTGAGCCAGTGAGGGCGAGCCCACGTACCCGTAAAGTAAATCCAGGCTGGTAACGGCAATAGATGCTATCCCTATAATAACCGCCAGGTGAAATAAATAGGAGGGAAGGTCCACAAAAAAAGGCACAACCAGTCCCACTAAAAACAGAATTCGGGTTAGTCTTGCTTTACCGGGCAACAAAATTTGGATTCGCCCTTTATCTCTCCGTCTAATTTGCCTCCTTTCTTCCGGGCCCAGTACTTCCGGTCTAAATAGCATTACAATAATTAAAAGGACAAACGGAATTAAATTGCTGAATTTCCCCAAAAAGTAAACTGAAGTGAGGGACTCCGCCACGCCAATGGTCGCTGCCAGGCCAATAACCCCAGGGATTGATCCCATTGAAATTCGAGAAATGACAAAGGCCTTAAGTATCGGAAATCTCCCCGTGAACGGGGTAAAAGTATAAACGGGAGATGTCAGGAATCCAGCCAGACCTGACAGCGAACCAGCCAGGGCGAAAGCAATAGCGGTCGTAGCTGGAAAATTAACCCCAACCAAGGAGGCGGCCTCCTGGTTTTGAGAAATTGCCCGGAGTCCCTTTCCCCACCTCGTCTTCTGCAATAAAAACCAGACCAGCGTCGCCAGAAATATCGTGATCAGAATAACGAATAGTTTGTGAGAAAAAATCGAGGCGGGTCCGACTTGAATCATGCGAGGAAGGAATGGCGAGGAAATCGTTTTTGCCCGCTCCCCGTAGATAATTGCTATCAGGCTCTGAACGATAAGCAGTAGACTGACTGCCCCCAGAAAGGTTGGTGCTATTCCGTATTCCCGGAGCTTACGGTAAACAAAAGTACCAAATAATATGCTAACAACCGCCGTCAGCGGAATTACGAAAACAGGGGCTAAAAAATAACTAAAACCCAGCCCTTCTACCACTGTATAAGTAAGGTAGCCCCCAACCGTGAATAAACCACCTTGAGCGACGTCCCCAATGTCCAGCACCCCGAATACGATGGAGACGCCCAGGGCGAGAAGACCGTAATAACTCCCAATAAACAGTCCGTCCAGGACAAACTTCGGGAGAATTCCCCACTCAATCATACATATTGCCTATTAGGAGCAGAGGGAGCCGAGTAAGTCCTCACCGTATCCCCGGTCCTTTAACAGATAATGTTTCTGTCCTTTAAATGTACCTACTCCAAGACGGATGTTGAACTGACCACAACTCAAGAAGCCGTAATTTCCGTAAGGAGTTTTCATCACGGGACCGGCTTCCGAGGAAGAACTCGGTGGTAAGAGGTAAGAAATTGCCTCTTGCGGTAGAGATCGACGACGATCAAGCGATAAAACCTCTTCCTTGCCTCGTCTTTCGATCATTCCTTCTATCGCCTGTTTGAGTATGTACATGCTCCCCCATCCCCAGCTACCGGAAGGAGGAGAAACCGGAGGATGGCCATATTCTTTAACAAAAGCCGCCTCCATATCCTTAGCCTGATTTGGAGTATGGCCTCCTTTAAAGCCCCTCTCGTAATTCTCGCTTTCGTAATGCACGGCGTAAATTATTCCGTCGCCCATGCCTTTCTCCAGTACCTGCCTCTCGAAGTCCACCGACCCGTTCGGCGTCTGTCCCGTGTAAAACCCAAACTCGTCCTTATCAATTCCTCTCCGGTCGAACTGCCGAACGACGGAAATTATGTCCGCCGGTATGCCGGTTCCCATAATAACTCCATCCGCGGAAGAATTTAACGCCTTCGTCAACAAAGGAGAGAAATCGGTTTGGAAGGGTGTATAATAATCTACTCCAACAACCTCTCCTCCGTCCGTTCTTTCCAGTAGTTTCCTTACCACGTCTTCATAAATTCTCCCTTGCGCGTTATTTGGCACGAACAGGTAAAGCTGTTTATCCTCTCTCTCCTTCATCAGGTATTTAATGACAGGGGCCATCTGCAAAATCGTCCGGGTCCCGTATCTAATCGACAGAGGATATTTACTGTGATTCTTTGTAAAACTGGCAACGGTTCCAAAAAATACCTGAGGAATTTTCGCCGCACCGAATATAGGCTGAGTAGCCATTCCATGAGTACCGATTAACGGTCCGAGAGCAAAACCAATATCTCCCCGATTAACCAGCCTGCGAGCAGCCTTTGAAGCTCCGGTCTGGGAAGTCTTTCCATCTTTAACTACTAATTCTAGCTTTATTTCTCCCCCGATTCCCCCGGCATCATTTATTCGATCAACCGCCAACCTGGCACCTTTCTTGATCGTCTTCCCGACAGGAGCATTTGGTCCGGTAAGGGAAAATATCCCTCCTACTTTCAGGGGTCCAGAAGCAGCCCCGGCACTCTTTGACCAAGTAAAAGGGAGAGAAAGTGACAATAAAGAACCACCGGTTAATCTAAGAAACCTTCTCCTGGTTAGGCTTTTGTCCTTATCTCGAGAGCTTCCATTTAGCACATTTATCACTCCTTTCTTATTGAATTTCGAAGAATACCCTGCCCTGTGGGCGTGGATAGCACGATTAAAGCGATTTATTTATTCCTCTACTTTAAAAGCATATCGAAAGTGATAACCCTGGGGATGAGAGCCCCAGTTCAAAAACGGCCGACGGTATATGAATGGAACCTCAAATGCTTCCTTGGCAAAATTCCATTGCTTTTCGATTGTCGGGTAGATATCTATGATGTGCCAGCCAGGACTTCCGGTTGCTTTGAATTTTCCTTCGACGATTCCCGGAATATCGCCACCACAGACGTAACCAATATAGGCATTATCGTACAAAATCGTTGCCTGGTTCCAGGTTTCATTCCATCCCACCCCTTGCCCATTTAAGGTAATCTGAGTACCAACGGGGCCACTTTTGGGTTTCAACTCTTCAAGGACAGGAAGAACGATTACGGACGTTGTCGCTACTTTTTCACCATCAATGACAGCGTGTATCGGCTGAGGGCCTCCCTGGACCGACTCCGGTGCGGGTGTAATCTGAGTAGATAACTTTCCATCATCGCTCACAGTAGCGTTTTTAGTCAGCACAGTCGTCTCCGTATACTCCTCATTTTTTCTTACATCCTCGCGTAAATCGTTTCCCTCTATTAGTGACCAGGTTAATTTAACCTGAGCCCTCGGAGGAAACCCAAATCCTTCCACCGTGACGGAATCATTGACCGGAATTGCCCGTTCGCGCGTAGTCAGAAAGGCACCATCTTCAGGTTTGGGGTTACCGTTTTCCCGGAGTACCTCATCCGGAATTTGCTCATCTATCGGGGGTGGCAATTCTGGTTGACCTTCGGTCAGTTCAAAAGTCCAGGATAGATCGACTGTCCCCGGCATTGAGGTCAAACCGATGTGAGATTGACGGTAAGATCCAGTGTTGCCAAACGGGCACCGCTCCACATCAATTACGTGAGGGCCCGGCCTGCCGGTTGCCGGAATGTTTATTTTGGTAGTCCCTTTTGGAGTTACAGGGCTGATCATCCCTGTATGCTTATTATCGTAATAAATGTGGTAAACCGAATTGTCTACTGAACGGGGAACTGGAAGGGGTAGACCACGTGCCGTGATGGTTATAGGAGACCCTAACGTCCCTGAGTCCGGCTCAACAGAGAAACTGGGAACTACCAGAATTCTTACTTTATTGACCCTCTTATCTTCACTGATAAGGTAAATATCATGCGAAGCGCCGTAGTCTTCCGGTACTTCAATATTCGTAAGGAATTTCCCTTGCTGGTCTGTTTCCACCGATGCAAGGATCTTCTGCCTTTCCTGGTGCTGAAAACCCAGAAACTTCCCCCATAAAACACCATCAGAATTCCTTTCTACGTCCCAATCTGCCTCGTAAGAACGCCACAATAACTGGTACTCTCGTTCTGGTGGCAAGCCTTCTCCTCGAACTTCTACCTCTTCACCAACATTAGCCTCTTCTGGCGTTAGGTTTAACTCCCCCTGAAAACCTTCCTCGGGAGTGGGCATTTCGTTCAGATCTCTAATAATCCCTTCTTCACTTCCTTTAACCTTTGTCATTTTCCCCTCCTCCTTTCACAAATAAGATAAGGGGGCCAATTTATGACCCCCTTATCTTACTAAATATTGATACTGATCGTAAAGCAAATAACAATAAAATCTATCTTTCCTCTATAGTCAAAGCACGAGGGAAGGTTTCTACGTTTTTGTCCCCAAACATCTCTAGCTTGCCCGTTCCGCCTTCCTTGTCCTTGGCCGTTATCGAATAAGTCATTTTACCCGTTGAAGCACCAGGTGAAATCTTCCAGCTACCTGCCCAGAAATAAACCTTGGGTGTTTCGTCTGGCGGATGTTCGCCATGGTGCATGTCTATCTTTTCACCGTTCTCCAACTCTACCTGTAACTTCAGCCCTCGTTCCTGGATTTCCGCGTGATCATTAATTTTTTCACCCGTCTTTCCGCTAAAGGTGACGGCGTGCCAGACGACCGTTTCTCCCTTCTTGAACGTGCTGGATAGCTCACACGGTGCCCCGGTACCTTGAACAACACCGCCACCACCTTTAACTACTTCGTTCACTATCACGTAATCCTGTCCTTCTGCTGCAGCGGCTTTGAAGTTGGTTACGGCGAGAGAGCTGAATGCGATGCCACCAACTGCTGCTGCGGCACCTTTGATAAAGTCTCGACGATTCAAGTTTTCAAGAAGACTTCCTTCCTCTTCCGGCGTTTCAATTTCTTTGACTTCTTCGGTCATGTTAAATACCTCCATAAATAGATTAAGGTTAACAGAAGATTTTCGATCCGCGAACTTTTAACTAACTAATAGGACACTTGGTTTTTGGGTTCAAAACCACCTCCAGTCCCGGTACCTCATTCTTCAAGAACTAACTACTACATCCTGACCAAATACCGCTTTTAAATCCCTGACACTTCTCCGCCCGCGTTCGCTGAGGCCTGGGTCGTCGTACTTATGAGGATAGAGGCTACCAAAATCCGATCGGGTCGGTCTGCCGATCTGGTTAATAAGACCCTGCTTAATCTGCCGGTATCGCGGCCGTATTTCTGCCAGGGTTTCCTCGTCCTCCTGCCATTCATAGTAATCCGGCTCCTCTTCCCCGTGAAAATAAGACTTTTCCGCTTCCAACCTGTTATCGTAGGTCCTTTCTCGAATCGTCGGGTGAGTTTCAATAGCGAATTGTCGAACCCATTCTCCCGTTTTCTTCCAGACTTTAGCCCTATCCGGGCCATGCGGCCTCAAGTTATCGTCCTCCGACTCCGGGTTTCCCAGAAATCGTACTTCCGGCAAATCAATTTCCTCCCCCTCCTCTTCACCTTCCTCGCTTACCAACAATTGTAACTCCATCACGTTATCAACCGGGCGGCCATCCAGCTTTTCTTCTCCTTCCTTCGGTCTTTTACTGGATTGGATTTCGCCAATTTGTTTTTCGTTAGTTTCCATTGTGCTCGATAGAGGAGTATTTGAATTTTGGTCTTGGTTCACCCTGACCCCGAAATAACCTAAAGAAACTGTAAAAGTAGAGTGATATAATAATTGTAATTATTATAACAATCTTAATATTCATTTCAATACCTCCTTCAAATCCGAACTCTCAGAAATCTCCTCCATCAGATCGTAAGTGTCCTTCTTTCCCTGAACAAGACCGACAATAGTCTCCTCTCCCTGACTCCGAAAATTAAGCCGCGGATAACTTGTGAAAGCAGTTACTTATCGCTTAGCATAATAAGTAAGTGGACCTAGAAAAATATTTAGGTTTCGTCTCCATGCTAATTTCGCTATCGAGAAATCAGAAATGGGGATGTTTCTTTAAACAATAGGTGATCTACGACCAGATGACGAAAGAACAGGTTGAGGAAAAATTTAACGGCAAACAGGCGAAAACGGCACCAAAACAGCCCTGCGAGGTTGCTCTCTGGCACGTCCTGCCCTGCATAAGAGCCTGTTTGGCCAGGGAATTAGTCGAAAAGGACCTTACTCAGCAAAGGGTCGCCGATATTCTCGGAATCACGCAAGCTGCAGTTTCCCAGTATATCGGGAAGAAGCGGGGTAATTTTAGAACCAAGGATAACACCGCCTATAAGATGATCGAAGAACTCGCAGAGGACCTGGAAAAGGATGCAGTGAACGATTTATCGAAAAGAATATGCCAGATCTGCAGCCAGGTCCAGCAAAGCCCACAACTGCTTAGCTTGTGTGGTGTGCCTGACAGCGAAGCCGACAGAATTAATATTTGCTAGCCCGGGCCCGGTTAAGTTAAAGAATAGGGCACACAAACCGGTGTCGGTCGGCTATTTACAAAGCCAGGCCATTTTAATTGGAGTCTTAAGAAAGGCAAGGACGAAACAATTTATAATTATAGTTATAACCGTGTTGATAAGTTCCCGGACGCCACATATAATGATTCAAACTTATAGAGGGTAAATAATGAAGACCATAAAAATCAGTCCGGAGGTGATTTCGGCAGATAGCAATAATCCTTCCAGCAATAGTATTTCCTGGCTCTGGATAGTTTAGAGTTCCGCGGGCCTGGATAATGCGAACTCTAAACTGGTTAACGCTATGGGTGTTTCCCATAGTTTTTTTTATTTTTCAAGAACAGTATTGATTCAAGAAAGAAACGGAGGTGCAAAATGCAAAAAAATTACGATAATTTAAAGAGTGATCGGGTTTGGCTCGCCCGAAGCTAGAAAGGCCACAAGCTCTTACCGTCTTTTAGACGACTATCTTACCTCAAGCGAATTAAATCAATCCCCAACCCTCAAGCAGCTGAGATGGGAACTCACCGAGCCTTACGCAATCTACAGTCGGTTACATTCTCAATTCGAGACGAGCTTTATTCTGGAAAGCTCGGCCGGGCCGGACGAGCTCGCCGAATATACTTTCCTTGGGTTTGATCCTAAGGTCATTCTGACTTTATCCAGCGGCCTTTTTAAGGAAAACGGCGAAACCGTCCTTAAGACATCTAATCCTCTCCATCACTTAAAAGAACTGGAAAGAAGGCTTAAGAATTTCGCTCCTGAGGACTTTAACAGGTACCTGGGCGGCCTGGTCGGGTATACGAGCTACGATTTCGTCAGGTATCTGGAAGACCTCTCGGCTACACCCGGTGAGAAGAAATTTCCCGACCTCCAGATGGGTCTATTTACCGACGGAATCGTTCATAGCAGAGATAAAGGGACTCTGACCTACTTTTCTTACGGAAAGGACCGCTCTTCAGAACTAAAGGAACTGACGCGCGCCCCGGGTCAAGAAGGGGGATCGTCCTTCCGAATAAGCGATCTGGAGTCGGACTTCTGCCGGTCGGACTTTACCTCAAGCGTGAACGAAGCCAGGGATTACATTTACTCGGGCGATATATACCAGGTCGTGCTCTCGCGCGAACTGACCGGGAAACTCGCAGGAGATCCACTGGAAGCTTATAAGGAACTCCGAGAAATAAACCCTTCTCCTTATATGTATCATCTGAAATTCGGAGACAGGCGGGTAATTGGCTCCAGCCCGGAAGAACTCGTTTCCGTCACCGACGACAAAATCAGCACCTACCCTATAGCGGGCACCCGCCCTTTAGGCAACACCCCACAAGAAAGAGAAAAACTGCGAACAGAGTTGATTACGGACGATAAGGAGCGAGCTGAACACAATATGTTGGTCGATCTTGCTCGAAACGACGTTGGAAGGGTGGCGAAATACGGCTCGGTGGACGTTCCGGAATACATGAAAGTTAAGAAATTTAGCCACGTCCAGCACATAGTTTCTAAAGTTACCGGGAAACTACCCGAAGACAGAACCCTTTTAGAAGCTTTCGCCGCGCTATTTCCCGCGGGGACGGTTTCGGGGGCCCCGAAAGTAAGGGCGATGGAGTTGATAGACGAACTCGAAATAAATCCCAGGGGACCGTACGCCGGTGCAGTCGGCTACATCTCTTTTACAGGTGACTTAGATTCCTGCATCACAATTCGCAGCCTCTTCACGAAGGAGAATCAAATCTCCCTCAGAGCCGGTGCCGGGATAGTCGCGGATTCCGATCCGAAGAAGGAATGGGAAGAAATCAATCATAAACTGGGAGCGCTCAGAGACGCCGTTTCTCCGGGAGGTGGAGGAAGTGAAAATAACTAATTCTGAAAAGAGGAGGGTAGTAGTGATAGACAACTACGACTCGTTTACTCATAACCTGGTGCAATATTTAGGAGAACTTGACTGCGACCCCCTGGTATTTCGAAACGACGAGATCGAGCTCGCCGAACTGGAGGAATTACAACCCGGGTCCCTGGTTATTTCTCCGGGACCGGGAACTCCCGAGGATTCTCGCTACTTCGGGCTATCCCTTACCGTCCTGAAGGAACTGTCTCCCCGAATTCCCACTCTCGGCGTCTGCCTGGGGCATCAGGGCGTAGCTGCAGCATTTGGGGGAGAGATAGTCGGTTCCCGGAGACTCTTCCACGGTAAAACCAGCGAAATTCGCCACGACCGTAACGGTATTTTCACCGGAATCCCCGATCCCTTTCCGGCAGCTCGGTACCATTCGCTTGTCATCAATTCTGATTCTCTTCCCGATGAGCTGGAAGTGACGGCGTGGGGACCGGACGATCAAATAATGGGAATTCGGCACGAGGAGCACCCAATTTACGGAGTACAGTTCCACCCGGAATCCATCCTGACTCAAAACGGAAAAGACTTACTTAATAACTTTTTGAACCTTTCCCGGAGGTAAATCCTATGACTCTAATCAAAGAGGCGATAGAACACGTAACCGACCGGAAAGACCTCAATCCGGACCTCGCCCGGGGTGCGATGGACGAATTGATGAGCGGAGAAAGCTCGGAAACAAATATCGGCGCATTGCTCGCAGGATTAAAATCCAAAGGAGTTTCGGTCGAGGAAATTGCGGCTTTTGCAAACGTAATGAGAAAAAAGAGTATCAAAATAAACCCAGAATTAGACGAGGACCTGGTGGACATGTGCGGTACGGGCGGCTCGACAGTTAAGACGTTTAATATATCCACAATCAGCGCCTTCGTAGTCGCCGGAGCGGGATTTCCCGTGGCCAAGCACGGCAACAGGTCAAACACCAGCCAGAGCGGCAGTGCCGACCTGTTAGAATCTCTGGGGGTCGATCTGAACACAAAACCGGAACAAGTGGAGAAAGCAATTGAAGAAGTGGGTATCGGCTTCCTTTACGCGCCAAACCTGCATCCGGCGATGAAACACGCGGCAAAGCCGAGAAAAGACCTTGGAATAAGAACCGTATTTAATATACTCGGCCCACTAACTAACCCAGCCTCCGCTTCCCGGCAGTTGCTGGGGGTTTACGACCCTGAACTCGTAGAAAAGTTTCCCTCCGTACTGTATAGACTCGGCGTAAGCCGTGCTCTCGTGGTTCACGGGGTGGCCGGTATTGATGAAATATCCACTCTGGGAAAGACGTACGTGGGGGAGCTAAACCAGGGCAAAATCGACCACTATTCGTTACGTCCCGGTGATTTCGGCCTTCCGGAAGTAAACCCGGCCGATATAGAGGACCTGGCTCCGGAGAAAAGTGCCCGGCTGGCAATAGATATTATGACGGGTGAAATAAACGGCCCGGCTCGGGATATAGTCCTATTAAACGCCGGAGCCGGAATTTACGTAGCGGGGGGCGGAAATTCCCTCCGTGAAGGGCTCGAACTCGCCCGGAGGTCAATCGATTCCGGGGCAGCCTACAGGAAAGCCAGAGACCTGGTAAAAGAAACGGGGACCGCGGACGACCTCAGCGAGATTGAAAAAACTCTGCCACGGGAAGTACCTTTATGAGCGATATACTTGATGAACTATCGAGATCTGCTCTCAACCGGGTAAGTTCGGGCTTTTACGATATCGATTCCCGGGAGGGAGAACGGAACCCTGTTTCATTCACGCAGAAAATAAATGCCCGGGCTTGTGCCCCCGTCATCGGGGAGATAAAACCGGGCTCGCCAACCCGGGGCAAAATATTCGGAGATAAATTCGACCCGGTAGAGCTTGGTAGGAGTTACGCTAAAGGGGGCGTCACGGGCTTGTCCGTACTCACTGACCCCGACCATTTCTTCGGTTCACTCGATTACCTGGACCAGGTAGCGAAACTCGACAGGCCGGTATTAATGAAAGACTTTATCGTAGATTACTCCCAGATCAATGCCGGAAAGGCTTTAGGAGCGGACGCAATATTGCTTATTTACAGGCTATTCACCCGCGGCGTACCCAATTTTAGTCTCGAATCCGGCATTAACTACGCTCAGGAGCGGGGACTTGAGGTCCTGCTGGAGATAAACGATAGGGCGGAGTACGAATCGGCTTTGAAAACCGATGCCGACATGATCGGGATCAACAACAGGGATCTACGAAGCCTGGAAGTGGACCTATCAACCACGAGAAATATCCTGTCCGGAGCGGGTAAGGATCGAATAGTCTGGGCCATGAGCGGAATATCAGGTCGATCCGATATTAATTATTTAAGTGAGGCGGGGGCGGATGTCTTCCTCGTCGGAACCTCTCTGGCGGAAGCGGAGAACCCGAAAAGATTTCTCAAAAAACTGCGCGGTGGCTTCGATGGTTAAGGTAAAGATATGTGGCAATCAAACCAGCAACGATTTACGGGTAAGTACAGGGGCTGATGCAGTCGGATTTATCGTAGCCACACCCAAATCACCGAGAAATATTGAGCTAAAAAGGGCAGCCAGACTGGCAAAAGAGACGCCTCCCTTCACCAGCTCGGTACTGGTGACGAAGGAGGGAAAACCGGAAGTTTTACGTAAACTTTCCGCAAAGGTAAAACCGGATTACCTTCAGTTACACTCGACCCTAACTTCGGACCGGATAAATGAAATAGCCCGGTCCATACCAAATAATACAGGACTCATTTCACTGGTAACGGTCGAAGGAAATCCGGAGGAGTTAAAGAATCGCGCCCACGAACTGGCAAATTCGCCGGTAGATGCGGTACTGCTGGACAGCAAGTCGGAAGGTCGGGCAGGAGGAACGGGACAAGTTCACGACTGGGATATCAGTCGCGCGATAAGAGATACGGTTCATCCGGCTCCCGTAATTCTGGCCGGGGGCCTCGAACCTGAAAACGTCGGAAAAGCGATAGGGGAGGTTCGCCCTTACGCCGTAGATGTCGCAACGGGCGTGGAAAAAGACGAGGATAAATCGGATCAAAAGGTAGAACGTTTTATGAAAGAGGTGAATAAAAGTGAAGTTAAGTCAGTATCCTGAAGCGGGGAAATTCGGGACGTTTGGCGGAAGATACGTGCCAGAAATACTTCACCCGGCACTTGAGGAACTTGAAAACGCTTACGAAGAATACAAAGAGGACAGGGATTTCGAAGAAGAGCTTCGAACTTATAACCGGGACTACGGCGGGCGACCATCACCTCTCTATTACGCGGAGCGGCTAACGGAAGTTGCCGGAGGGGCGAAGATATACCTCAAGCGGGAAGATTTGATCCACGGGGGCGCTCACAAGTTTAACAACGTAATGGGACAGGCCCTGCTGGCGAAAAAGATCGGTAAGGAGCGGTTGATCTGTGAAACCGGGGCCGGGCAGCACGGGGTGGCCACCTCGCTCGCAGGAGCAGTTCTGGACCTAAAAACTGAAGTTTACATGGGAAAGGTCGACGTGGAAAGGCAAAAACCGAACGTATTCCGGATGGAGCTGCTGGGCGCGACGGTTAACGTGGTCGATTCGGGAAGCGCGACCTTAAAGGACGCGATAAACGAAGCTCTCCGTGACTGGTCCGGGAACGTGAGCAACACCCACTACCTGATAGGTTCGGTTGTCGGCCCTCACCCTTATCCGATGATCGTCAGAGACTTCCAGAGGGTGATCGGGGACGAAATCAAAAATCAATTGAAGAAAAAAGAAGGTGAACTTCCCGATCACCTGGTAGCATGTGTTGGCGGTGGTAGCAACGCCATGGGGACTTTCTACCCCTTCGCGGACGATAAAACCGTAGATCTAACAGGAGTCGAAGCCGGTGGAAACGATGAGGGAAATGCTGCAAGCCTTTCCGAGGGGACGGAAGGGGTCCTTCACGGCGCTCGTTCCTACCTTCTACAGGACGATGGAGGGCAAATAACGGAGACTCATTCTATCTCGGCCGGACTGGACTATCCGGGGGTCGGACCCGAACATGCTCTATACAAGGAAGTCGACCGGGCAAATTACGTTCAAGCTTCCGACGAAGAAGCTCTGATCGGCTTCCGGAGGCTGGCCGAAACCGAGGGGATCATACCGGCTCTCGAACCGGCACATGCGATTCATGCCGGGATGGATATTGCCTCAACCATGAAACCCGAAGAGACACTCGTAATTACCCTGTCCGGCAGAGGGGATAAGGACCTGGATACTGTAAGAGAGAGGTTGTCATGAACGAAATCGCCACCAGAATAAAAGAAATAAATCGGAAAGACGGTGGAGCATTTATTCCCTACCTGATGGCCGGCGATCCAACTCTCGAGCGATCGTTGGATTACATTCGAGCACTCGCGGCGGGCGGAGCCGACCTGATCGAACTCGGAGTTCCTTTCTCCGATCCCGTTGCCGATGGCCCAACGATTCAGGCCGCCGGAACCAGAGCCCTGAAGACGACCGATAGACTGGAGGTGGTATTTGAGCTAGTCGAGAAAGTTAGGGAAGAGATCGAAGTACCGTTAGTACTGATGAGCTATTACAACCCGGTTTTGCAGTTAGGGGAGACCAAATTCCTGGAGAAGTGCCGGGAAAAGGGAATCGACGGAGTTATTCTGCCGGACCTCCCTCCAGAAGACGGAAACGAGTTCATCCAGTCTGCCGTAGAAGCATCAGTCGCGACTCCTCTTCTCGCGACACCGGGAACGGATAAAAAAAGGCTAACTGAACTCGCGGAAAAGGCGACGGGTTTTCTATATCTCGTATCTCGTCCCGGTACCACCGGGGCAAAAAGCGGGATCGGTAAAATCACCACGGAGGCAATAAAATCAATTAAAACCCGGGTACCCGATGAATTACCGGTCTGTGTCGGTTTCGGTCTCTCAACGCCCAAAGGGGTCGAGCGGGTCATCCGGGCCGGGGCGGATGGAGCAATTGTTGGCTCGGCCATCGTGAGTCGCGTGGGAAACGGTGATAAACCGGAAGAGATCGAAAGGTTCGTGGCGGAGTTAAATGAGGGTACCAAATTGTAGTGTCCGAAATATTATTTAAATTCTCCGGCGGGTCAACCGGGCCGAGAAAAGGTTTAGTGGTAAAGAGCAACTCAATACCTTTCCTCGGCCCGGCTAAACAGTGAAAAAGAGTTCTAATTCATTTAATATATAGAGTTTACTCCATATTACCTTTTATTATCTCCATCGCCTGATCCTCGTCCGATTCCGTGACGTAATCGATGCCGGTGGCCTCCGCTGCTTCCCGGGTCAGAGCTACCAGATCGTCCCGGGCGAGATGCTCCAGCGAAAACTTTCTCGCTCCGGCCATAAATTGCTGTAATCCCTGTTCCAGCCGCTTGTAATAAGAATAGACTCCCATCGCCGCAGGCGGGAGTTCCGGGAATCGGGAATTGTACTTGGCCTGGAGGTTTGCCGCTTCGATGAATACCTGCTCCAGGTTATCTCCGTACTCATTCACCACTTTTCCCTGACCCGAATCTACCATGTTGCCTACGGTCTTGCCGACGTGTGCCGCGGTAATAGGTGCTCGAGCCTGAGACACGGCTTTAACGTAAGGGCTACCAAGCGCCAGCCCCTTAAAGATCTGATCTTCGAGAGCAAAACCGCCGGCAATAGCTACCGGAGGCACGTATTCACCTTCCCGGTCGAGCTCTTTTAGATACCTGTGTAACAGTGACTCGAGATATACTGTCGGAATACCCCATTCGTTCATCATCAACCAGGGACTCATACCCGTTCCGCCACCGGCGCCGTCCACTGTGAGGAGATCGAGCTCCCCTTCCGAGGCGTACCGCACCGCCCGGGCCAGGTCCTTCGGTCGATATGCACCGGTTTTCAGGGAGACGTAATCCGCTCCTTTTTCCCGCAATTCTCCTACCCTGTTGATAAAAGAGTCCCTGGAGACCATTCCTACCCGAGAGTGTCTTTCGAATTCTTTAAAGTCCCCGTTTTTGAACGCCTTCTGAACGGTCGGGTTTTCCGGATCCGGCAGAACTATATAACCCCTTTTCTTCAGAGTTTTTGCCCGGGACAGGGAGTCCAGTTTGACCTCTCCTCCGATATCCTTTGCCCCCTGACCCCACTTTATCTCCGCACCGGCCACTTCAAGCTCCTCGAGGGCGTAATCGTGGACCCCCAGACGACTATCCTCGACGTTTGCCTGGACTATCACACCGCCGTACCCGTCCATCTGCCAGTCCCGGTATAGCTTTATCCTCCGTTCCATATCGGGCGACCTTATTATCTCTCCGTTCTCAATTTTTGAGTCCGGATCCATCGCACACACGTTTTCCCCGATGGTTATCGGCACGCCACTTATCGCCGCCCCGATAGCCAGCCCTTCCCAGTTCTTTTTGGCGATCTCCGTCGATCCCAGCGCACCGATCAACCAGGGATAGTTGAGTTTTAGACTCCCCTCACGGCCAAGACAAGTCTCGAGGTCAACTTTCGGGAAAATTGCTTCGTCGCTGTCCGCTTTCTGTCCTTTTGCTCCCACTGTCGTTCCAAGGACGTTAAAATGAGAAAAGTCCACCGGGTACTCTTTCTCCGCTCCCACCGTGATATCGCCAAACGGTTCGGGATAGACTTTTTCCGAAGACCGATAGGCGGACTTGCCAACCTCACAGAACCCGGGGCAACCGTCAAGACAGTCCACACAAAGTCCACTCAAAGAGGAGTGGCTTTTACTCCGAAGATCAGTGTCAGTCGCAGCACTGGCGTTAGAATTTGATAAAGACATTCATTATCACCTTTGAAGAAATATCAGTTACAATCGTGTTTCTCACTCTGACCGAATAAGCCGCTAATCCTAGCAAAGCTCATTTTAGCTGAATTTCGTAAATATAATCAGTTAAGAAAAATGGCTAGCTATTTGAAGGAAGGAAAGGAGGAGGGTGAGAGTACCCCCCACGTTCCACTGAAAACTACCACCCTGAATGAACCGGCCCGACCGGATTCCAGGTGGAGACTAGCTTTTTGTAACTGGTGGTTAACTTCTAATATTATAAGCATACTTGGTTATAAATGTGATTTATTTTCAAAAATATAACGTTTTATTTATCTTTTGTCAACCCTTTGAAGTAAATTATTGACAATTTCTTGTTTACGAATCGCAGGAAGATTTCCAAAACGACAAATTATAATAGGTTAATTTCCTTATACTTCTTCTCATTGGTAGATTATACCTCCAGGTAACTTTCCTCATCCGGGTGCTGGTCGAAAGTTTCAGGAGAGAAAGTTTATTTGACCTATGAGTGGACCGGGCGGATTGAGACGGGGGACTTTGACCAGATAGATCTCTTGGTTACAATGAAAAAGAAACGCAGGGGTCGAGAAATATTGCCTCGGGTCGAGAAATATTGCCTCGGGTCGAGAAATATTGCCTCGGGTCGACAAAATATACGACTTTTCGAACGAAGAACAGCCGCAGCTGCTCAAATGGAAGACGGAGGAGGACTATCACGAAGACATCGGATCGATTACTTACACTCAAACGCGATGAGTTTTACGAGTCGAACGGGTATCCGATCAGGAATAAATACCTAACGGGTCCAGAATATATCAAAGGTGGTGCAAGTGCCCGAACTACCCGACGTAGAAATTTTTAAACGGTATTTCGACTCCTACGGCCTCGATAAGAAGGTCGAGAAGGTGAAAATTCGGTCGGAGCAGGTACTCGGTAATCTGAGGCCGAAAGGGTTAGGGGCCGCGCTAACGGGAAAGAAATTCAGCTCGAGTTTGAGGCACGGAAAGCACCTGCTCGTCTCCACAACCGGGGAGGAGTGGCTGGGGTTCCACTTTGGCATGACCGGTTTCTTTGAATATCTGGATCCTGGAGAAGACCCTGGGGGGCATCCGCGAATCTTATTTCAGGCCGGAATCCATCCCCGGGTTGAAGCATCCAATTTATCTCAGGCTAAAATTGGGGATCTCTATGATGAAATGAAGTACGTTCTTGAGAAAGCAATTGCCCGCGAAGTCGAGGCCGATAGCTTGCCCTCGAACTTTCTTCTCCCGCATCGAACTCCCGGTACGGCCTGCCCACAATGCGGGGAAAATATTGAAAAAGTCAAGGTATCGGGGCGCAGTGCCTATTTTTGCCCGGCCTGTCAAAGTACTCCTAACTCCGAATCAGACTCTTAGCACCGCTCCCTAAATCCTGTCGTACTCCTGGTCCGGTACGTTGCAGGAGCGTTCTTCGGCCGGGAAGAGACCTTCCTTTACCTCTCGTCCCCCGATCATATTTTAAACCCCCGGTTGGTTATTATTATGTTCACAGTTGATTAACCATCAACTATCGTTCTTTAGACTGGAGAGGGCTTTACGTAGTCTGGTTAGGGCCTGCTTTAGGCGGTCTAACGAGTTGGCGTAGCAGATCCTGAGGTAGCCATCGCCTCCGGGTCCGAAGGCCGTTCCCGGTAAAAGGGCGACCCCGGCTTCTTCCAGGAGGTAATCGGCAAGTTCGCTTGAGGTCAAGTCAAAGGAGTCAACTTTCGGAAAAACGTAAAACGCTCCCCCGGAAGTATTGCAGGTTACTCCTTCTATATCATTTAATCCCTCGACTACCAGGTCTCGTTTTTTCCTCAACACTTCTCGATTCTTTCGAACCCGATCCTGAGGACCCTCCAGTGCCTCTATTCCGGCGTACTGGGTAAATGTCGCCGTGCAGCCTACCGAGTGAGTAAGCAAATACCCTATCTTTTCGGCCAGCGGTTCCGGGGTTACGGCAAACCCCAGTCGCCAGCCTGTCATAGAATAAGTTTTTGAAAAACCGTCTACCATGATGGTTCTCTCTTTCATACCTCCGTAATTCATAATACTCCTGTGATCGTATTCGCCGTAGACTATACGCGAGTATATCTCGTCGGAAAGGACAAATACGTCTTCCTCCCGGGCCAGCGTAGCTATTCTTTCAAGGCTCTCCGGCGACATTAGATTACCTGCGGGATTTCCCGGCGAATTTATGAGTATATACTTCGTTCTCGAGTTAACGGAACTTTCCAGTCGATCGATATCCAGCCGAAACCCGTCGTTCTCTATCAGTGGAACCGGAATCGGCTTGCCGCCAGCTACCTCTATCATAGATTTGTAGGTGGGAAAACCGGGGTCGGGATATATCACTTCGTCCCCTTCTTCGAGTAGTGCCACTGTCGAGAAGAAAAGCATCGGCTTGGCTCCGGGCCCCACGGCCACTTCATCAGGAGTAACTCTTACTTCTCTGGTCTCGGAAACGTGATCGGCTATTGCCTCCCGCAGCTGTGGTATCCCCTGAGACGGGTTGTAGTCGGTCTTGCCCTCGACCAGGGCTCTGATACCGGCAAGGGTTATATTGGGAAAAGTCGGGTAATCGGGCTGACCTATCTCTAAATGAACGATGTCCTCGCCCTCCTCCTCCAGCTCATTTGCTTTGGCCAGTACCCTGTAAGCACCCTCGGGCTCTAGATCGGCGACGTTCTGGTTTATTTCTGAGATAATGTTAGACTTAACAGGGAACCCGGTCATGATCCAACCAGCCCCATAATCTCCTCAACCTTATTTTCATCCAGCTTATCCGGGTCGTAGTTCTCAATTATGTCTTTTACCTTCTCGTTTAGTCTCTCTTTCGTCGAGGGAGAGCCGGCACTTTCCCATTTTTCTCTCTGGGAACGGTCGAAAAAGCGCGGTTCCCAGTAATCCCGGAAGTGATTTACCGTCTCCTCTGTTCCAATAAAGTCTCCGCCCGGACCTTCTTCTTCGATTTGATCGAGCAATAACGTCGCCTGATTTACGGGTATCCCGGTCATCATGTGTTTGGTCATGTCTATCAGTTCGTCCGATAGTGCGACCATTTCGAGCGAGGCAGCTAACCCCGACTCCATGTAACCGACATCGTGGATCAGATTTGCCCCACTGAACCGGGCCATAATCACTGACATGGTCGCCTCGGTGGCCGCCTGTTCGTCCATCTCCTTGGCGTCAGAGCAACCGGCGTAACCCCAGGTCGGTATTCCGTAGTGGCGACCGAGTTCGGCAACTGCCGTCTTGGTCAGCTGGAACTCGGGGGAGCCGTAGCAAATCTGCATGTTCTTCATGTCGAAGTGGTGCGGCCCCGCTCCGTATACGAACGGAGCCCCAGGGTTCTCCAGCTGATGCACGACCAGAGCACTCAGTATCTCCGCGTTACACAGGGCTATTTCTCCTGCCATGTGGATCGGGCCCGTGCTTCCCATCATCGGCGCAGGAGAGTGGACTACCGGCAACTCCGTTTCGGCCATCAGTAACAGCTTGTCCAGGGCCGTCTCGCTCTGCTGAAGCGGCGAGGTCGGCTCGGAGTAAAGCAAGAGGTTGGGTCTGCGGCTCAAGTCCTCTCTGGATTCTCGCAGCGTCGTTGACATGTCGATAATCGTTTCGAGGTCGTCTCTATCATCACAAACAACGACCGTTGGCTTGGTCGAGTAACGAAGCATGTGAGCGTACTGCCACTGGTAATTGGAGACTCCGTCAGGTTTATCCTCGGGCATACCTACGCTCATCAGGAAATCCACGTTATCCAGAGCATCTACGACTCTATAGGCATCACAAACATCTTCTGTCTCCCACTTTCTCGTCTCTCCGGTGAAGGGATCGAGATACTTCAGGGTATCAGAACCCGTACCGAAGTAGGTTTCGGTGCCCTGCAGGTTCATTGCCGGATCGCCACTTCGATCTGTCAGGACAACTCTTCCGGGGGTGGAAGATATAGCCTCCTCGATTAACCCGGGAGGGAATCGAACCAGGTCTTCCTCGCCTATATAAGCACCGGCTTCGTCCAGGAGCGTCAGTGCACGTTCGTGGTGGAACTTAACTCCGACTCGACGAAGAAGTTCCAGGGTCGTATTATGTATATCATCTATCTGGTTATCCGAAAGTAATCTAAACTGTGGCGTGTCTAAACTGGTATGGTTGGAGTTCAGTATTTCAGCGGCTTCGTCTTCTAGCATTAAGTGACCTCCTAATGGTTAGATTGTAATCATCAAATAGATCAAAAATCATTCTGACTTTTTCGAGGCAAATTTGCTCTGAATTAGTTCCAGGTTTTCTTGAGTATCCCGGTTTAAATCAGGAATTCCTTCGTCGCTTTCAAAAAAGTCCGTTATATACTCGTTCGTTCTGTCAAAGAAAGACTCAACATCTTCAGAACTCTCGTTATTAAACGGGGTTCTGTCTAGAAATCTGGGATACCAGCTATCCTTGAAGTTGTCGAGAGTGTGAGGGTGAGAAACGAACTCCCCTCCGGGACCTACTTCTTCCAGTAGACCGATCTCTAATTCTTCCGTGGCCCCCACCCCGGCTACCGTATTACGAAGTAGATCGATTACCTCGTCCATTGCCACTATCATTTCCGGTATCAATAACTTGGCGCTACCAAATAGCCCGACGTCGTGAATTAGATTTGCACCGGACAAAGTTGCCAGGTAAGCCGAAGAAAGCGCTTCCAGCACTGCCTGGCCGTCAAAGAGCTTGGAATCACCCGTTCCTGCAGTTCCAAATACGGGAAGCCCGATGTGGTGACCTAGTTCGGCAATTACTGACGACATCACCTGAAGCTCCGGAGCGCCGTAGGAAAAGTTCGCCGTATCCATATCCATCAATGAAGGCATGCCACCCAGGACGAATGCACCGCCGGGATCGATCTGCTGATGCAGTACCAGCCCAAATAATGATTCAGCGGTAGCCTGAGCGACTGCAGTGGCGAAGTCCTGAGGTGCCGTAGCACCCATAGCCAGAAACGGAGAATATAGAAGTGGTATCTCTTTTACCGCACAATACCGAACTTTCCGGACTGAGCTATCTGGGTTAACGAGGGGTGATATCGGTTCGGCGTAATTGACAAAAAAGGGCTTGTCTTTAAAAGGAGTTTTGGCTTTCGCCCGGGCCATTTGATGGACCGCTTTCAGATCCTCCAGGCTTTCGGTGATTGCAACAAAAGGTTTGTCCGTGTTTAACAAGCACTGCTTTGTCGAGACTATTTCGGCCATCTGGCTGTCGTGATCTGCCGCAAACCCGGCCGGCATAAGGAAGCTTATATTGGACAGCCCGTCAACAAGCCTCACTATTCGACCGATATCTTTCTCTCGGCAGTCCTGGTAGTTACCGGAAACGGGGTTGAGCAGGTTGGGTCCGTCTATACTCGCTCCGAAATAGCTCTTGTCACCTTCAAGCTCGAGCGCCTTTTCTCCCGCCTGGTCGTATAGATTCAGCGAGTTCGGAGTTTTTTCGATCGAATCCTCGACAAGACTCCTGGGTAAGCGGGCTCTATCTCCTTCGATCCTCGCCCCGGCTCCATCCAGGACCTCTTTTGACTTTTCTTCCGTTAACTTCATTCCGATCTTTTCCAGGATTTCGTAAGCGCCTGCTTCGATCCTTTCCAGCTCAGCTTCCCCAAGCAGGTTAAACCTCACACCCTCCAGTGGAGAATATCTACTTGACAAAAAAACCACCCTCGTAGGTTAGCTGGTTTTAAAAACAACCGTCACGTCTGACGTGACTAAATGGTAAACCCTTCTACAAGAGGATCGCCCGGCGACGTGACAAAATAATTCAATCCAGTAATATAAGAAGATCCTGTTACTTTGGGAACTATAACCTGTCGACCGTCGAATGTTTTTTCCTCCACGGCTTCACCTTTAAACTCCGTATCTATGATGCTTCGGTAACGCTTACCTTCTCCCAGGGCCAGCTCACCGCTGTAGTACTCCCAGGCAATTTGCGAACAGGTACCCGTACCGCAGGGCGACCTATCAATTACGGCACCTTCGTGAATTACAACGTTCTTTGAATTTTTCTCCCCCTCGACGAAACGTATTCTCTCCAGAGGTACTCTTCCCGTTTCCGGGTGCTCGAGCTTGATTTCCTTTCGATCGTTGATCTCTTTCATTATTTCGTGGGCCAGAGAGTTCAATGCATCCAGATTTTGCCGGGTCACGGAAAGCTCCAGGTCCTCAACTTCCACGATTCCAAAGATATTTCCCCCGTAACTCAGCTCAACACTTACTTCTCCCGGGCCCGGCACCTCCACTTCGACGGCGTCGAAGAAGTAAGAAGGCGTGCCAAACAAATCGACCCTATCGACCCGGCCGTCCCGATAATGAGCTACCGTCTTTACGGTTCCCGCAGGAGTATCCATAGTAATAACGTTTTCCCCCTGATCCACTTCCAAAAGCCCCAGTTCAGATAGAACGGTGGCAACGCCGATAGCACCGTGGCCACACATGTCAGCGTATCCGGCTGGATAAGGAAATAGGACTCCGATATCCGCGTCATCTTCGGCCGGTTCCATTACTATTGCACCAAACATAGCAGCATGTCCTCGGGGCTCTTTCATCGTCCGTGTCCTAAGTTGATCCTGGTTTTCCCAAATCCATTTTTGTCGATCTACCATCGTCGGTCGATCTTCCAGCGCCGGGTCGTACCCGTTCAGAATTACCCTAATTGGTTCTCCGGCCGTGTGGGCATCAACCGCCAGGGCAAAGGACTTCTCCTTTAAGTTGTTCAGAGAGTCTTTAATAGGAATCATTATTTAATATGGACCCCAATTCATTCGCTTTCCTTTCCCAGTTTTAAGCCTTCCGGAGTTAGTTTTTCCTCTACTTCCGATAGCAGCCAGTCAAGCGTAACTGCCAGGCCTGCCGTCAACAGGGCCCCCTGCATCATTAAGGAGACAAAGTTAACTGACTGTCCCCGCATGATTATCTGACCCAGCCCGCCGGCATTTATCAGTGCTGCTATAGCCGCCGTACCGACACAGAGAATAGTAGAATATCGAATGCCTGACACGATTACAGGTAAAGCCAGAGGTAGTTCGATCTTTTTAAAAATCTGGAGCTTTGACATACCCATACCCTTGGCAGATTCTATTACACTTTGATCTATATCTTCTATGCCGACGGTAGCATTGCGCAGCACCGGAAGGAGAGAATAAATAAATAGAGCAATTATGCCGGGACGGAAGCCGATACCGAAAAAGGGCGATACTCCAGCAACCAGAGCCAGAGGAGGGATGGCAAGTCCGACGTTTGCTATTCCCGTAACCGGGGAGGCAAGAAATTTCAGACCCGACCGAGTGATCAGAAGCCCCGCAGTTATACCCACCGTTATGGCCAGGAACTCAGCTATACCGACCAGTTTGATATGTTCCCACGTTCTCAATAACAAATCCCTGCCGGAGGCCGGATCGTACCATCCCTGAGACCCGTATAACGTATAGTATATCGCCAACCCTACCATGATTATTATTAAAATAGACGACATAATCCGCTTTCCTTTCATCTTCCCCCTCCCTTGGACCTCCAGTTAAGTTTTTGTTCGACCCTTCCCGATAGCCAGTCCAGGACAATCGCGAGAACGCTGGAAAATATCGCTCCTGTAAGGATCAAGTCGACCCTCAAATTCCTAATACCCCGGAATATTGGAATTCCAAGCCCGCCACCGCCCACGAAGACAGCTAGAGCGGCTATACCCACGCTCATGACAATGGCGTTTCTCAACCCTGCCATTATCACCGGAAACGCCAGAGGTAATTTGACTCTGTAAAGTATCTCGCGATGAGACATTCCCATCCCTCTGCCGGCCTCAATGATCTCCGGACTAACTTCTTTAATGGCCGTGTAAGTGTTTTCGATGATCGGCATCTGGGCGTAAAGAACCAGAGCGATGATCGCCGGGACTATACCCACGCTCTGGACACCTGGTACGGCTCCCAGCAAGGGTATCATCATGGTGTAAAGAGCCAAACTCGGGATGGTAAGCATGATTTCGGCCAGATTCACCACTACGTTTGCAATTTCTTCCCTACCCTCACCCGCAATATAGACCCCGATACTAACGCCGAGTACCGTGGCAATACCGGCAGCGATTCCGACCATTATAAGGTGTTCGATAATCCACTTTGTAATCAGGGGCCAATGAGATCCAATGTACCGCCACGTCGAGCTAAATATTTTTTCTTCCATAGTATTTCCTCTTGGCTGACAAGTCGAGCTACCCCGGTTTTACCCGGGGTAGCGACAATTAAGGCTGATTAACCTTCTATCAGGCCGTGTTCCACCAGGAATTCTTTCGCTACTTCATTCGGGTCCTTCGGTGGATCGGAAAGGTCGGCCTCGTGGTTCATTTCCATCATGGCTTTTCTGGCTGACGGGTATTCAGCACTACCGCCCAGCATCTCGGGTTGCGGGAATGCTCCGGCCAGTTCCACCAGCAGGTCCTTGATTTCCGGGTATTCTTCCAAAGTGTCCGTGCGAACTACGGGGAAAAGGTTGTACGGCGGCCAGAATCCTTTATCGTCCTTTAGCACTTTCAACCCCATAGCTTTGGCGTGCGGGTCGGTTCCGTAAATCATCCCGACGGTCGCGTTACCCTGATCCACCTGGCGCATGGTTAGGCCGATCGACATCAACTGCAGCTTGTTTTGCTTGACTTCAAATCCGTACGTTTCCTGCAAAGCGGGTAGGCCATCCGGTCTCTCGTAGAATTCGTTCCCTACCGCCCATTTAACCTGCTGTTCGTTATTGATATAGTCGGCGAGATCCGAAATTGTGTGAACGTCATTTTTCTCCGCCCATTCTACATCTACGCAGAGAGCCCAGGTATTGTTGACGTAAAGACCTTTTTCAGTTATCCAGGTTAGTCCATTCGGTTTATCCAGCACCTTCAACGCCCAGGGAAAAGCGTACCACGGAACCCGTCCTTCACCTTTGTAAGCTCTACCGAGATAGGTCGTGTAGGCTGTCCCGTCGTAAGACATCATGATATCTATGTCTCCTGATTCCACGCCGGCTCTCAGGGTCGGGCTGGGTAGATTCTTCTTCATCTGGACAGTAAAGCCTCTGTCTTCAAGTAGAAGCTTGACCATCCATCCGACGATCCACTGTTCAGTGAAGTCCTTCGTACCGACAGTAATCTTACCTTTGGACTGAGCTGCGGCCCCTATTACGGCAAAAGAGGCAAGAATCAACGAGAATATCAACAGAAAAGCAAATGTCTTTTTCAATTTATTAACCCTCCTTAGAGAATTAGGAATTCGGTTAAACCAAATAAGATTTAACTACAGAATCAACTTCCAACCTGCCTACCACCTCCTTCTTCGGTATAGGTTTCACCGATTACCTCCTGAAGGTCGTTAAAGGTAAGAATGCCTTCCAGTTTGTTGTCTTTACCAAGCACGGGAATATTTGCAACGTCTTCTTCCAACATCACGGACAGCGCATCGGAAAGAGCCGTTTCACGGCTGACCGACCCTACGTCCTTGCTCAATACTTCATCTACCGAACCCACGTCTCCTTCCAGGTCCTGGGCCCTGATCCATCCCCTGAACCGGTTCGATCCGTCGGTAACTATAAGGTAATCTACCTCGTTCTCTTTCATCTTTTTCTGGATTACACTTACCTCACTATCCAACCTGACAGTCTTCGGAGAAGGTTTCATTGCATCTTTCGCCCGCATCAACCGCATGCTCTTAAGAGTTCGGTCCGTGCCGACGAAGTCCCGAACGAACTGGTTCTTGGGACGAGCAAGCAATTCGGCCGGCGACGAGTACTGAACTAATTCCCCGACCTTCAAGAGGGCGATTTTCGTTCCCATTTTGATCGCTTCATTTATGTCGTGAGTCACGAACACGATGGTCTTTTGAATCTCTTCCTGAATTTTAAGAAATTCGTCCTGTAGATTGTCTCTCGTAATCGGATCGATAGCTCCAAATGGCTCGTCCATCAACATTATCGGGGGATTGGCGCCAAGAGACCGGGCCACTCCGACTCTCTGTCTTTGTCCCCCGGATAGCTCGACCGGATATTTATCCAGATGCTCGCTGGGATCCATCCCCATAAGCTCCAGCAGTTCGTCAGCCCTGTTTCTCGCTTCACTCTTGGACCAGCCTTTGAGTTTGGGAACTGTAGCGATGTTTTCGGCTACTGTCATGTGAGGAAAAAGTCCAATCTCCTGAATTGCGTAACCGATATCCCTCCGAAGCTCATTCTCATCGAGCTCCTGGTTGTCCGTGCCGTCTATGTATATCTTGCCTTCGGTTATTGGAATCAACCGATTGATCATCTTCATTGTGGTCGTCTTGCCACAACCCGAGGGGCCGAGAAGCACACAAAGCTCCCCTTCTTTTATTTCGAGATTGACGCTATTAACGGCCTCCGTGCCATCAGGATAGACTTTTGAAACGTTCTCCAGCTTAATCATTCTTTACCACCATTAGATTGAGACCTCCCTCCTTAAGCCTTCTCGCCGTGAACCTCGGTAAATCGTTCTCTCAAGTAATCCAGATGATCGCTAACTTCTTTCTTCATTTTCTCGGCATCCCCTACCAGAAAGGCTCGGGCAAGTCTTTCGTGTTCCCGACAGTCTCTTTCCGGTGGGATCAGAGCTTGTTTGGCTTTAGAAACAATTAAGGGCAACAACAGCTCCATGACCCGGACGGCCATAGAATTGTGAGACGCCCTGGCAAGCTCTACATGAATCTGAGTAGTATAATTGATTAACTCCTCTCCCCGCTCCAGCGCCTCCTGCATCTCCTTTACAGCAAGTTTTACCCTTTGAATATTCTCCTCTGTTGCCCTCCGTATAGCCATTACACCTATTTGTTTTTCGAGAACTTCTCTCAACTCAACCATGTCGTAGAAGTCCTCTTCCTCGAGTACAAGATCAAATAAAAGAGAGTTCTCCAGAGGTAAGGAGTAATTATCTCTGACGTAATAACCTTTTCCCGCGTGAGATTCCAGGACCCCAAGAGCCACCAACGCGTGCAATGCTTCCCGAATCGAAGACCTACCGACGTCAAATCTCTCCCGAAGCTCCTTCTCCGAAGGCAACTTCTCCCCGGGACAAAGCCCTCCTTCCCTTATATCGGAAGAAATTTCTTCTATTATCTGTTGAGTGATTGTCTTTTTACTGCTACCGAAGGAAACCGGGCTTCTTTTTTTCATAAGGACATCACCATCCCGCCTTTTCCTATCATACCTGTTTCCTATCATACCTGTTTGATAGGTTGTACAAGATGCATTATAGAATTTTTATTCCCCCACTTCAAGGATTCAGACTACTTGGTCCAGAAATTGGTCCATCCGCCAATGGGTGAGAGATCCAAGCTGGTCAGTCAACTTCACCGGGGTCGGTCGTCGCAAAATTTTGACCAATAAAGACCAAAATCATCGCTTAAAAGTCTTTCAAAATCTTATTCTTTCGTCTTAAGGGCAGATCACCTATTCTTGTTTTAGGGTAAAACAGAAAACTTTTGCTAATTTTGATCGGATTATGGTAGACTCTGGAAGTCTTTTTACTCGGGAACGTCTGGTTTCGATAAATCCTGAGCTCCAAGGGAGGAAAAATGGAAGAAAAACTGAATTCCTTTGACCTAAAGCAGATAATCGGCTACTCCATTGAGTCGGAAAACAAGTCCAAAGAATTTTACGGCAAGTTCGTCGAATCCGGAAAGGGCCAGCTCGTCCCTGGAAGATTTAAGAGCTTAATGGAGGACGAACAGCTCCACAAAGAGGTTCTGCTCGATTTGCACGAAGAGCTTTACGGAAACAAGGACTACGAAGTACCGAAAACCGAAACTCTGCCACCTCACGAGGATTTCAACGATCTGGGGAACGTTGAAAACCTTATTGACGCACTTGACAAAGCAATTACGAACGAAAACAACGCAATAAGGATTTACGAGTATCTGGCAGACGCTTACGAGGAGGGTTCCGACATATTTGGATATCTGGCTTCCATGGAACACGGACACTACGAATCTCTGAAAAAAGAAAAGAGCCTCTACGAGCGAGAAGCTGAAAGCCCTGAAGAAGAAGGACTATCCGAAGGCATCTGGAAGAGGCTGGGCCTGGGCGGAATGTAATCTCGAACTGTCCAACAATCAGCAAATAGAAGTTGAAAGCTGGTGACTGTATTCGTGGGTAAGTGTCCTCCTGGGTTTAATACGGTGAATATATTCCATTAACCCGAACCCTGGCGCCAACTTTCCTATTACCCTCGCCCCCCGGTTGGTTTCTGGAAGCTCATTACTTACCATTCTTCCGATTTAATCCAAAAAGGAGGGGCCTCTTTTCGATGCGGGATTACCTGACACGGTTTCGGCAATTCAGCCCTTCAGCACGGTTCCTGCTTATCGCCACTGTATTTCTTGGAATTTCAGGCGGAATACGGCGAGTAGCCCGAAATCTCTACTTCCTATCTCTGGGTTTTAACGAGAGTTTCATCGGCCTTGTGGTGGGTGCCGGCACATTCACCGGCTTAATGGTAGCATTGCCGAGCGGTCACTTCGGTGACAGATTTGGACCAAGAAGATCACTTATCGGGGCCACCGCCCTCGGGGCGTTTGGGGTGGCTCTCCAGGGAATTCCCCTCCGGATACCGATAATCGTCGGTGCTTCGCTGAACCGGATCGCCTGGTCCGCTTTTTTTATCGCCGGACCTGCTCTGCTAACCCAGGAAAGCGGCACCGAAGAAAGAACCCATCTCTTCAGCGCCTTCAGTTCGGCGAGACGACTGTCTCTAATACCTGGAGCTCTATTAGGTGGATACATGCCCGGCCTGCTGGGCAGGTTGTTCCGGCTGGGGGGAGAAACGCCCTTTTCTTACAAAATGACCATATTTATCCAGGCTTTTATCATGGCCGGAGCTCTGATTCCCCTCTTCCTCATTACCACTAAACCCGAAACGGATATTGATACTTCCTCCACCTCTCAAACTTACGATCTGGACTTTTTAAAACAGGATCTAGCCAGAAAGATAATCGTTCCCGCCTTGCTGATCGGGACCGGAGCCGGGATGATATTCCCTTTCCTGAACGTGATCTTCCAGCATTACGGGGCGAGCACGGAGACCATCGGCTTGATCTTTACCGTTCAGTCTCTCCTGACGGGGCTGGTAGTATTGTACGCTCCCAAACTATCCAGAAGGTGGGGTAAAGCAAAAGGCGTTGCCGTGGCCCGACTGACCTCGATTCCGTTCCTCCTGGTCGTGGGATACGCCGGCCACGTACCGATAATGGCCGGAGCATTGATGATCCGCAGTAGTCTCATGAGGCTGGCAAGTCCCCTCCGCAATAACCTTCTTATGAATATAGCCAAACCGGGGGAGCGCTCGAAGATAAACGGGCTGCGCCAGGTGGCTTCACGGCTAGGCCGGACGGCTGCCGGACCGCTGGCGGGCTGGATACTCTCCAACGTATCCTATAGCCTGCCGTTTCTCCTGACTTCCGTTCTCTACGCAGTCGGAAGCAGCCTTTTCTACCTTGGTCTCCATCCCCTGGAGTTAAAGGAAAAGGAGAAACCGGAGGAATGATTTCATGCCGGGGGATTTGTTAATTTGCCCGGAAACCTGCTGGTAGATATACTGAAGGATAGATTTTAAGAGCAGTTGCCAGAAGGATTCTTCATTAACTTTTAAGAATATTACCCCTAACCGGGAGGCATCAATAGATGGACCTATTGGTCAAGAACGCGAGAGTTTATCCGCTGGACGGCAGAGATGTAGTAGAAGAAGCAATCGGAATAACCGGGGATAGAATAAGCCAGGTCGGTTCATCCGACAAACTTACCGACCTTGCTTCAGACGAAACCACCGTAATCGATGCTCGAGGGCGAACTGCCATCCCGGGATTTATCGACTCTCACGTGCACTTCCTGGACCTGGGGGTAAAGAAGCTTCTCTACCTTGACCTGGGAGATGCTAGTACAAAAGGTGAACTGTTAGAACAGGTGAAAGAATACGCGGATGGGAAGCAAGAGCGAGACTGGGTGCTGGGAACCAGCTGGGATGAGACTACCTGGGAAGGTGACCAATCGTTTCCGACCAAATGGGAGCTGGATGAGGCAGTTCCGGATCGCCCGGTAGCCCTCCAGAGAGTCGATTGCCACACTTACTGTGTCAACAGCGCCGCCCTGGAAGCCCTGGATCTCGACCCATCGACCCGAGGAGCCGATAGGTCTTCTGAGGAATTCACGGGCTGTCTATCGGAAGACGCGGCTCAGGCGGTAAGTAACGAGATAGCTCCCTCCCAAAGGGAAATGGTTCAGGGGTTAAAGGAAGCACAAAAAGAAGCCCACTCCCGGGGCGTAACCGGAGTTCATCAGATGGTGGTCGACGACGGGGAATTTCGGGATTACTTTCGTGCTTATCAGAGCCTGCTGCTAAAGGGAGAACTTAATCTCCGCTGTCGATTGTATTTCACGCAAAATCATCTCGACGATTTTCTGAACCTGGGTATTGGTACCGGGTTCGGAGACGATAAATTAAGGATCGGTGGATTGAAGATATTCACGGACGGATCTATCGGCTCGAAAACTGCCTGGATTTCGAGCGGCTATAGCGAAGAGCCAGACAATAAGGGCATAACTATGATTGAGACCGGCGACCTTAAAGAGCTAATAGCCAAAGCCCACAACAAAAACATTCAGGTCGCAATTCACGCCATCGGAGACCGGGCACTTCAACAGACGATCGACTCCCTGGAGGAAGCGATGGAGTCTTACGACCCCGCCGATTACGTTCCGCCCCACCGGATCGAGCACTGCGAGATGGCTACTGACGACCAGATTGAAAAGATGGCCGAGCTGGGTCTGATTGCATCCGTGCAACCTAATTTCATTGGTAAGTGGGGTTTACCGGGGGGAATGTACGAAAAACGTTTCGACAGGGAGAGGTTGCCGGAGTTAAACAGGATAAGTCATTTCCGGGATAAGGGAGTTAGGCTGTCGTTCGGATCGGACGGCATGCCATTTGGGCCCCTCTACGGTCTCCACTGGGCGGTAAATTCGCCCTTCCACTCCCAGGAGCTTCCTCCCAAAGAAGCGTTAAAAACCTACACGGGAGGGGCTGCCTTTGCGGGAGGACTGGAGGAAAAGGTCGGATCACTGGAAATCGGAAAATACGCGGATATTGTCCTACTGGATGGAGATCCCGTGCGAAACCCCGACTCAATTAAGGATTATACGGTTGAAACCACTATCGTCGACGGCGATATCGTGTTTCCGCGTGACGAGGAAGATAAAGGGAGATGTAAATAAAACTTTCTCCATCCATCCAGAACGTTTCACCTTGACTTTCCGGTTTAAATTGAGAAAATGGCTACTGCTCTCTTATCTTTCTCCCTTTTCGATAAACAGGTCCATACATTTCGCCGTCACGGATCAAACAACCCGCTTCTACCCCGTCACTCATCATCTGAGAGCAGGCGTCACACGCTATACAGAGATTTTCTTCGTTCAGACCGTCGTCGGTCAAGATTTCCCGGGCAAACGAGGGGTTGGCAAGAGCGAGTCTCGCAGCTCCCATAACATCAATCGCACCTTCTTTCATGAAGGCCGCAGCCCCGTTCGGAAAAAATTCTCTAAGCCAGGATATTCCCCCGCCCACTTTTAGTAAACCGGGAAATTCTTCTCCGATCTCAGCCGTCACATCAAAGTTTGTGGAGATAGCCTCCAGTGGGTCTCGGTCCGGTAATTCTTGTCCGGCCAAAGACCTGTCGAAGGGCTGTTCCAGGAAAGAATCGTAGAAAGGATTACCCAGGGCGACGTTCAGGATTTCCAGCCCTCCTTCCCGTAACTCTTCCAGTAACCGAATCGGGTCCGTTAGATCGGGGCTGACATCAACGGACTTAGACACACCCCAGCCATCCGGGTAGGGAACGTCGTCGTAGACGCTCAGGCGACAGGCAAGGATCATTCCGGGCTTTTTACTTTTTACCTCGCTGATTACGCCTTTTAGAAGTTGAATCCTGTTCTCAACCGGACCCCGATACTTACTGCTCGAGTTTTCGTAAGAAAAAAGCAATTCGTGAATTAAACTACCGTGACAGGCTTTAACATCCACCGCGTCAAACCCCGCTCGAGCCGCGAGTTCAGCAGCGTTAATGAAATCCCGTTTGATCTTCGCAAGGTCCTCGTCGGAAACTACCGGGTAATCCGGAGCAATATCGAATTCTTCGTCTAATAATTCCGAATGTTTGGCAATTACCGGCTCGACCTCTCCTTCAGGGGCCGAATTTCGCCCGGCGTGGGTTAACTGTAGCACGGTCAAGGGCCCGTCTCCGTCTCCGTGATATTTCCGAGCAGCTTTTTTTATCTCCCTGTTTAACTGAGCAAACCCGGGGACGGACTCCTCCGACAGACACAATTGCCCGGGGTGAGACTTTCCCTTTTCAGTAACCGCCGTAGCTTCAAGCCATATGATACCCGCTCCGCCTTCGGCGTATCTTCGATACCTTCTGAAAGTTAAAGCGCTCGGCCCGCCGTTCGCATCAGCATCGTGTCCCTCCATAGGATTCAGACATAACGAATTTGGTATTACCTTACCCCCAACCTCCACTTGCTCGCTCAGTAGATCAACGTCGTCACAAAGCGGCAAAGAGTAACTTTTTCTCTTAATTTCCTGCCTTAGTTCGGACAAGTTTTCGTAATCGAATCTTCTCTTATTCTTCGCCAATTTGATCCCCCAAAGTATGTTTAGGCCTTATTTTCAAAAACTCACTTTTCTGTCTTCTATAGCCTCCACCTCTTCCGCCCACCCTGCACTATTTAACCCACATCCACATTTATCCAGTTTGTCCTTTCAGGAGTCATCTAGAACCAGCTCCTCCCGGCTACAGGAGACTTTTCTAAAAATCATACTACCCTTTTTGGCACAATAATTAAAGGAATCAAGTTTAATCGGCACACTGATAACTTTCCGAAAGCCAAACCCAAACTTTATTTACTGCGACCTGAATCCCGAATTAAAGTGGTTTAAAATCAACCATTGAAAACACTTTAATGGTATAAAGATAATAAGGCGGAATTTATAATATAGAATACGTTTGGATTAGGCCTGGTAAGTTTCAGGAATGTAAAATTTATTGATTACATCAGGTGCTTAAAGATGAATATTGTCCTCGCCTCAAGTTCAAAATTTAGAAGACAGGCTCTTGACCTGTTGGAGATCGATTATGAGGTAATTCCCAGCGAAATCGATGAAAAATCCATAAGAGATAATGATCCTAAGATGTTAGCCAGGAAGCTGGCAGAGGCAAAAAGTAAAGACGTGGGGAAAAGACTTAAAGGGGATAATTTAGTTATAGCAGGTGACTTATTCATTCTGTTTCGAGGCACTATTTACGAGAAGCCGGGGACCGAAGAGGAAGCTATAGAGATGTTGAATGCTTTTTCCGGCAATCAGCTGGAGATAATTTCCGGCGTGTCGGTATTCGACACCGGGTCAAACGATTTGGAATCGGCCCTGGGGCATACAGAGATAGTTTTTCGAAATATTAGTAAAAAAGAAATTGAGAGATACGTCTCCGATTATCCGGTGCTTGAACTGGCCGGTGCTTTCGAAAAAGAAGGAGTTTTGAAGTTTTCCGAAGAAGTCCACGGGGACCTGTCATTTTTAACTGGTTTACCTTTAAACAAGCTAATCCAATTGCTTCAAAATAACGGATTCCGGTTTTTGGAATGATGGAGCGGAGAACCTCTTATTCTCTATATCGATCTTAAATTTAGGTCCAGGTCGGCCCCCGGTTCCGGGCTGTTCTAAGTAGTTCCCCCACATTTTCCTAAATTTGAAATCCTCCAGGGACTGAGCCACGGTACCTTCTCTGGAATTTTGACTCCTGAAATTTAGGTTGCTAGGTGGTTTAAAGTAGGAATATTCCGCCTCAAATACCCGCGCCTGATTGAGCAACTTTATATTCAAATATGAGACCAGACGCCAGTAAAAATATTTTTGTTAGTGTCCGATATTAGGGAAAGAAAGATGGGTGGTGGAGGCGACCGGATTCGAACCGGTAACCTCCTGAGTGCAAATCAGGCGCTCTTCCGTTAGAGCTACGCCCCCATGGATAATTCCCATTGATCCGGGTACAGCTAATTTGCTCTCTTTCAAAAAAGGCAAAGTATACGCCTGCTTATTTATCAGACGCTCGGATTCCTTTATTTGTGAATCTCCTTTTTCTGATATAAATACTATTCAGTAGCTTGTAACATTTCAATCCTTAACGGGCTTTTAAGGTTCGTCTCGGACCCGGATTAGATCTTTTCATCAAAACTATCAGCGTTCCCAAGGAGGTACGTTTGCTTAAATTTGTTGTAATTCCCTGTTTCAGTTTCAGAAACAGGGTGTCAAATCCTATTACCCCATTGTCACATGCCGGGCTGTGGCCAAAGAGGAAAACCAGTCAGGGTCGATTCCTTGGTCAATTCGGATAATCCTTCTTTTAGCCTGGTTCCAATATTTTCTACCTCACCGTTTGTTTCGGGTATCATGACAAAAATTCATCTCCTCCCGGAGGCGGAAGGCAAATATTTTGGTCAGATTTTCGTTTTTTCGTTCAACCAAGCTATCTCCTCGGAAATTATCTAAACTACCCCCATTTCTCCTCGAGAGAGCTTAAAATTGCTTTAAACCTACCGGCATGGGTTACCGTTTTCGTGCAGGCCCTCATGCCAACTAGCCAGATAGTCTGGCCTTTTCGTACTGACGGAATCATCCTCTAGAAAGACTATATCAAAAACTATTTCGACTCGTTTCTAATATGAAATAATTCGTACTTCTTGACTTAACGGATATTAAACAATATAATTATGTTGTTACGAAATTACAACTTATTAATCTAATAGTTACAAAGGTCCCGTAAAATGAATAAACGAGAGATCAACAGATTAGACAGAAAAGAGTTTGAGTTGCTATGGGAGGCAGCGGTCGAAGGTGACCCCCTGGATCGGCTCATATTTGTTTGTGCGGGCCATTTGGGAATGAGGGCTTCGGAAATTGCCCACCTGAAAAAAGACTGGATAGACTTTCAGAGTGGAACGGTCGAAGTTCCTAAGGAGGACGGGGAATTCCAGGCAAACGGGAGTTCTCGGTCTATTCCATTCAAACACCTTCGAGACAGGGTAGCTACAGAACTAAGAAGATATTTTGACTACAACTGGGTTGTAGGGGTCAACAGGGCAACGATTTTTAGGCGGGTAAAAAATATGGCTCAGCGGGCTGATTTAACCCATAAGGTCCACCCACAGGCTTTAAGATCGACCTGTGCTTTCCAACTAGCCGAAGCAGGGGTAAATGCTCAAGGATTGAGGCAGTTTATGGGCTGGAAGGAATTAAATACGGCCCAGAAGTATATTGAAGAGGTTGGAGTGGATGCTAAAAAGCAGATAAAGAGGAACAAGGATAAGCTCTGGTAAGGGAACTTTTTTGCTGGGATCAGCAGACGATATGAAATTGACTGGACGTCGGGTTAGTAAAAGGAAAAGCAAATGATAATATCTACTGATGTTTTTACGTATTTCTTTTTGGTCTTTTGCGGGCTTTACAATGGATTCCTATTTTTAAGCTTTATGTGGTTTTCTGTAAGTCTGAAGATCCTCAAGAATAAGAAACAAACGAAACCTTCGATCGGCAAATCCGACTTGCCCACCATCACTATTATGATCCCCCTACTGAACGAGGAAAACGTAATTGAAAACTCCATCACTAGATTGCTGGAAATGCCATATGAAGGTAAATTAGAAGTACTCGCCGTGGACGATAATAGTGCCGATGTAACTCCAGTAATTTTGTCTCGGTTGAGCAAAAACAAATCGGATTTTTATTATCTCCAGAGAAACCAACCCAGGGCTCAAATAGGTAAGGGCGACGTGCTTAATCAGGGATACGATTATTTACGATATAAGAAATTTCCGAACCGAGACCCTGATAACTGGATAATCGGAGTATTTGACGCGGACGGCAGGCCGGTAGAGAGAGACTTCTTCTCTAAAGTCGGAGAGCTTTTCGTTGACCCGGAAGTATCCGCTGCTCAATGTGGCGTCAGAATAAGAAATACATCCAAGCTAATTGCGGCTCTTCAGGATGTCGAATTCTCTACTTTTTCATTTATGACACAGATAGTAAGGGATAATACTTCCGGCGCAGTAGCACTTGGGGGTAACGGTCAGTTTATCCGGGCCTCTTCGCTCGACAGCGTGAGGGCGGACGATAGATACTGGAACAACAGTGCCCTCACGGAGGATTTGGAGATAGGAACGAGGATACTGCTGTCGGGAGGACGGATTAGATTCATCAACAGGTGGGTCAGCCAGGAGGGTGTGGAATCAGCCCGGGCTCTCTTCAAGCAGCGGATAAGATGGGCCTGGGGAGCACTGCAGGTTTTTATGAGTTACGTGCTCGGGGGTAAAATTCTCCGATCTTCCATACCGACCCGGCGTAAAATCGATCTCCATTACTATTTGAGCTTCTGGATCGTGCCTTTTGTCGTAATGGCTACGCTGGGATTATTTCTACTGGACCAGGTGAACTTAATTACTATCGCAAATAGGTTTGGATTGATATTCTTGCTCATAAATTCATTCAGCTTTATTCCTCTTATCCTGACGGGATTAATCTGGGCCGGGGTAGGCTGGAGGAGAATACTCTATCTAACCCCAGTAACTATCGTATATACCTATCACTGGATACCTGTTCTATTTGTCGCCTTCTTCAAGATTCTTACCAGTAGGAAACCTCACTGGGTGAAGACTGAGCGGTACGAGGAGTACGCGCATAACGAAGCTTACCAGCCTCGAGGGACGAAACTGGGTGATATCCTGGTGGACCTGGGTATTTGTTCACCGGAGTTAATCAGTAAAGCGCTGGAACAGCAAAGTTTAGGCCAGCATAAGGAACTTCTGGGCGAGATTTTGACGAATAAATTGGGTCTAACAGAATCCGAACTGGCCTACGCAATGGATGTTCAACGGCACTTACTCAAGGATAGTTACCCGGAAGAGGCCTTCCAGGTAAATTATACTACATAAAGCTTTAAAGAAATAAGGGGAAATACGGGTTGCTAATTTTGTAAATAAAAACTGGTTCACTGTCTAAAGTAAAATTGAAATAGTTGTTGTATCAAATGGATACGCTAGAAACATTCTACTAAAAAGTAGAGGAGGAGCAAATGTTCGATTTAAATGCTGTAAATAATCAGCTGAGGAGGTACTTTGTCAAAAAGTATCTAGTTTTAGGACTAGTCATCCTTATGGGATCGAGTTTATTGGTCTCGCTCCCCGTAATGGGTCAGTTATTAGACCCTTCACGATGCAACTATAAGCCAATTCACGGGACCTGGTATATAGGATGGGATAGCGGAAGTTATGCATCCGGAACAGTAGAAAGGGATTTATACAGGATAAAGAACGGTCTGTGTTCTGCTTATATTTCTCTACAGGCTAACGTCTATCAGGACAATAAGTATTCCAGCGATCCCTATATAGGTGTTAGAACAGTAGACGACGAAACTATGGCCAATGTAGTGAATAAAGTTCACGAGTTAGGTATGAAGGTGGTTCTTTTGACCCCCCTTCGCCCTGACGATGGAACCTGGGAAGGGGAGATACAGCCCAGAGACCTGGAAACTTGGTTCGATCACTGGGAGCAAATACTCGTTCATTACGCTAAGTTCGCCGAGGAACACGAGGTAGACGTTTTGCTTCTCGGGTCGGAGCTCCCCACTTTGAGGGATGTTTCCGGGAGATGGAAGGAAATTATTGCAGAGGTCCGAAAGTACTATTCGGGAGAGATCAGCTTCTCGGTGAACTTCTGGACCAAGAGGTCTGAGTTCAGAGCAGTGCTAAATATGACTCAATGGGAAGACATGGACTACATTGGCATCACGGGTTATTTTGAATTAACCCCTTCCAATAATCCTTCAATTGACCGATTAAGACGGGCCTGGTCTTCGGACCTGCACGGCCAGAACGTACTGAAGGACTTAAAGAGGATCAGAAATAAGTTCGATAAGCCCGTAGTATTCTGGGAAATAGGCTATCAGAGCAAGAACGGAACAAATACCTACCCCTGGAATTACCTGAAAGAAGGTAAAAAAGACGAAGGTGAGCAAAGGGACAGCTGGATAGGATTTTTACAGGCTATCAAGGATAAAGATTGGATCCACGGGTTCATGGCATTTGCGGAGCAGGTAGGTTTACCCGAAGACAAGCCAGGTTACCACGGTTACAATATGTTAGGAAAAAGAACTCAGACTGTTTTCTGTAATATCTGCCAGTAACCTCTTCAGATGCTCTTACAGGGCGGAGCATTAGCTTCGCCCTATTCAATCACAAAATCATCTGAAATAATATTTTAGCTTATATAAAGAGGAAGGTCATGGAAAAATATTCTGAAGCAATTAATCGAAGATATGAATACAAATATTTAATCGGGCGGGAACTTGTCAGGGGAGTTACGGGTTTTCTATCTCAGTACCTGGAGCTAGACGAATATTGCAGGGAAAGGGAAAATAACAGTTACACCGTGAGGAGTATTTATTACGATAACCCCAGATTTACGTGTTTCCACGAAAAACTCGACGGGCAGAAATACAGGGAGAAGTTCAGGATCAGAACTTACAACAATCCGGGTACCGCTTCTATATTTCTGGAAGACAAGAAGAAGAATGGATCATTTTACGAAAAACGCCGGGCCGAACTCAGTGAGGATACAATGAGAATAATAGATGATCCCCATTTTGACGGTAATGAGGAAAGGCCCATACCTGAAAAGGATAAATCGCTTATTGAGAGATTTCTCTTTCACCTCCGTGGTAAAGCTTATTTTCCCGCAGCACTGGTTGCTTACGACCGCGAGGCCTACGTAGAACCTGGTGGCAATAATATCAGAGTTACCCTGGACAAGAACCTTAGAGCGGCGTCATTTCCCAGCCTGGATCAGATATTCGAGGAAGAAAGATTGGAGTACATACTGTATAACTGGATCATTTTAGAAGTCAAGTTCTCTCAGCTCTTGCCGAGGTGGCTCAAACGGTTAGTCTCGTTATTCAATCTCAATCGCCAGGCCTGTTCCAAGTACTGTACCAGCCTAGGACATTTCCTGGGAGAAGCCCCCGAGTTAAAAGGAAGTGTGGCTAATGTTTGATCAACTCGATCCTGCTGTAATTTCTCTGGTTGACGTAGTTATTGCAATTACCGTCACTTTATTCCTCGGACTTTTCATAGGCTTTATCTATAGAAAGGTTACTCCGGGTTCCAGTTATTCAGTTTCAATACTGTATGCCTTGCTTTATCTTTCGATGATAGTCTCCCTGGTGATGATGATAATTTCTAACCAGATTGCCCGTGCCTTCACCCTTGTAGGTGCCCTTTCGGTAATCAGATTTCGGACGCCCATCAAGGATGCAAAAGATACTGCTTTTATTTTCCTCGCTCTTGCCGCTGGAATGGGAACGGGCGTTGGATTATATATGGAGACGATTCTGGGCACCGGGCTTATTGGGATATTCATATTATTAATCCATCGCTCAAGAGTTGGCCTCCAGATGAGTAAAGAAACTTTAGTTAAATTCACCATCCCTCTTACCAACGGAAAGGACACTTCCTATCATCAAGAGGTTTTCGAAAGCTTTCTGCGAGATTATAAACTGGTAAATACCAGGTCTCTACAGGACAGCGATAGACTGGAGTTAACGTTTCTGGTGAAACCACTGGGAACCACCGAAAACATTAAATTCTCCCAGGCACTATCCTCCGTACCCGATATTCAAAGGGTGTCGGTAATGGCACTGGACGAAGAAGATTTTACCAGTAACGTCCTCTAGCGATTAATAAAGGAGAATAAGCATGTCTGATACTATAGATTTCCGCCGGAAAGGTATTTTCGTCGTTCTGTTTCTTGGCCTGCTGGCTCTGATCCTGGTTGATTTTATGGTTTCGTCCCAGCCAGAATCCGTCGTTATAAACGAACTTTTAGCCTCCAATCAGGAAAGGCTTGCTGACGGTGACGGAGATCTCGAAGACTGGGTAGAGCTGTATAACCCGACCAATGAAGCAATTAACTTAGAAGGTTATACCTTAACGGATAGGCCAAAAAACCCGACGAAATGGAGGTTTCCGGACGTTACAATTAATCCTAAGGGGTTTTTGCTTCTCTGGGCTTCCGGAAAAGACCGGCGAGCTCCCGGTAATTGGGACTTCAAAACACCTCTCAATCTGAAGTTTGAGAGTGCGGGCTATTCCGCCGGGAATTTTGCCAGCATACTGATCAATGGGAAAGAGAAATCCTTCAACCAAAGGGGGATAAACATAGCCAGACTCGATGAGGATGGCAATTTCGTGGAAAACACTGCATACGATACCTGGGCAACCCGGGAAGCCGCAGATAGTTTGGTTCGGTATTTAGACAAATTGCCGAAGGGAGATATCGTCGTATTTACAATTAAGGATGAGGCATCTCAAAATCTGCATGCGAGAGCTCGATCGGCTCTGGAGGAACTGGGGAGCGAATACATCGGCCGGCTTTCCTACTGGGATTCCTGGGGAATGATCGCGGTTGTGGGAAAAGATAAATTATTAGAAGTCTACAAAACCAGCGGTGAGGGTGTTGCTACGGGCTCATTAGTAAGTAAGATGAATTTACATACTAATTTTAACCTGAATACAAACGGGGAGTCTTTGAACTTATTCGCTCCGAATGGTACCCTCGTGGACTCGCTGGATTTTAAGCAACAGGTCCAGAACGTTTCTTTCGGCCGCCACCCTGATGGCGGGAATGACTGGTGTTATTTTTCTAAGCCAACGCCGGTTGGGCCCAATAATACCGCGTGTGCTACTGGAGTGACAAATACTCCCAGATCTTCTATTAAGAGAGGATTTTACGAAGAACCCGTTAAAGTAAAACTTACTTCCTCCGGCAACTCGAAACTTTACTATACTTTAGATGGTTCCGTACCCACTAAAGCAAGCCGACAATATTCCAAACCTCTGGTCATCGAGGAGACGAAAGTACTTCGGGTCCGGGCGTTCAAGGACGGCCTGATTCCCAGCGAAGTCCTAACCAGAACCCTTTTCATCAATCAATCCCATAGCCTGCCAGTTCTCTCGCTGATAACCGATCCAGCAAACTTATGGGAGGAGTACACCGGAATCTATACTGAGGGTCGCTATCCAGCCCATCCAAATTACCTGCAGCGGGGAGGAGACTGGGAGCGACCGGCCGTTTTTGAATTCTACGAAGATGACACCTCCCTAGGCTTTGTCTTAACTGCCGGTATTAGGATTCATGGGGGATACACCAGAACTTACCCTAAAAAAAGCTTTAGGCTGCACTTCTCAAAAAAATATGGTAAGGAAGAACTAAATTATCCAGTATTCACGGAAGAGGGATTCGCTAAACCCGACTCAACTGGGTTTAAACACTTGATCATCAGAAATGCGGGACAGGACGGTTATGGTAGCAGGCCCCGAATTCGCGACCCTCTATTGCACGCCCTCTGGGCAGAAGAAGGAGGTTTATTCTCCGCGAAAAGATCGGCTTTCGTATACCTTAATGGAGAGCCGTGGGGTATTTATAACATTCGGGAGCGAATTGACGAACACTATATTGCCTCGAATTCTACCGGGAAAGTTACAGATCTTATCAAAGCCACGAACGTCGTGAAAGGTAATGTATTTCATTGGAGGAAAACTCTCGATTACTTCGAACATTCTGATTTGAGCGAGGAGGATAACTATGCACGAGTACAGAAATTCATAGACATAAATAACTTTACTGACTTTTGGATCTTCCAAATTTACAGCGCAAACGTCGATATTGACGGAAATCTGATAAAATACCGAGCTGAGTCATCCGAGGGAAAATGGAAGTGGATACTATGGGATATGGACATGGCCCTGGGTTTGTATCCAGAGGCACCCTCACATAATACCCTTGTGTGGCATACAAGAGAAAAACATAGGCCAGCTTATGGCCACGACTGGGCTGATGGCGATCTACGCATTCCCATGATGCTTAGAAAGTTACTGGAAAACGAAGAATACCGCAGTTACTTTATAAACCGATTTGACCAGCTGCTGAACACAACCCTGCACCCGGACCACGTTGTTGCCACGATCGATGAACTGGCCTCGATCATCGAGCCGGAAATCCCCCTGGAGATGGAGCGCTGGAGTGATGAGTGGGGAGGCTCATCAGTCGAAGAATGGCAGGCCCACCTCAACGGACTACGCGAATTTGCCAGACGGCGCCCACGATATCTGCGAGAGCACATAATTGATTACTTTGAGCTAACTGATTTTCGGTAATAAAAATGCCAAAAACCAGGAAGGAAAATCTTCAAGTCAATACGGTTTTTGCTGACGAAAGGTCCGTGGCAGGGCTTATATTTCCAGATCATTCCCGTAACCATTGAGGCTAACCCAGCAAAAAAGTATGAATTTGCCAGTGAGGGGGATAAATAACTCCCAGATAACCATAACTATTTCACTGGATAAAAACTTACACTCAAGGCACTTATTTGACCCTCACAACAATATATCCCTCTTTTATTTGAGTTAGAAAGTTTGTTTTTGTTAGCCCGCTAAATTGTCCATCGGTGAAGAGTTCCGCCAGTTTTCTTCGAGCTTTTAATCGTGGGACCCATTTCCTTTAATGAAGCCATTTGGGGTAAAGAAATCGCTTTAATCGCGCTATCTCAGAACAGAGGGTGGGGCATTACGCCCGATTCATGGACTTGCCACGGCGATTTCAGTTTAATTAAACCTTGCGGATTCATCCCCGTTCACAGGACGGGGTATTCTCCGTGAAACAATAGTTGTCGGTGGCGAGCTAATCCTGTAGGAAAATGAAATGGGAACAGGGAAGATCAAAAACCCGTCCTTAGTTGGTGCTGACATTTGCTTCATCTCTTGCAGTTATCTTCTTCCTGCAGCGCCTCCTGCTTTAATGAACGCTGCCTCTCTGCCGCTTTGCCCAGGAATCCAATTCCTTGATTTTCTCAAGATTCCGGGACAAAAAGTACCGGTAGGCTCCACAGAGATAGGATTTACCTTCCGGCCCACCCGGTAGCCCCCTGTAACGCTGGCAACCTCCATAGCAGTAGGGAAGGAAGTCACAGTTCTTGCATTCCCCGGTGAGATTTACTCTGCCTTCCGCAAAACTTCTGAACTCCTCTCCGCTGGCTATCTTCGGAGGGACCTCTCATTTAAGTTACCAAGTTTCTGGTCCTCCACCACGAAGAAGTCACAGGGGTAGATGTCCCCGTTGTGTTCTACTACCAAGTAGGAACCACAGCGAGCATCAATCTTGCACATGGCAGGTTCGTTGCCCCGGGTAACGTTTACCAACGACTCGAAGTAACTGATTTTCTCTCAAATCATTCCTCTTCAACAAGCTCGGCAAGTTCGTGCATGATTGACCTGCCTTTTTTATAAAGTTCCAGGTAAAGTTCGTAGTATTTGTCGTAGAGCTCGGTATTCCTTTCTGTAGGGGTTATTACCCGGTCCCTGGTAAACCATTCCTCGACCTCTGAGTAATCTTCGATCGTACCGGTACCGACACCCGCCAGCAGAGCGTCTCCGAACGGTGCTCCGACTCCACCGGACGGAATAACGATATTCCGCCCCGTAACGTCCGCTATGATTTCCGTCCAAAGGTCGGACTTCGAAACTCCGCCGACCACGCTGGTCTCATCTTTCAGCGGAATGCCTATCTCTTTAGCGATTTCTATATTATGCCGGAGGCTGTACGCACCTGATTCAAGTAGCGCTCGGAAAACATGAGGTTTGGAATGGTACAGGGAAAGCCCGATAAGGGTCCCGCTGGCCTCAGGGTCCCAGATCGGCGATCGTTCCCCTTTGAAATAAGGCAAAGCCAGCAAACCCTCGGATCCGGGAGGAACTTTTTCTGCTTCCATATCAAGTATCTGAAACGGGTCCAGGCCTGTCTTATCGGCTGCTTCTTCTTCCACAGTTCCGAACTGGTTCTTGAACCAGTTTACGAGAGCACCGGTCGTGGCCGAGCCGCCCCAGGTATATATCTTTTTTCCAGAATTAGCCACGTGGGGCATGGAGACCAATTCCTTCGTCAGCCCTTGACCCTCGTGGATTATCCCCCAGCAGGTTGAAGTCCCCATCATCGCAACATTATCACCTTCGGTGAATGCCCCGGCACTCAACGTCGCCATTGGTGCGTCTATCCCTCCGGCAACAACTGGAGTACCCCGGGCGAGACCCGTTTTGTCGGAGGCGGAACCCGTTACCTCGCCTATAATTTCGTCCGAAGCGACCAGGTCACCGGGCACCTTGTCTATCGGTATACCCAACATCTCACAGGCTTCCCTGGACCATTCCAGCTCTTCCAGATCGAATATACCACCTATGTTCCCTGCCGAGGAGTAGTCGACAGCCAGCTCACCGGTAAGTTTATACTCTATATAACTGGATGGAGGCACGAAGGTGTCGGTTTTCCTCCATATCTTCGGGCGGTTGTTCTTCAACCAGAGCATTTTGGTATAACCGTAATAGGAATCGACGTAATTGCCTGTGATATCGAAAAGTCTGTCCATATCAATATTTTCTCTGACCCAGCTTACTTCGTCGGTTGCCCGCCTGTCCATCCAGATAAGACAGGGGTGGACCGGTTCCATATCTTCGTCGACCGGCACACCGGATCCACCATAGAGGCCACTGATGGCAACTCCGGCAACGTCGCTCGGGTTGATTCCCGAGTCGTCAATTGCCTCGCTTATCGCCTCGTAGGCTGCCTCCTCCCAGACCTGCGGCCATTGCTGAGCCCAGGAAGGAAAAGGCTGATCAACCGAGTAGAAGGAAGAGCCGGACCCAACGACCTCTCCGGAATAATCTACCACTACAGTTTTTGTACCCTGGGTACCGATGTCGGAACCCACTAGATATTTTTTTGTCATGGAATACCCCTATTGTCCGTAGTTTTTCATATATTTATCGTACAATTTTTTGCCTTCTTCTGCTGAGAGTTCCGCCGGGCCTCCCCAAGATTCAGCAAGATAGGATACCCGGGCGGCGTGCTCGACTGTAACGGCTGCCTTGAGTGCCTCCTGTGGAGTGGGTCCGGCGGTAAACACCCCATGTTGCTTCATTAAAAGTACCTTTAACTTTCCCCCGGTCGCGCTGGCAGAAAACGGCTCGCCGATCATCTCGTCACCAGGGGGTACTTAGTCGGATACAGGAATCTCCGTTCCGAACAAATCGCCCTGTTCAGTCAGGTAAAAAATGATATCTTTTCCAACCGCTGCAAAAGCTGTAGCGAAGGTTGAATGTGTATGAATTATTCCTCCGAGGTCTTTCGTACTGTTATATATGGAGGTGAGCGGGAGTGTCGACCGAAGGTTTCAGTTCTCCCTCTAAGACCTCTCCGTCAGAATTGACGGTGAGAGTTCATCGCAGGCTACCCCGCTGGGTTTGATCACACCCTGTCGTCTTTTACGCCGCTAGAGTTGCCACCTGTACCCGTGACAATCCGTTTTCTGCCAGAGCCCATCAGAGCCCGGTACACGTCGTTCCTTACGTCCTTGAGCAAACTGATCACCTCTTAGTTGCTGGATCCAGGTTTCTCTGAAACCTCGAAGAGACTAAATTCTTAATCAGAGTACAAAGAAAAACAGTCCTGGTTGAGCAACTTGGTTATCATAACACAGTGTGCTGCCTAAAGCGATACATTACAACCGTAGCCCGGGGCCACAGGTTTCCCCTCTATCGAGCTAACTTTTCTTAAGAATCCTCTTCTTATCGGCCATATCGGGGAACATTGTAGCCTGGATATTTGAGGTAGGCAACACTTTATCGACCACCTCGACACCGATTACCTGTCTTAAATATTCTCTCCTTCATTTGATTCAGTGCCAGCTGTCAGGATAATCGTTTTTCCATCTCTTTCTGAGTTCCCGATCAGCGATCACTATCCCGTCTTCTATATGAATCCCCACGTACGGCTCTCCCGGAAACACGATAATGTCGTATTAAATTGCCATTCCGGACTTTACCTGGTATGGAGCATCTTGAAAGAATATACTGTGAGTCCATTCATCCGTATGAATTAGATGTCCGGGATTTAGTTCTATCTCGAGATTACTGTAGTCGCCAATAACTTCCCGGTCCGTCTGGAATACTTCCCACCCGGACACGCCAATACGGCTCGATTCATACCAGGTAATTAAGGCTTTAAAGTAGGAAGCGTAAAATTTCTCAACCAGATCATCGAGTATTTACTCCTGGTTATTGATGAATAAACCGGTTCTTGCGGTCAGGGTTCGCCAGTTGCCGTGTAAGCCAAATTACCCGGTAGAGGAGAGAAACTTTTCTACCCTTCTCTCTCCCGTATGTGAGGACCGGTCTGGAACGTGATGGCTTTAGTATTGATAAAGCTGTCGACTACTTTCTTCCGTCCGGAGTAGAGGAGTCGTTGTAACGTTCCCCGGGAAACCCCCATTTCCTCCGCCGCTTCCGTCTGATCCATGTCTTCCTTGTCGCAAAGCCTCATGGCCTCCAGTTCGTCCAACTCAACTTCCGTGATCGGTAACTGGCTGAGCGGAACTCCGGCGGGTTTAAACACTTCCGAGCCTTCAAACTTCCGGCATTGCCTCATCTTCTTTCTCCGTGGCATGACAATTGTAAATATATCGAATGGAAACAAGGGCTGCAATGGTCGGTTAATGAAGTCTTCCTTTTGCAACTAACGGCAATAAAAGTTATTCTTTTCCCTAGTTCAAAGGACAAAAGGGGCTATTATTAAAACTACAAGATTCCTCACGCTAATTCTGATTATTATCCTGCTGACCCTGGTTGGTTACCAGACCTCGAAAAGGGTTCACTGGGACTTAACGACCAAGAATTACTCCCTGGCTACCCGTTACGAGGACATCGAGAGGACGAGTTCCCTCTACGGGGAAACGGAACTTGGTCTTATCGATAAGCTGAATCGGGCCGGCAATAACCTAATTCTATTCCGTACTGATCTGGCGGTCGAACGGGGGTTCGTTCTACCGGGGTTAGTAGACGACCTAAAGGAAAAAGCAATTGCCCGGGGAGTTGAAGTATCAAACCTTCAGCTGGCCGGTGAGCAAGAATACCGGCAAGTACTTGACTATTTAAACAAAATCGAACCGAAATTTGTCGTTCTCAGAGGTTTGCGAGGAGTAGACCTGCCCTCCTACCTCACGCACTGGCTCCGGCAAAACGACGTCATTCTGGGGACGGTGGAATTCAGGAACAGGGAAACGACTGAAAAACTGGTAAACGAACAGAATCTGGACTGGGTAAGGCTCCACAGGGTATTCGACAAGGAAATCGGAACTCTGACCCGGGCTGAAATGAGGGCTAGATACGAGAGAGCTATCCGGGAGAGAAACATAGGCGTAATAGAATACAGGCTGTCACCAAACCAGGATCTTCAGACCCAGATAGAAACCCTTACTGCTATCCGCGATGAAACGGCCAAATCCGGTTACCGGATCGGACCGATCGAAGCTGTCAGGGGAACCGGTAAGGGGGTGGAGTCTTCGCGCTGGCTAATTCTCGGTCTGATAGTGGTTTCTTTCGGACTCGTATTCCGGTTCTTATTTCTTGACAGGGGCTCTCACACGATCCTAATTTTCTGGATACTGGCTTCCACTGTCGGAGGAGCTATAGGTCTCGCCCTTTTCCCAACTCTTACGCGTCAGGCAGCTGCTCTAGTACTGGCCGTCACCGCCCCGCTCGTAGGTTACAAATTACTGAAAGAATACGGGTTGTCGTTTAAAACGGGGCGAAGCCTGCTGAGTCCTTTCCTGGATTTAATCTGGGTTTCGGGATTCTCGACCATCGCGGGATTGTTGGTCTCGACCATCCTACTTGACGAATCGTTCGTCCTTAAACTCCAGCAGTTTCGAGGGGTTAAAGTGGCCTTATTCTTCCCGCTGCTACTGCTTGCTGTCGTGGCCTTCCGTCGGTACGGAATAAGTTTTTCAGAGATAAAATTCGATTACAAAGCCGGTCTCCTCGGGGCTGGCCTCCTTGGACTTTTCCTCTTTCTGCTATTCAGGAGCGGTAATTTTAGCTTCCTAAGAAGCGGCGACCTGGAAGAGGCGATCAGAAGATGGCTCGAGAATACCCTGTACGTAAGACCCAGGTTTAAGGAGTTCGCCCTGGGTCATCCGAGCCTGATCGCCTGGCTTTATCTCGCCGGCCGCTACGGAGGGAAGTTTCATTTTTGCAAGCTCCCCCTGCTGATGGTAGGATTTATCGGCCAGATATCCGTAATCAACACGTTTTCCCATATTCATACTCCCCTCGTCGTCTCACTAATTAGAACTGGAAACGGTTTAGCAGGGGGGCTAATCCTGGGAGGAATATTACTCGCCGTTATCCTCGGGGGTGAATACGTTTGGAATCTTCGAAGAGGATAACCATATCGGGCTATTACGGATTCGGAAACCTGGGAGACGAAGCAATTCTCGAATCACTGGTCACTTCGCTCAGGGATAGGTTTGGGAAAGGAGAACCGGTAATTGTCGTCTTAAGCAACGAGCCCGAAAGAACGGAAAAAGATCACGGAGTGAGGGCCACCAACAGGTGGAACCCCGTAGCCGTATTCCGAACTCTGAAAAATAGCGAGGTGTTGATAAGTGGAGGTGGTGGTCTGCTTCAGGATAGAACGAGCTCCCCGTCTCTCTGGTATTATTTAACCCTGCTATATCTCGCCCGAATTCTCTCCGTGCCAGCTTACGTAGTCGGCCAGGGGATCGGTCCGGTAAACAAGAAATACAACGAACTTTTACTCCGGGGAGCAATAGCTGGAATTAAAGGCTTCCACGTCAGGGACGATCGAAGCGCCGAGTTGTTGAGGTCATTCGGCGTAGGAGACGATAAATTAATTGTTGGAGGCGACCTGGCTTTCCTGCTTTCCGGGACCGGTACCGACAGGAACGAGTACCTAAATTATCCGGACAGGGAAATCGTCGGGGCGGCTCTAAGAAGCGACGTGGAGGGCCGTTCTGACGTGCTCAGGGCTGTCTCCAGCGGCCTGGATATGTTGTCCGAAAAGTTCGACGTCAACGTAGTCCTTTTCTCCACAAACTCCCTGTCGGACGCGGATCTCAATACCGACCTGCAGGACTCTACCGAAGTTCCCTGCAAAATCATCGATGTTGACCATCTTTCCCCCGCTCAGCTCGTTGAAATGATGGGGGACCTGGAGCTGGTCATTGCCGGGAGGTTACACGCCCTGATATTTTCCCTTCTCAGTAAAACGCCGGTTCAGAGTATTAGCTACGATCCAAAGATGGACCTCCTGATCGAAGAGCTGAACGATCCGGACGCTAATCCTGGCCTATCAATCTGGCAACCGGACGATTTAATCAACGCTACCAAGTACCTGTCGGACCTGGAGTCAATCTATCGCCAAAGGACGGAGCTAAGGGAGAAAGTCACCAGAGCAAGGGACGAGATCGTCCAGAAAACGGAAGAGAAAATGGACCCGGCTCTCGACTGGATCGAGGAGGAGCTCGCAGGTGAAAGACGAACAGGATAAAAAGGATAATTTTTCAATCCATGAACCCGTTATGGTTGACGAGGTGCTGAGTTACCTTGCTCCCGAAAAGTCGAAGAGTGGGGTATTTGTCGATGCAACGACCTCCACTGGAGGCCACGCGATCGAGATAGCCCGAAGGCTGGGTCCCGGGGGAACGCTTATAGGACTCGATCTCGACGAGCGGGGACTTGAAGTAGCAAAAGACCGGCTTTCCGGCACCCCCCCTCAAATAGAATTATACCGGGCAAATTATAAGGACATGAACCTCGCTCTGGAAGCGGCCGGGAAATCGAGCGCGGACGGCATACTGTTTGACCTGGGATTTTCTTCTTTCCAGCTAGACGAACCTTCCAGAGGATTTTCGTTTCAAAATGACGGACCCCTGGATATGAGAATGGATCCCGGCGGAGGGATTACCGCGGAAGAGGTGGTAAACGAATACTCGTTCGACGAGTTAAAACGGATAATTACCAGGTACGGAGAGGATAGCTGGGCTGACGGGATAGCCAGGAAAATCGTTGAACGCCGAAAAGAAGAAAGGATAACCACGACCGGGGAACTGGTTGAAGTAATAGAAGCCGCAATTCCCGCGGGAGAAAAAGCAAGGCGAAAGAAACACCCGGCGACTAGAACCTTCCAGGCACTGAGAATAGCCGTAAACGACGAGTTGACTAACATCGATCGGGGGCTGGAAACGGCTTTCGATTGTTTGGACAAAAGTGGTGTAATTGTGGTTATCTCCTATCACTCACTGGAGGACAGAAAGGTAAAGCGTTTTTTCACCTACAAAGAAAAAGAGTGCGTATGTCCGCCGGATCTGCCGGTCTGCAGGTGTAACAAAGAGTCGGAACTCGATATTCTGACTAAAGGAGTAGTTCGCCCTTCGGAGGGGGAAATCGAGAAAAATCCCCGGTCTAGAAGCGCAAAACTGAGGGCCGGAAGGAAACTCGTCAGGCCCAATGAATAAAGGGTTCGGTCAGCATGAATAGACTTCCCACCTGGTTAGAGGTACTGGGAGCAACTTTGATAATACTGTTGCTCATCTTTCTTTACCTCTGGCAGGGCTGGCAGGTAATTTACCTTCAGCGAAGGGTCTCGGAACTGGAAGAAGAGCTTATTCCTCTGAGGGAGAGAAAAAGAGAACTTCAGATCACCGTTGCTCGCTATTTTTCCTACGATAGAATAGAAAGGATAGCCAAAGAGAGGCTGGGAATGGTCGAACCGGAAATTACCGAAGAGGAAGCAAGTTCTGAATAGCCCGTTACCGTACTACTCACTGCATCCCCCAGTAATTAACGGTCGTCGAAGGAGGGCTATGGAAAATGGCCGTTTTGACTGAATTGAGTGGTTTTTAACACATAAGCTGAGAAGAGAAAAGTTGTCGGTATGGGAAATTTTACAGACGAAAATTAGTCCAGCGCTCAGACAAACTCTGGAGCCTGGCTCAGGAACTTTGACTTCCCTGCGTATAGTCTACCATACTTGTTTAGCGGCAGGATATATCTCGAGGTAACTTTTCTCATCTGAGCGATTGTTAAAAGTTTCGGGAGGGTAAGTTGATTTAACTTCTTAGACACAACCAACCGGGTGAGATAATTAAACATCCCGAACAGTAGCTATTTATCCTGTATCCTGATTTAGAAGTTGTTCTTCAGCAAGAAAGTAAGACAATTTAGGTCGGACCAAACTTAACCGGGATCGAAAAAATAATGATAAATAAAAAAAGACTTTACTTCGTGCTGGCGATTTTCATCGTCGGTCTTGGACTCGTAATCTGGAGGCTGGTTTCGGTACAGATACTCCAGCGTGAGGACTGGAAAACCAGGGCAAAAGCCGTTCACGAGAGAAAAATATCCGTTTCCCCTAAAAGAGGGAAGATCTACGATCGAAGGGGAAGAGTCCTGGCCTTCAACCGAGAATCCTACGAAGTGGCCGTGGACTCATACAACATGACCAAGCCCGAACTGCTGATAGAGGTCCTCGGGGACGAGTTAAGCATCCCGAAGAGCGAGCTTAACGAGAAAATCTATCAGGAATCCTACTTCACCTGGATCGACAGGTCGGTCAGTTACGAAACCGGACAGAGAATCAAAGCTCGGGTAAATAAAGCCAATATCGATGGAGTAATTCTTATTGAATCGAATCGCAGGGTTTATCCTCGAGGCGAGCTAGCAGCTCCGATAGTCGGTTTCACCGGAGTAGACGGAGATGGGTTGGCCGGGGTGGAATACTCGCGAAATAACGTTCTCGCCGGTAAACCGAAAGTCCTTAGGTTGACTTACGGGGCAAACAGAAATCCGTATCGGAGAAGAACGCTGGTCGAGGGTCGTCCAGGTTACGACGTCTACCTCACTATAGACCTTAAGATACAACATATTCTCCAGGAAAAGCTCCAGCAAGGAGTGGAGCGCTTCGATGCAAACAGGGCATGGGGAATAGTCCTGGACCCAGGGGACGGGGCTGTACTCGGTATGGCGAGTAACGAAAGCTTCGATCCTAACGCTTACGAGAAGTATAGTGCCGCAGAACGGAAGAACCTCCCTATCTCTGAAACCTTCGAACCGGGATCGATCCTCAAAGTTTTCTCGGGCCTTGCAGCTCTGGACCACGGCGTAGTGGAACCGAACACGATGGTAAACGGAAATTCGCCGATCGTCCTTTACGGACACTCGATAAACAACGCCCAGTACAGGGACTACGGTAGAGTACCCTTTTCTGAAGTAATTAAACACTCGATAAATACGGGAATCATAAGAGTCTCTCAGGAATTAGGGGAGCGAAACCTTTATAACTTCTTAACTAAAGTAGGGTTCGAAAAAAAGACTGGAATCGAATTGCCCGGAGAGGAGGGAGGGAAGCTCGACCACTACAGCGATTGGTCGGGACTGTCCATAGGTTCGATACCGATCGGACAGGGCATCTCGGTAACCGGCCTGCAGCTGGCTGCAAAGATGGCCACCGTGGCCAATGGCGGCAACCTCGTCAAACCCACGATAATCGAGAAGGTGGAAGGGTTGGAAGGTAAAACAATCTCCACTTTGAGTCGGGAGAAAACAATTGCGGGTCCGGTCGCCACCAGGGAGTCCGTGACTGAAATGAAGAGGATGCTCAGGTCTGTCGTGGAGGACGGCACGGGTCAGGACGCAGATATACCGGGCTACGGAGTTTCCGGTAAGACCGGAACGGCCCAGAAGCCCGAGAAAGGGGGGTACGCCGAGGACAAGTATATCTCATCTTTTGCCGGTTACTTCCCCAAAGAGAACCCTCAATACCTCATACTAATCGTGATAGACGAAGTGGGAACCAGACCGGTCTGGGGAGGAGCCACGGCCGGAAAGGTTTTCAAAGAAGTCGGAACGAGAATTATAAAATCCGTTGAAGATTAAGCTCGGTAAAGTTTCTAGAATATAGAGATTAAAGTTAATCTACGAACAATAGTTTATTCCGGTCTAGTTGCCTTTTTTTCGTTACCGGTTAAAATAATTCGTGGAGGGGGTAAAAAATGAGATCTTTTTTATCGGAAAGAGCTAAAAATACAGAGCGCTCAGCAATAAGAGAGATATTGAAATATACCCAGGAGCCCGAAGTAATTTCCTTTGCCGGGGGGTTACCAAAGCCGGAAACCTTTCCCCGAGAAGGACTGGCGGAATCCGCAGCTAGTCAAATCCGGGACAATTACGAGAAATCCTTACAGTACGGAACAACCGAGGGAATAAAAGAGTTTCGCCAGGAGATGTCGTCCTGGCTTTCAGAGTTTGGGCTGGAACTGGAACTGAAAAATATTATTGCCACCAACTCTTCCCAGCAGGCAATAGACCTGGTCTCCAAGACGTTTTTGGATCCCGGTGATCGGATCTTCTGCGGTCTTCCTACTTACCTCGGGGCAGTTCAAGCCTTTAGTACTTTCCAGGCTGAAAAAGTCGGAATCCCTCTGGAAAAAGACGGGATGAATCTGGAAATCCTGGAGAAAAAAATAAAAGATTCGAAATCATCCGGCAGGAGAGCAAAGTTCATATACGTAATTCCCGATTTTCAGAATCCGACTGGGGTAACGTTAAGCAAGAAAAAACGTAAAAAGATACTGGATATTGCCGAAGAACACGACCTGCTGATAATAGAAGACACGCCCTATTTTGGAGTAAGGTTCTCTAAAGGTTTCAAAAAACCCATAGGGACGTACGACGATAATGGCCGGGTAATAACTATTGCGTCACTTTCCAAAATACTTTCTTCCGGGATGAGGCTAGCCGTAGTGGGGGGTCCATCGGAATTACTCGCCAACCTGGTAACTATGAAACAGTCGACCGATTTGTGTACCTCGACTACCACCCAGTGGATCGCTGCCGATTGGCTAAAAAACAACAATCTATCCGACCACTTAAAAGAGCTCAGAAAGTACTACAGGGAGAACCGGGACGCCATGATAGAGGAAATGAACAGGTCGTTCCCAAAAGACGAAGGTATATCCTGGACGGAACCGAACGGCGGCCTCTTCATCTGGGTAACTCTGCCGGAAGGGATGGACTCGGAATCAGTATTTGAAAAAGGGCTGGAAAATAACGTCGCTTTCGTTCCCGGTCACCACTTCTACGTGAATGGTGGGGGGCAAAACACCATGAGGCTTTCCTACTCCCTATTAAATCCGGAAAAAATAAGGGAAGGGATAAACCGGCTGGGCAAAGTCCTGGAAAAAGAACTGAGCCCTATATCTCAGTAGTACGCTGGAGCCAGGGGAGCAGATTTAGCACTAAAAGTTCAACTTCAAGAGGTGGAAAAATGCCGGATCGTTCCAAATTCTTGGTCATTATTGTTGGTTTAGTGCTTTTCTTTACCTGGACCAGTCCAGCCATCGGAAGTTCTATAGACCAGCTGGAAAAACTGGCAGACTCTGACTTTATACCGGAGGTCAGGAAGGCTGCTTCGAAAGCTCTTGCGAGGAAGTACGTCGATCAAAAAATCCCACCTTCGAAAATAGTCAATATAGCGGAGAACGCCGGGACCGACCAGCTCAGGAATGCAGCAATTAAAGCGTTGACCAGGAGGTACGAGGACGCAAATGGAGTGGGGTCACTGAAGGAAGCACTGAAAAAGGCAAACCGGTTAGAAGAAAAAGTCAAATCGGGAGAGACCCTGGCGGAAAGGCGGGCCGCAAGTTCGGCACTTGGTTTCTACTATCTTGCCTTCAACGTAAACGAGGTGGAAGGCTACTCGGTAAATGACGTGGAGGCTATAGCAACCGAGTCAGAAGAAATCGGGTTAAGGAAGGCAGGGGTTCTTGCCCTCGAATTCATCTACCCGAACCACTACTCGGCCGACGAGCTTATCGATCTGATAGATTCCACCTCCCACGAGCGAATAAAACAGGGAGCGGCGGGAGCAATAGCAATCAGGTACTCCAGCCAAATGCCACCGAACCCAGAACTCGATGCACTGAAAGGAATCGCCTCCGACGAAAACGAGAGTTCCTGGATAAGGGAAGCTGCCGGTCGGGCCTTTGGAGAATTGGCTCCGGACCGGGTTAATTCCGAACAGCTTAAAGAACTCGCTCTTTCCGGCAATACGGTAGAAATTAGATCCGGGGCGGCCGAAGCCTGGTCCAGGATACTGATCCGTTCAGAAAAAACACAGGAGGAACTACTAAGGATGGTCTGTGCCGCTACGGGTTTTGCGCCCCCAGCCTATAGATCAGCAATCACCGCCGCTCTGGCCGATAAAATGTTTAAGACCGGTACAAGCATCCAGGGAGGCTAAGATGAAGGAAACACCCGCTAGATACTTGATATTCGCCGTTCTTGCCCTTCTTATAGTTAGTCCGGCCGGCGCTGCGCGAGAGGGAGACCCACCCCCGGAACCTCTGATCGTACCGATAGGCAGAAACGACAGCCTGTGGGATATGGAAGATCTGGTTCCCGGAGAACCGGGAGGAGAAGTCCGTTATACCACCGAGAAGTTCCCGAACACTTTCAACAACCTGCTCGGGAAAAAGAAGGAGACAAAGGACGTAACGAAAATGATAATGGGTGCCGGATTAACGACTGAAAACCCCGCGAACGGTAGAGTCGTGCCCGCTTTCGCAAAATCCTGGTCGGTGTCGGAGAACGGACGTATTTATACCTTTAACCTTAGAGAAGGACTCAGGTTCTCCGACGGCAATCCTCTAACGGCCGAGGACGTAGTTTTTACCTACAGGCATCTGATCTTTAACCCGGAGGTCAACATTGAGAGAAAAGACCTTCTCCGCATAGGAGGCGAGTTGCCTGAAATAGAACTCGTAGATCGACTAACGATTAAATTCAGACTCCCGGAATCCGACGGCACTTTTCCGAGACGGGTTAGTACCGGAATTTACCCGAAACACAAATTAAAGGGAATTACCGGAAAGGAGTTTAACGATGCCTGGAATAGAGAAATAGCAGCCGAAAATCCCGAAGAAATAGTTGGGGCGGGACCGTTTAAGTTAAAAGAATTCGTTCCGGGCGAGGAAATAACACTGACCCGGAATCCCCACTACTATAAAGTAGACCCTCGGGGAACCCAGCTTCCCTACCTTGATCGTTATAGAGTGGTTAAAGTAAAAGACAATGATGTCGAATTTGTGAAGTTCAGAAGCGGTGAAACGGATTTTCTCCGCCCCCAAATCCGTGATATGCCTTACTTATTGAGCCACAGGGACGAGGAAAACTGGAACCTAATAACGGGAAGGGGTGCACAATCCGCCCCGCTAAACGCGGACTTCTTGACCTTTAACTGGAATACACAACAAGAAGCCCTGAACGAGCTATTTCGCGAACCCGACTTCAGGCGGGCCGTTTCCCTCGCAATAGATGCCGAAGAGATAGTCCGGGAAGTATTTAATGGGTTCGGGCAACTCCAGTACGGACCGATTTCCCGCCTGTCTCCCTATCATAACTCAAATATGGAAGACGTTTTGCCAGCGCGATTCAGCCCCGAAACGGCCCGGGAAATACTAGACGGGCTGGGATTTAAGGACAGAGACGAAGACGGAATTAGGGAGCTGAATAACGGTAACCCTGTCAGGTTTTCGATTCTGGTCAACCAGGAGAACAGGGCGAGGAATCAAATGGCCGAAATCATCGCCGGCGATCTTCAAAAGATAGGGCTGAAATCTGATATAGTTAGTCCGGTGTTTGATGGATATTCCTCCCGGTTAATCCGCGGAAATTATCAGTCGGCAATCGCCAGCGCACTGGCAAACTCCAGAGAGCCTTCCACGCTAGCCGATATCTTCACTTCGGAAGGACCACTCCACCTGTGGAACCTGGGACAGGACAGGACCCTAACCGAATGGGAAGGAGAAATAGACCAGCTGTTCCGGAAAGGCCGGAAAGCTAACGACTTTAGGGAAAGAAAGAAACATTACGACCGGTTCCAGGAGTTGTTTGCCGAAAAGTTGTCCGTAATTTATCTTCCGGGAGAGTGCTTCCTCTACGCAACAGGCCCTTCGGTTAGAAACTGGCAGGAATTCAATCGACTGGGAACTTTCCTCGATTTTGCGGAATTCATCTGGGTAGAATAAAAAAGGGGAGCCGTCCGGCTCCCCCGTAAAGATCTAATCTAACCGGTATAAGTCAACTATTATTCCGAAGAGTCAAGTTCGGCCTGAGCAGCTGCCAGCCGGGCGATAGGCACTCGGAACGGAGATGCGCTGACGTAATCAAGCCCTACTTCTTTTGCTATCTCGATGGAGTCAGGATCTCCACCCTGCTCGCCACATATCCCTATTGAGATATCCTCGTTGGTCTTCTTTCCTCGTTCGGTGGCCATTTTCATCATCGGGGCTACGCCCTTCGCGTCCAGCGTCTCGAACGGATTGTCAGCCAGCACGCCTTCTTCGAGGTATTCCTCGAGGAATTTTCCTGCGTCGTCACGGCTGTAACCGAACGTGAGCTGGGTCAGGTCGTTTGTACCGAAGGAGAAGAACTCGGCGTCCTCGGCAATTTCGTCGGCAAGGACACAGGCTCTCGGTATCTCTATCATCGTACCTATTTCGTACTCCAGATCGACGCCAAACGACTCTCTAACGTCTTCTTCTACGCCTTTGATCGTATCCCTGACCCGTCTCATCTCTTCGGGATCCCCGACGAGCGGCACCATGATCTTCGGTATCGCGTCCACGCCCGCTTCCTGGAGGTCAGCTGCAGCTCTAAGGATGGCCTCGACCTGCATCTCGTAGATCTCTGGCATGGTGATTCCCAGCCTGCATCCCCGGTGACCGAGCATCGGGTTGAATTCCTCGAGTTCTTCTAACTTACCCTTTACCTCTTCTGGTTCCATGCCGGCCGTAGTAGCAAATTCTTCGATCTCGTCTTCCGAATCCGGAAGGAACTCGTGGAGAGGTGGGTCAAGCAGTCGAATGATAACTGGCAGGCCTTCCATCTCCTCGAGAATACCCTCGAAGTCTTCTTTCTGAAATTTAGCCAGTTCGGAGAGGTATTGTTCCCGGTCCTCCCGGTCCTCCGCCATTATTGTCTGGCGAATGTAGGGGAGTCTATCGTCACCGAAGAACATGTGCTCGGTTCGACAAAGACCCACTCCTTCTGCTCCGTAGTCCCTCGCTTTGCCTGCGTCCTCAGGAGTATCGGCGTTTGTTCTTACACCGAGCCGGCGAACGTCGTCCGCCCACTCCATAAGCGTCTGAAAGCTTTCGCCCATCTTCGGTTCGACGGTGGGTACCTCGCCAAGCATGACCTCGCCCGTCGTTCCGTCTATAGATATGTAATCGCCCTTATTTACGGTCGTTCCGTCAACTTCAAATTTATTCGCCTCGTAATCTATATCGATGGCACCACAGCCGGCGACGGCCGGTTTTCCCATGCCTCTCGCAACTACTGCAGCGTGGGAAGTCATTCCACCGCGGGAAGTAAGTACCCCTTCGGCTGCCTCGAGTCCCTCTATGTCCTCCGGAGAAGTCTCCGTCCTTACAAGAATGACCTTTTCACCGTTGTCTCGTTTCTCGACGGCTTCTTCGGCCGTGAAGACTACCTCTCCCACTGCCGCACCGGGGGAAGCGTTTATTCCCTTGGCAAGCACCTCTTTGTCCGCTTCCTTGTCAAAAGACGGATGGAGTAGCTGATCCAGGGTTTCCGGGTCAATCCGACCAACCGCCGTTTCCTTGTCTATCAGACCTTCTTCAGCCATGTCGGTCGCGATCTTAACGGCAGCCTTCGCGGTTCTTTTCCCGGTTCTCGTCTGGAGCATGTAAAGGTCGCCATTCTCTATCGTGAATTCGACGTCCTGGACGTCCTTGTAGTGTTCTTCCAGTTTCTGGAAAATCTCTTCCAGCTCGTCCCAGGCTTCGGGCATCTCGTCCTTTAGAGTCTTTATGTCTTTGGGCGTCCGTACTCCTGCCACGACGTCTTCTCCCTGGGCGTTTTTCAGGTATTCTCCGTAACGTTTCTTTTCTCCCGTGGAAGGATTTCTTGTAAATGCAACGCCGGTTGCAGAATTTTCACCGGTGTTACCAAAGACCATCGTCTGAACGTTTACGGCCGTTCCCAGAGCGTCGTGAGGCAAGTCGTTGATCTCACGGTATTTTATCGCTCTCGGATTATTCCAGGATCCGAATACCGCGTCAATAGCGCCCCAGAGCTGTTCGCGAGGCTCCGTCGGGAACTCCTCACCGAGGTTTTCTTCGTAAATTTCTTTAAACTTGTTAACGACCTCTTTCAGATCATCCACGTCTAAATCCGTGTCGTTTTCGGCTCCTTTCTCGTCCTTTATGTCTTCGAGGGCCAGGTCAAATTCCCGGGCGTCAATTCCCTTAACTACTTCGCCGTACATCTGAATCAGTCGGCGGTAGGAATCCCAGCCAAACCTTTCATTGCCGGTTCTATCCACGAGCCCCTGTAAGGTCTCCTCGTTCAGACCGACGTTCAGGACGGTATCCATCATACCCGGCATCGAAACGGCCGCTCCCGATCTGACCGAAAGCAGCAGGGGATCTTCCGGGTCTCCAAATTCTCTACCATTTACCTCTTCCAGCTTACTGAGATTCTCGTCAACAGATTTTTCAAGTCCTTCCGGGTACGTCTCGTCGTGCCTATAGTAATGCTGACAGACCTCTGCCGAAAGCGTGAACCCGGCGGGTACAGGTATGCCAATATTGGTCATCTCCGCCAGATTAGCACCTTTTCCTCCAAGAATGTCCTCCAGTTCTTCTGAACCGTCAGCTTCTCCGGCCCCAAAAAAATAGACGTAATCCATAAACAAACCTCCCGTTTATTTTGGTAAGTTATCTAAACAATGCTTCAACAAATTCTTCTCTGTCAAACTCGTGCAAATCTTCCTGATTCTCGCCAACTCCAATCAATTTTATGGGAGCGGAAAATTCATCTACAATTTGGAAGATCACCCCTCCCTTTCCGGTGCTATCCAGTTTAGTCAAAATAATCCCGGTAAGCCCGACAGCCTCGTCGAACTTTTCCGCCTGAGAGACACCGTTCTGTCCATTCGTCGCATCTATAGTGAGCAACCTCTCGTCGACCGGTCGGCCGAGCTTCTTTTCGACCACCCGGTCAATCTTCTTCAACTCCTCCATTAGGTTATGCTTCGTCTGCAGCCGACCCGCTGTGTCGATCAACAGAAGATCGGCGTCATTGTTCAAAGAATACTCCAGTCCGTCGTAGGCTACGGCCGAGGGATCAGCCCCAATGTCGTGACTTATCGCCTTTGCCCCAACTTTATCCGCCCAGAGCTCCAGCTGTTCTATCGCCGCAGCCCGGAACGTGTCGGACGCGGCAAAGACCACGTCCTTTCCCTGGGAGACGTACTTACCCCCTATCTTGGCTATCGTGGTAGTTTTACCGGACCCGTTGACTCCCATTACCAGCATGACGGTAAGACCGTCTTCCCTCAACTCAAGCGGTTCTTCAGCGTCTCTCAACTTATCCTTGAGTTCGTCCCTCAGGTAATCCTCAACCCGGGAAGGATCCGTTTCTTCTTCCTCCTCGACACGTTCCTTCACCCGGTCGATTATTCCCATTGCCGTTTCCACTCCGATATCGGCCGTTACCAACAGTTCTTCTACCTCGTCCAGCAGTTCGGGCTCGATCGTTTTATAGCTCCCAATTACTCCTTCAATCCGCCCGACGAGCTTGTTGCTTGTCTTCTTCAAACCATTTTTCAGCCTTTCAAACCAGCTCATTTACGAGGACCCCCTCCAAAACCCATATCACATCTTTTTGGGTGCTGAAACTCCAAGCAGTTTTAGCAATTCTTTTAGCACTAATTGAACTCCTTTGCAGAGAGCCAGGCGAGCCCGGCTTATCCCTTCGTCATCCGTCAGGACCTTGTATTTGTTGTAAAATTGGTGAAATATCGATGCCAGATTTTCCCCGTAACTAACCAGGTGATGAGGTCCGTAATCGGCCGCAGCAATCTCAACAATCTCCGGGAACTTGTCGAGCTTCTTGATCAATTCGATTTCTTCGTCTTCCCCCAGTTCGGTCAGATCGACTCCCTCCAGCGGGAAATCCCCTTCCAGCGCGGCATACTCTGATTTTTCGAAGATGCTGGCAATCCTCGTGTGAGCGTACTGCAGGTAATAAACCGGATTGTCCATGGACTCCTTCTTCGCCAGTTCGTAGTCGAATTCCAGGTGGCTTTCCGGCTTGCGCGCTGCCATGAAATAGCGGACAACGTCCTTACCCAGGTCTTCCACCAGGCTTTTCAGAGTCACGAACTCACCTGCTCTGGTAGACATCCGCTTTACCTCGCCTTCGTTCGACAGGCTCACGAACTGATTTATCAAAACCTGGTAGAAATCCCCGGGAAACCCGAGTACCCTCAGGGCTGCCTTCATGTTGTCAACGTGCCTCTGATGATCCGCTCCCAGCAAAACCAGCGCCCTGTCGTAGCCCCTGTCCAGCTTGTTGAGGTGGTAGGCAATATCGGGGAGCAAATAAGTGGGATCTCCATTGCTTTTAACCAGTACGACGTCCTTGGGTGCCCCTTCTTCTTCGGCCTTTAACCACAGGGCTCCGTCCTCTTTATAGGTCCCGTCCCGCTCGTCGAGAGCTGACAGAACTTCCTCCACTTTGCCTTCTTCGTGGAGCTTCGATTCCCGGAACCAGCTGTCAAACTGGACCCCCAGCAGGTCCAGGTCCTCTTTGATTCTGGCCATCATCTCTTCCAGGCCAACCCGTTTGAAAAAGTCCGCAGTTTCGTCGTCCCAGCTCGAGTACGTATCACCATGCTCGGAAGCAATATCTTCCCCGATGTCAACCAGATAATCGCCTTTGTATCCGTCCTCAGGAAATTCCACTTCTTTTCCCAGCGCCTGCCTGTACCGGGCCCAGAGAGTCCGGGCAAGGATGTCCATCTGCCGTCCTTCGTCGTTGAAGTAATATTCTGTCTCTACCTCGTACCCCAGGGCTCTATAAAGGGCGGCAAGGACGTCACCGAGGACCGCCTGCCTGCAGTGCCCTACTGTCAGGGGGCCAGTTGGATTAGAAGAAACGAACTCTATTTGAATGGTCTCTTTCTCGTTGACCGAGCTTTGGCCAAGAGGATCAGAACTCCCTACCAATTGTGAGAGGCCTTTTAACAGAAAATCTTTTTTCAGGTGGAAGTTTACGAAACCGGGGCCGGCAACTGTTATGCGGGAAAAAAGTTCGCTCTCTATTCCATTAGCTATGCTATTGGCCAGTTCTCTGGGGGGGAGGTCACCTTCAGAGCCCAGTTCGAGAGCAATATTCGAGGCGAAGTCACCAAATTCCTCGTTGGAAGGTTCTTCGACATCGATATCGTCCCGGTCAAGCTCATAATTGAGCTCCTCCAGTCTTTTCGCTAATACCCTCTTTATCTCTCTTTTTATCATCGCGATTTGAAAAAACCCGAAAGGGTGAAATTATAGAGAAAGTATTTTAAACGGGGGAGAAGAGTTAATAAGACGGATTGTACCTTAACCTTGCTCCATATTGATCACGAATTTAATGCCCGTTTTCTCCTCACCTTCGATTTCAAGGTCAATAAAACCAGGAATAACTTTTAAGTTCTCTTCCCCTTTGTCAAGCAAACGGCGGGCAATTGCGACCGCTTTTACGGCTTGATTAACCGCACCCGCACCGATGGTGTGGGCTTCAACTATACCGTCCGATTCAATCGCCCCGGCAATTGCTCCGGCAACGGAATTAGGATTGGAACTCGAAGCGACTTTCAGTATTTCCATATCCTATACCTCCCATCCTACGGCAATTGGCCGTGAATCATTGTGCTTTATATTAAGCTTAAGCAGTTTCCGAATCCAGATACGTCATATGAAAACCGCCAAGCAAAAAACGATCGAATCTTTTCCAGTCTGGACTGATAATTCCCCGCTGCCGATAAATATATGGCCCTAGGCTACATTCTTACAGGGAAATTTATTCGGATAAAATACTAATAGAAGGGTCTAAAAATATCAACTTATGACCGTTCTATCGGACATTAATCAAAAGACTCCCGACAGGGGAACTACTCCCTCAAATCCATTACCTTATCCAGATTCACTCTGTCCGCCTCTATTCCATCCAGTTTCTCCTTTGGAGTTTCCAGGATAAACGGCAGCTTCCTCGTGTCGGGGTGATTTACCACCGCAGCAAATCCCTCGTTACCAATTTCACCCCGTCCTATATGGGTATGCCGATCCTTGTGCAAGCCTCGTTCACCCACCGAATCGTTGAGATGGATTAGATCAAGCTTGTTGAGCCCCACTTCGCGGTCGAACTCCTCCAGAGTCTCTTCAAGTCCTGCTTCCGTAGCAAAGTCGTAGCCCGCCGCGAACCCGTGGCATGTATCTATGCAAACTCCGTAGCGGTCGGGATAATCGAGTTTATCCAGCACTTCTCCCAGTTCGGCGAAATCCGATCCCAGTTTCGTCCCTTCGCCGGCCGTATTTTCCAGCAGGACTTTTACGCTGGAGTTTTCAAATACGTCAGTAGTTTCAATTTCCTTCAGAGCTTCAACCAGCCGATCGATTCCGGTTTCCAGTCCGGATCCGGTATGGGCTCCTATGTGAGTATTAATAGCCGGAATGTCCAGCAAATGGGCTCTTCGAATCTCTTCTACCAGACCTTTCTTCGACTTCTCCCAGAGGTCTTCCTTCGGCGAAGCCAGATTCAACAGGTAGCTCGTATGGACCACCGCGTAGTCCACTCCGAATTCCTCTCTCTTCTTCTTGAATCCCTCGATCTCCTCCTCGGTCAACTCCCTCGTGTCCCAGGACCGGACGTTATGTGAGAATATCTGAAGGGCATTCATTTCAAAGTCCGCTGCTCTATCCACGGAGCTATCGATACCCCCCGCTATCGACATGTGAGCACCCAGCAACATGCCGAACTCCGCCGGATTATTCACCATTTAGATCGAACAATCCCATTGCATTTTCCGTAGTTATCTCCGCGACTTCTTCCCTTGAAATTCCTTTTATGTTCGCAACTTCGTCCGCTACGTGCCTGACGTAACTTGGCTCGTTCCGTTTACCTCGATGAGGCACGGGAGTCAGGAACGGACAATCGGTTTCCAGCACCAGGTGATCTAGCGGAAATCGTTTCACGGCTCGGTTTAGTTCATCATCACCGTCGAAAGTGAGCGGCCCGCTCAATCCGAGATGAAGCCCCAGATCGATGAACTCCATCCCGAGCTCGTAATCTCCGAAAAAACTGTGGGTTACACCGGAAGGCAGCTCGTCCCTTTCCTTCAACAGGCGCAACAGATCCTCCGTCGAGGACCTGTTGTGTACCGAAACCGGAAGACCGAGTTCGCAGGCAAGGTCTAGCTGAGTCCGAAATGCTTCCCTTTGATCCTCTCTGGGGGAATTATCTCGATAGTAATCGAGCCCGATCTCTCCTATTGCCACTACCGAGTCGGATTGAGATAATTGCTTCAGCCTTCCCGAATCGGAACTCTCGAAATTACTCGCCTCGTGAGGGTGAAAACCCACTCCGGCGTAGACTCCCTCGTTGGCCTCAGCAAGATCAACCGATTTCTTGCTCGAATCTATATTCAATCCCATGTTGATGAAGCCCGTCTCATCGCCCAGCGCCCTTTCCACTACTTCTTCACGATCGTCGTCGTAGTGCCCCATGTCCACGTGGGCGTGGGTATCAATCAATTTCATCTTCACCGGTCGATCTCCTCCCTTTCTTTTCTCAAATTTTTTAAAACCGGCGAAATTAGATCTATCAGGTCGCCTGGTTGGAGCGAATCCTGGCCCCACTTTTGCGTCCCCAGCTTTCCCGTTCTACAGTGGACCCAGGCTCCCAGCCGGGTGGCAGAAAAAGGAGATAGACCCTGAGCCAGAAAACCACCGATCAATCCCGTCAGGACGTCTCCACTACCGCCTTTTGCCAATCCACTATTCGGGCAGTTAACCAGCGCTACCTCGCCAGAGGGGGCACCGATCACTGTAGGCACCCCCTTTAACAATAGAGTTACTCCCAGTTCCTGAGCCAGGTCAGGCACGATCTCGTACCTTTTTCTATCGATCTCACCGGGGGAGGCATCGAGCAGCCTGGCAAGCTCTCCGGGATGGGGGGTCAATACTAGCTCATCTATTTCCCCCAGCACGTCAATGCGACCCGAAAAGGCTACTACTCCGTCCGCGTCCAGTACGGCAGGTTTTGATAATTGACCGAGATAATTTACTACCACCTCACCCGTTTCTTCCCTTCTTCCCAGACCCGGCCCGAGAGCTACCGCGTCTTTATCTTTAGTCGCCGTCCGAAGCGAATCGATGGAGCCGCGGCCGAGATATCCTCCTTCATCGGTCAGGGGAACTGTAAGACCTTCGATCAGGTTTGCTTCAAAGGCCTGGTTTCCGGATTTCGGACCCGCCAGATATACCAAACCGGTCCCCGATCGGGCTCCGCTTTTCGCCGCCAGTATCGGCGCCCCGGTCATCCCGGTGGAACCTCCTACGACGAGAAAGCGTCCAAAATCTCCTTTGTGACCTCCAGAAGGCCGATCGGGCAGGAGTCCTCTTGCGACCTGACTATTCACCATTTCCCAGACCCCTATCTCTTTCCGGATCAGTACTTCCGGATACCCCACCGAAGCCACCCTTTGTCTGCCAACGTATTCTTCCGCAGCCGGTAGCAGGGTACCTAGTTTGACTAATCCCATTGTTACAGTCAAATCAGCCTTAACTGCCGGGCCGGGCGGGGATCCCTTATCGGCTGGTAGTCCTGAAGGAACGTCAATAGCCACCTTTTTCCCGCGGGAATTGTTAATGACCTCTATCAGTTCCGGATAATCTCCCCTCAGTTCGCCCTCAATCCCTATTCCAAAGATCGAATCAATGATCAACGGAGGGTTCCTTTCTATGCTATCGACCAGCAATTCGTCGTCAGGGCTACAGTAGTTAACCCTCTCGGTCATCTTCTCCAGCAATCTCGCGTTCCTTTCCGTTTCTTCGGCTAGCTGGTCTCTTTCCCCGAGCACGAAAGTTTCCACCTGAAAGCCAAGATCTATCAACCTTCGCGCAATTACCAGGCCGTCGCCGCCGTTATTTCCCCTGCCGGACACTACCAGTATTTCTTCGGGACCGGGAGATATTTCTTCTCTGATAACCTCAACGGCGCTCCTCCCGGCATTCTCCATCAATAAGGAGGAAGGCATTGCCCATTCTTCCATCGCTTTACGATCTATTTCTTTAACTTCTTCGGAAGTGGTCGCGTAGTTCATGGGAACATTTTATGGAAACTAACCTTCAGGAGCAACTAAGGAACCGGTGGTTACCCGGACTTGCTCGGGCCTTGAAGTTTCTAACATTCAGTTCTTTCACCAACGACGGATTTAGCTGTCCGGCCCGAATAAGTGCTTTCTCACTTACCTGGCAACTGATTTAACTTTTAATACTCAGCTGTAGACGAAATCCGGCAGCCGGGTAAGGGGGAAGTGCACCTGGTAAAAAACTAAAGTCAACCTGCATGAACTAAGTTTCGCTTTCTTTCGATGGTGAAGGATTTAAGTTACATTGATCGAAGCACCGCAATCAATTAAAATATCTTTGAATTGTTGAGTATTTTAGTCTCCTTTTGTAACTCGAGAGGCCTGAGACTTATAAACCTAAACTTTTCACACGGTTTAGGCTGCCAATAACGGCCAGGTTGGAGGTTTCGATCGTCTGGTTATGGCTAGGTTCGAGGGACTCTACGGGACTTATCGGGTGATAGAATGTTAGAAATAAAGAATTTAGAAGTGAAAAAAGACGGACTAGCTATCCTCAAAAACTTAAATTTCAGCGCCGGCAATTCAGAATTCCACGTGGTTATGGGGCCAAACGGTTCCGGTAAATCGACGCTGGCGAGAACGCTGGCCGGACACCCTGAATACACTAACTACGAGGGTTCAATAAAGTTCAAAAACCGTGAAATATCCGACCTAAAAGCGGACGAAAGGTTAAGAGAGGGATTAATGATGGGGTTTCAGCATCCTCCCAGAATTAACGGCGTCAACATAAAAAGGTTTCTGACCAGGGTACTGGAAAAAATTGATGGAAAAGAAGGAGCGGAGAAAATAGAAGAGAAGATAAAGTCCGCAACAGAAGAATTAGGGTTCTCCGAGGACCTCCTCACTCGAAATATAAACGCCGGACTTTCCGGGGGCGAACGAAAGAGACTGGAACTACTACAGGCCCGCCTGATAGAGCCGGAAATTCTTATTCTCGACGAGCCGGACAGCGGCGTTGACGTCGACTCGCTGGAACTGATATCCGACCAGATCAACTGGCTTCACGAACGGGGAACGACTGTAGTTCTAATCACCCATTACGGAAGCCTGCTGGAAGAAATTGACCTGGAAGGTGCCCGGGTTCACCTCTTCAGCGACGGAAAAATCATTACTTCCGGGGAGCAGGATCTTGTCCGGGAAGTAGAAGATAAGGGGTTCAACAGGATATACGAGGAGTGTGGTTGCGATTAACAACAGTTCGACGAAATCACCGAAAGAAGTATCCATCGAACGAGGGATCGAGAAAATCACCGAAGGTAAGGACGAACCGGAGTGGGTAACAGAACTTCGGTACCGTGGCCTTAAGGCATTCGAGTCGGCCCCTCAGACGGATCCGATCATCTCCAACCCCCTGGAATTCCTGGCCGACCAGGATAAGACCCCCGCCGAGGGAATCGAAAGCCTGGACGATCTACCCCAGGAGACCAAAGATTTACTGGACGAACTGGGCATCAACGAGATGGAGCAAAGAGCCATCGCCGGGCTAACCATTCAGGACGGCACGGGAATGATAGATTCCTCGTTCCGGGAGAAGTGGGAGAAAAAAGGCGTGATTATGGCTCCGATGAACGAGGCACTAAAACGGTATCCCGAAGCCAGAGAGAGGTTCATGAAGCTCTACGATCCCGCCGCGAACAAGCTGGCCGCTTACCATACTGCCGTCTGGAACGGAGGGGTCTTCCTCTGGGTAAAAGAGGGCGTAAAAGCAGAGATACCGCTGCACCTCTTCTTTCTCATTCAGCAGGAGGCGCTGGCGCAGGCACCTCACATTGTGATTCTGGCAGAACCGAACAGTGAAATTAAGCTAATAGAGGGCTGTACTTCTCCGATACTCTCGAAACACTCGCTCCACCTCGACATGACGGAAGCTTACATCGAAGAAGGGGCGAAACTGGACCTGACCGTCCTCCAGAACTGGCCCGAGTACGTCCATACCCGACCAACCCAACGGGTAAAGGTGGGCCGCGATGCTCAATTTTCAATCACTTCGGTTGGGCTTGGCCCGGGGAAATCAAACATAACGGATCCTCAGTACTGGGTCGAAGAGGGAGGGCGAGTGGACGTGAACAGCATAATCCTGGCCAGGGAGGAATCTCACGTCGATCTCGGAGGCGTCATCCACCTGGAAGGAGAAGACTCCACGGGAATAAATAATAGTAAAGCAGTCATAATGGACGATTCGGAGGTCATCACCAGGGGAAAGATAAACGCAGATGCCTCCGGCACAAAAGGTCACATAAGCTGTGACGGGCTAGTAATGGACGACGGGGCATCGATGGAGACTTATCCCGGTCTTTCCTCCCGGGTGGAAGACGCGGAACTATCTCACGAGGCCGCTATAGGAGAAATAAAGGAAGAAGAGCTGTTTTACCTGATGAGCCGTGGACTGGACGAAGAAGAAGCAACACAACTTATCGTTCAGGGTTTCGTCGAACCCGCAATAGAGGACCTGCCCGAAGAGTACCTATCGGAGATAAGAAAAATTATTGAACTGACGGTTAAAGGATAAGAACAAGGGCTGGCCTTTCTCGGTCAAAAAACAGCCTTCAACCCAGATCTCGAAGGGTTGAACGAGATACCGATTCGATTTATAATTAACAAAATTATTAGGCTCACCTAATTATATTATGGCCACGCAAAGTTTAGAAGACTACCTGGAAGCAATATATAACTCGTTAAACCGAAGGGGACACGCCAAGACCAACGAAATAGCCTCTGACCTGGGCGTTAAAGCGCCCTCGGTGACGGAAATGTTCGACAAGCTAAGGAAAGAAGGATTCATCAATTACAAAAAATACGAGGGTGTCACCCTGACGGAACGGGGCAGGGAAGTAGCCAAAGACGTATCGGAAGTCCACGAAAATATCAAAAAATTCCTCGAACTTCTTCAGGTATCTCCCAAACAGGCCGACAAAGACGCCTGCAAGGTGGAACATAGCTTGAGCGAAGAATCCATAGATCAATTGAACAAGTTCATAGATTTCGTCGAGCGTTGTCCTGAGGAAGAAGCCCGGTGGCTCAAACATTTTGACTACTTTTCCGCACACGGTGAGCTTCCACCGGCCCACAGAGATAAAAGAGATGAAGGGGAGGAGTAAACGACAGTTAAACATGACCTTAAAGGACATGGAGGAAAACCAGCGGGCAAGAGTAATATCCATATTCGGAGGATCCAGCCTTCGACAGAAGCTGGCCCTTCGAGGTATCTCCGAGGGAGTAGGGCTAAAAATCGTCTCCACCCGTGGTCCGGTAACGGTCAGTATCGACGGAAACATCGTGACGATAGGGCGAGGCATGGCAAAAAAGGTAAAGGTGCGTAAGGCTTGACGGCTACGAAAAGACTCTCGGAAATGGACTACGGAGAAAAAGGTGTTATCAAGGAGATAGACCGGGACCTGAAGGATCAATTACTGGGGAGGGGGATAAGAGAGGGGAAGACGATCAGGATGGATACCAAACAACCGATAAACGGACCTGTAGTAATCACTATAGACAGATCTACGACCTCGCTGGGGTTTAATCTGGCAAAGGATATTTTTGTCGAGGTGGAGAATGGCGATACTTCTAATGGGCCATCCTAACGTCGGAAAGAGCGCCGTCTTTAATCGGCTTACGGGGGCGAATATAACTGAATCCAACTACCCGGGCACCACGGTCGATTTCACCGAAGGTTACACCTACATAGACGGGAAAGAATACAAAGTAATCGACGTTCCGGGAACTTTTTCAACCGACCCAAAAGACGAAGCGGAAAAAGTCGCTCTGGACATCCTTGCCGAACACGAAGACCCGATAGTATTGGTAGTAATAGACTCGACAAAAATCGAGCGGGGGCTTTATCTGGCTTTCGAGATCATGGAAAGAGGTTATAAAGTGATGATTGCCCTGAATATGTGGGACGACGCGGAAAAACACGACCTGAGTATCGACGTTGATCAACTCGAAGAGATCCTCGGAGTTCCGGTAGTGCCAACTGTAGCCATCAGCGGAAAGGGAATTTCAACCCTCGTAGAAAACGTTCCGACTGCTTCCCGCGTAGATATAGAACGTCTGAGAGAAAAAATCACCAGCCTATAATATGAAGCTAGATCCCGAAGAAAGATGGAGATTAATCGACAGGGTAGCCAGGGAAACCGTCGAATACGGTGCCGAAAGATCGACAATCGGAAGCGTCCTCGCCGAGCTGACCGTAAAACCTCTGACGGGCATACCCTTCGCTTTTGCTGTATTGTACGGATTCTGGGGGTTCTTTGACGCTTTTGCCGGCTTCTTTACGGACGGTTTCTTCGTGCCTCTGTTCGACGACCACTGGCTTCCCTGGATCCAGGAGGCTTTTCCGCTCAAAGGAAGCTGGCTTTACTACGTCCTGGTAGGAGACCCGGAAGCGGTTAACTCCTTCGAAGCACTCGGAATGCTGACCAGCGGGTTTTTCGTAGCGATAGGCGTAGTCCTGCCCGCGATCGTAGCTTTCTATCTCGTAATAACGATACTGGAAGATTCTGGTTACATGCCGAGACTCGCCGTGCTTGTAGACACGGTGCTGCACAAAATCGGCCTTCACGGGTTCGCCGTGGTCCCGATGATACTATCGCTGGGCTGTAACGTGCCGGGCGTAGCCTCCACGAGAACGCTCGAGACAAAAAAACAACGGTTCATGATAATGATACTTCTTTCGGTATTCATCCCCTGTGGTGCCCAGCTCGGCGTTATGCTTTCGTTGATCCCGGAATACTTCGGTTACATAATGATCTATCTCGTAACCGGATTTTTCGTCTTCGGCTGGGTTCTCAACAAATTACTTCCGGGGAGATCACCCGAAATCATAACGGACGTACCGCCGCTTAGAACTCCTACTATCGCAAACGTGAGCCGAAAGTTATGGGTAAAAGTAAAGGGTTTCTTCACAAACGCGATCCCGTTCGTCCTTCTCGGAGTCGGGCTGGTAAACCTTCTGTACCTCGGAGGAGTTATTAGCTGGATAGCTAATTCCCTCGAACCCCTGTTCACCGGTTGGTTCGGTATCCCCAAGGAAACCGTAGCCCCGCTGATTGCAGGGTTTCTCCGAAAGGACCTCGCAGTGGCTCAGCTATCGGCAATCGACATGTCCGGGTTTCAGCTGATAACTTCTGTAGTGATAATCTCGATTTATTTCCCGTGTATTGCTACGTTTTCTATGATAATCAAAGAAGGAAGAAAGAGCGGCGGCGTGATAAGAGTTCTGGGCGGGGGGCTTTTAACGTTAGTAACGGTGGTTTTCCTCTGGGGTGGATTGCTTCACCTGATAGGGATTCTTTTGGGAGTCACTTAACATGAAGCGAAAGACACTGGACATACTTCTGGCACTGGTCGGCGCCGGAACTTTTATCCCGGGCTTACTGGGAATTCTGTTCGGCCTGGCCGGCGAGACTTACACCTGGCGAATACTGACCTTTGGCGGAAATTTTACGCTGTGGCGAGGGTTGATACTGCTTGCTGCCGGAACTCAATTCTTTTTCGCGGTTAATCAATCTAATCCTGTCCAGAAAAGGGCTCAAGCGGTACTGGCCAGCTCGATGATCTGGATAATCGGGGGCATAGAAATACTTTCCACAGTTCTGAATTCAATCACTGGAGGAGAAGGTGCGTGGCTCAATACAGCAGGTGAATTTTTGAGTCACTATACCGGACCTTTCACCCCGTCGGTGCTGCTGCTGCCAATTTCGATCTTATTAGTTATACTGGTGACATCGAACGAGGCAAAAAATGACTAAAGAAAACAGGATTTTGAGCGGACTTCAAACGGGGAAAACACCTGACGAACTGGCCGAGGAGCTCGGTATGAGGAAACAAACAATAACCGCGATGGTTGAGCTTTTGATTCATCAGGGGCTGGTAAAAGAGATCGACTGCAGTTCGGCCTGTAAAAGCTGTATTATGGGCAAATCCTGTGCCGGCACCGGGGCGGGCAGGGAGAAGCTCTACATAGTTGAAGACGAGATCGAGGAGTAATTAACCCGGACGATTTGGACTTCGGCCGGCTCTAACCCCGATTATTCTTTACATAAGTCATGCGATTCTCTCTCCTAAGACCAACTTATAATTCAGTCTACAGGAAAAAATAGTCCCTATTTGAGAAACTTAGTTATCTTCACCTATTAGGTGATATCTAAAGCGTTAAATCAAGTCCCTCTTCCAGGGCTT
>JAIPHJ010000021.1 GCA_021735245.1 Candidatus Bipolaricaulota bacterium
GATATCAAACTGGGTGCTGGTTGAAAGCCCTGGAAGAGGGACTTGATTTAACGCTTTAGATATCACCTAATAGGTGAAGATAACTAAGTTTCTCAAATAGGGATTATTTTTTCCTGTAGACTGAATTATAAGTTGGTCTCAGGAGAGAGAATCGCATGATTTAGGTAACAGGTAGATTGGGATGAAGTCGACGACTTTCATTGACGGTAATTTTCTTTTAGCTAAATTTTGATCTCCCTCAGACGATGAAATTCTCCTTAAATAAGGTTTCGCAGAGAATATTTCAGTTCACTTAAGGAAGGAACAGGCAAATAGAGTGGACGAAATTAATATAATTTCGGACAATAGTTTGTATTGGTAAATAAATCTATCAGAACAACTAAAACGAAACCTTATGCAATCAAAAAATATTAAGGCCAGGTTTGACGGTATTGCCGTTCTGGACGCTCGAAGGAGATTCGAATACCTCGACAGGTCTTTTGCCGACCTCTACGGGTACCGGGCACCTTCCGATCTTATCGGTAAACCTCTGGACGAAACCTTCGCGATACCTCAAGTAAAAAGACTGGAGGAAAAACTACTACCGACGCTGGAAAAGGAACGGAAATGGACCGGGGTTATCTCCGGTATTAAACGAAACGGAGAACAACTTGCACAAAAGGTCTCAGTATTCTATCTGAAAAAGGACAAGTTGGTCTTTCTCGTGAAAAATATTACACCCAAAGGAAGATCCATCTTCAAGCTAGGCAGACCTGAATTCAACTGGCCGGAAGCTATCGAATCCCCTCCCGATATAGTGGCAATAATTTCACCGGACTACGAAATCGAAAAAATCAACTCAACCGGTGCCGAAAAGCTGGGCATGACAGCGGGCGAGGTCGAAGGCCAAAAATGCTACGAGGTAGTCCACAGGCTTACCTCACCAATTCAAGGATGCCCCTGTGAACAGGCATTAAATTCTCGTGAGGCTGGAATAGGCGAAGTCGCAGAAGACGGAACGAACTACGTAGTTACCGCTTTTCCGCTATTGGACGAGACGGAAGAATTAACGGCCTTCCTTCACACTGTAACCAGGGTAAGCAAAGATTCCCCCAGCGAACTGAAGGCGTGCGAATTCTTCATCCGAGAACTCGCTAAAATAAACAGCAAGAGAGGGGTTTTCTCTTTTCTCCTGCACTCAATACGAGAAGTTTTAGGACCCGTAAAAATTACTCTTTACGAAGAGACCGCTGAAGGACTGGAGTGTTCATTGCAAAGGGGCTATAGAAGGAAACTGGTCGGAGAGAAGCTTTACAGGTCCGGTACCGGGGCCAGAATCGAAGCGTTGAAGAACGGCAGAAGCATCTATATTCCGAACGTAAAGTCAAGCGAGAATTTCATCAGATACGACCCGGAAGTAAAGTGCGAGTTCGTCGCGCCGATCTCTTCCTCTAAAAGAAAATTCGGGGTCCTGGACATCAGAAAGCTGGACCCCGAATCCATAACTCCTTCCGAGAGAAACCTAATCGAAATTATGGCCTCCGAAGCAGGGAAAACAATGGAGAGCCTCTCCCAGAATAAACCTGATTAACGCCAAATTCATTAGGTTGACTTATTCGGAGAAAAGTTCCGTCGATAAGTACCGTTCTCCCGTATCGGGCAGGATTACGACAATTCTCTTTCCCTCGCTTTCCGGTCTCTTTGCTACCCGAACGGCCGCTTTTGCAGCTGCGCCCGAAGAAATTCCAGCCAGAATCCCCTCTTCCCGGGCCAGACTTCTGGTCATCTCTTTAGCCTCGTCGCTTTCGACCTGGATTACCTCGTCAATTATCTCCCTGTTTAATATTTCGGGGACGAATCCGGCCCCGATTCCCTGAATCTTATGAGACCCTGCTTCACCGCCGGAAAGCACGGGTGATTCTTCCGGCTCTACTGCGACCGATTTCAGTCCCGGGTTCTTCTCTTTCAGCCTCTCCGATACGCCAGTTATAGTCCCACCCGTTCCGACACCGGCGACAAATATATCGACCTGACCGTCCGTGTCCTCCCATATTTCTTCGGCGGTGGTTTTTCTGTGTACACCGGGATTAGCTGGATTCCTGAACTGCTGGGGCATGAAATAATCGTCTCCTGAATTTACCAGTTCGCTGGCCTCATCTATCGCTCCCTGCATTCCGTCGTCTCCCGGGGTCAATCTGAGTTCTACACCAAACGCCTTTAGCAGGTCGCGCCGTTCCTGGCTCATCGTGTCGGGCATGGTTAGAATAAGCCTGTAACCCTTCGCCGCGCAGACAAAGGCAAGAGCCACTCCGGTGTTCCCGCTCGTCGGCTCCACGATAACGGTATCCTCCCCGATCTCGCCGGCTCGTTCCGCCTCTTCTATCATATTGACTCCGACCCTGTCCTTAACGCTGCCGCAGGGGTTGGCCGATTCCATCTTCGCCACTACTTCTCCCTTTGCCCCATCGGTTACCCTGTTCAACTCGACCAACGGACTACCAATCAGCTCTGTTACGTCGTCCGCTATAGAACTCACCTGCATCACTCCTTTTATATTTTATCCAGTCCTTCTGCTAAATTTCTCCTTTAACTTTCCAAAAAGGGAATCTACCGAGATCCGGTCCTTCGGTCCCTCCCTTTCCGTGCTTCCATTTCTCACGAAAATACTTTCGGCCACGTCGCTTTCCATTGCGACGCTGGTTTCCTCCAGTCCGACCACGAACGCCGGAAATTTCTGCTCTACCGTAACATTTACACCGGGAAGGATTCCCAGAGAAGATAGTCGATTGAGTCTTCCCTCCTCCGACAACGTAAGGTAGGCTACTTTTACAGTTTCTCCGACTTCGACGTCCATAAGCGAGGTTATGGCCTGCCGAACGGTTCGCTGAGACTTCGAACAGCACCTTCCGGACGGAATAGTTTTTCCGTGAGGACACTCCCCGGGATGACCAAGCAACGTACATATTTTCTCCTCAACTTCAGCCGAGATGGCGTGTTCGAACTTGCAGGCCGGTCCTTCTAAACTGGCCGGATCCATCTCCAGTACGTCATTCAGCAGCCTCTCAGCCAGCCTATGACGACGGACAACTTTCCTGGAACGTACTTCTCCCCTATCTGTAAGATCTATTCCGCCGTTCCCGTCACTGCCGATCGATCCCCGTTTCTTTAACTGGCGGATTATTTCGTCCACGTCCTCGGCGGATCGATCGAGAATTTCCTTAACTCCCTCTCGATCGATCGTTCTTCCTTCTTCTCTGGCCAGCCAGAGAATCTCCAGTATTTCCTCTCCCAGCTCCACTTCCTTATCTCTCATACTCTATTTACTCTCCTCCGATAGTTCTAACAAATTCAAATCCGGCACGAATTCCGTCCCACAATATGGACATTTCTTCCTGCCACAGCAGTTCGCGAGCGGACAACCGTCGCACGCAGCCAGCGAAAGTTCGACCTCAAACTGGCTTCCACAGGTCGGACACTGGACCTGGTCTCGATTGGACATCACTACATAACCTCCAGACTTCGCAGGATAAAATTAAGCAACGCCCCAACGGATATAGAGTAGGGGATTATAAAGCCTACAATAGCGAGTGCTGTCCTTATACCGCGTTCTTTGATTATCATCAGATAGTTCGCTATACAGGGAACGAACAGCGTAATTACCACGGAACTTACCGTTATCTGTAACGGGCTCAACCTCGCCTGGCGCGCCATTTCGAACAGGCCGGCCGTCCCGTAGTCCCTTCTTACGAACCCGAGGATAAATGCGACTGCTGCGTCTCCGGGCAGATCCAGTAGGCCCGAAACGAGCGGTTTTAACCCCCTTATCATGAAACCCAGAACGCCCGTCTTATCAGCAAGAAATACGACAAACGTGCCGACCAGAAAGAAAGGTAGTACCTCCTTAAGGAACCACTTAACCCTTGTATACGTCTTTCTGGCGACGTTTACCGGGCGCGGCAGTCGGATCGGCGGTATCTCCATTATAAATTCGGAGGACCGACCAGAGAACAACTTCGAACTCAACCAACCAACTAATACAAGCTGAAGTGCGACGACGCCGCCCCAGATAAGCAGGCCGAGCTGAGAAGCGTAGGCAAACAGACCCAGGATAACCCCCAGCTGGGCAGAACAGGGAACTCCAAGGGCCAGCAATAAAGTGGCTATCCTTCTTTCCTTTTTCGTCTCTAGCGTCCTTGTAGTAACAGTTGCCATCGTGTCGCAGCCCAGACCCAGCACCATCGGTAGTACAGCTTTTCCATTCAACCCTATTTTACGGAACAGACGATCCACCATAACCGATAGTCGCGGAATATAGCCTGAATCCTCCAGGATCGAGAAAGCCAGAAAGAACGTAAGGACGACCGGCAGAACCAGAGCCAGCGCCCAGGCAAGACCCATCGTAATCAGCCCGTAAGGGCCAACTAGCATATCTTCCAGAAAAGCCACGTCTATGACGGAGACGGTAAAGGCCCTGACAGCCGGGTTGATTACCTTCTGAAATACTTCCACCTCAAGGAAATCGACGATTACCTGGGCTCCCAGCACGCCGACAAATTGGTAAACTCCGTAGAGGACGATCAGAAATATCGGGAGACCTGTTAGGGGCCGCATCGTCAACCTGGAAAGCGTTTCCGAAAGTATCCTTCCCTCTCCGGATTCGGATTTTACCTCTTGAGCTATTCCCTGAACTATCTTTTTCCGCTTTCGTGTAACTTGAAAAGAGACGGGTTCAGCGGATTTTTCTCTGAGCTCTTCCCTGCAACCGATCAACTCGTCAAGCTGATCCGGCTTTAACCGTTCCTTTAACAGCTTCATAAGCGAATCATCGCCGGACAGAATCATTAACCCCGAAGCCTTCTCGGGTAGGTTCAGATCTTTAAGAGAAGATGAAATATCTTTCAGCGATCCGGTAACCGGTTCGCCGTAGTCGACTTCCAGTCGGGGAACTTCCGCGGAGAAAACTAACCCTTCGAGTTCCTCGAACCCTTCACCTGTTGGAGCTACAGTACTTACCACGGGAGTCCCAAGTTGTTTCGCCAGCTTCTTCTCGTCAAGTTCTATTCCCTTCCGGTCTGCCTCGTCCGCCATATTCAGAGCGACGATCGTAGGGAGATTCGCCTCCGCCAGCTGGGCAGTCAGCATCAGCGATCTCTGAAGGTTTTTGGCGTCCGCGACCTGTATTACCAGATCCGGCTTCTCCAGGAACAGAAGATCACGAGTTATCCGTTCGTCCTCCGAAACCGGAATAAGACTATTTACCCCCGGAGTGTCTATTAATTCAACGGTTCTCCCGTCTATCTCTGCCTCGCCCCGTGAGACCTCCACGGTCGTACCTGGATAATTGGACACGTCCGTATAGGTATCCGTAAGTCGACCAAAAAAGACACTCTTCCCCACGTTCGTGTTCCCCACAAGTGCTACCTTCAATGAGCTATTTTCTTTCACCTGTCCCCCGCGCAATAATAGTTTCTAAAATTTGATGGTTTTCTAAGGAAGTTAAATCAGCGAACCTTCTCCTGCTTCCTTGCAAGCTGGTCCAGCGTCCGTGAGCCCAAAAACTCTTTTAATGATTCCTGCATTCCAACCCAGAGATCCCGGGTCGGACATATATCTTTTCTATCGCAAATTTTTGGCGAATCCACACAGTCCACCAGCGCCAGCGGGCCTTCCAGCGTCCTAAGAATCTGGAGGACCACTATCTCCTCTGGAGCCTTCGTTAATTCGTAGCCTCCACCCGCACCTCGTACGCTCCTGAGCAAGCCCTCTGTTTTTAGGTGTGGGACAATTTGCTCCAGGTATTTCTTTGATATTCCCTGATTTTCGGCTATCTCGTGTAGTGAAACGGGACCCTCGCCGTAGTTGATGGCAAGTTCGACCATAGCTCGCAACCCGTATCTGCTCTTCGTGGATATCTGCATAATGTCTATTAATCCTATAAAAATACTAGGCTTTATTCAACTGATTCCTTTTGCCCTCTGCTGCAGTTAAACTAAGGTTTTGAGTTTGGTTTGGCGCCGACCCGGCTATGGAGTTTTAAGCTGGAATATTCTCGTCACCCGAACTCTTCTACGTCCGCGCTAGCAACCGCTTCCTCTATTAAGTCATCAATTTCTAAAGATCGCTCTACTTGCCTTACCTCGTCCAGGGAAGCTTTGGTCTCCGGGTGTTTGGGTCTCATGTAGACGCAACAATCCCGGGACGATCTTGCAGATATCTGGTAGGTTTCAATCTCTCTTGCCAGTGACTCTATTTCTCGCTTGTCCATACCGATGTTCGGCCGATAGACTGGCATCGAAGAAGATACCGCTTCGTTCGCGGCCCGGAGGTTTTCCAGAGTCTGCGAGGAGACCTGGGCAAGGCTATCCCCGGACACCAACCCAAGAGCGTTCTCACCCTGTGCAACCCTCTCTGCGGCTTTGAGCATCGCTCTCCTGTAGAAGATGATTCGCAACCGTTTCGGGGCGTCGGTTATTATCTTCCTCTGAATCGTCCTTATATTTATCAGGTATAGCTTGGCGCTCCCCTGCCAGGACGAAAGTACTTCGACCACTTCCTCCACGTTTTCCTGAGAAGCCTTATCGGTCCGGGGAAAGGAGTGAAAATGAGTAAAGACAACCTCGGAGCCCCGTTTCATCATCTGCCAGGCAGCTACGGGAGAATCTATTCCGGCAGAAACCAAACCGATTACCTTACCCGCCGTCCCAACCGGCATTCCCCCGGCCCCTTCTATCTTTTTCTTATAGAGAAATATTTCACTGGAAGTCACCTCTATGAAAAGAGTGAAGTCCGGTTCTTCCAGATCCACCTCTCTCGGGCTTCCTTCCTCCTCGTACCGCTGTTGCAGGTGGGCTCCGATCCGTTCGTTTAACTCTACAGAATTGAGACCGTAGTTCTTGTCTGCCCTTCTAGACGCAACTTTGAACGACCTGAAATCCTCCGACCTGACGAGGTTCCAGGCTACCTGCTTGATCGAATCTAGATCACGGGAACAACTCCGAACGAAAGCGTAATTGGCGATTCCAAAGACTCTGTCCAATCGGTCCTCGTATTTGGAGAGTTCAAATTTGGCCGTCCCGCCCAGCTCGACGAGAATACGACCGTACATCCGGTTGATCCTTTCGAAACTTAATCCGTCCAGGGCAGCTCGGAGGTTTTCAACAAGCTTTTCTTCAAAGTAGTCCCGATTCTCACCCTTGAGTGCGATCTCGCCGTAGTGTACGAGTATACCGTCTACGTTATTTTTTTTCCTCATCTCAGATTGTCCCAATGCGTTAACTTCCCCGGAGATACTTGAGAACTTCTACCAGCTCCTCTATCTTATCCTCTCCCTCTCCTTCCCTAACTGCCTCCGCAACACATACTCTCATATGATCTTTGGTCAGCAGGTTTGCAAGTTTGGATAGCGAGGATTGAACCGCTGCTATCTGCTTGAGGATATCTATACAGTACCGCTCTTCTTCGATCATCGTCTCTATTCCGCGCGAATGACCGATAACGGTCCTTATTCGATTTAGGGCTTCCCGCTTTTCCGTCGGTAATCTCTCCAGGCTCCCCTTTTCTCCGTCCGTCTTTTCCTCGACTTCCAGTTCACTATAGTCTGCACAGGCCATGATGTCTCACCTACGAATCCTGTAAAGTCTTCAACAAAGTAACCGTCAGCAATACTACCAACAGACCTCCGACTATCCAGAAAAGGATCATCGGTCCCCAGCCCCAGTGAGCGCCGGCCATGTGATGACCCCATTCTTCTCCTTCCGAATGAGCAAATACCGAGTTAAAAGAAACAACGACAGTGATAAACGACAATACGAGGTAACTTATCAATCTATTAAACTTTTTCATTTTCCCCCCTAATTTTTTCCAGGAAATCAAGAATCATCTTCTCTGGAGGGTGCTCGTATACCTCACCCTCATAAAAGTAAAGCCTGCAGCCTTCGACATTATAATTGGTTATATCCCCGGCGTCTGGATCCACGTCCCGGCCATTGATTTTTACCTGCGGAGAACCGGAAAACCCTTTCCTTTTTGCTTCCTCTTTCGTCTCAACTAGATCTTCGTGAACTTCGTACTGTACTCCTTCTTCGTCCAGTGCATCACTCGTAATTTTTAAAGCCTCTCTCCAAACGTGACAATCCTCATTGTGGAGCACTTCGACCGTAACGTGAGAATCACTGTTGGGCATTTCGGGCTCTCCTTAATTCACTAAATTAATTGTTCACCAATATCTCGCCTTCACTACTACTCGACGTACTCTTCCGGGTTCTCCTCGAACTGCTTCTTACAGCCCGGCGCACAGAAGTAATAAGTCTTTCCTTCGTACTCGTAGGTTGCCGGGGGGTCCTCTACGTCAACTTCCATCCCGCAAACCGGATCAGTTGCCTTTTTACTCACGTTTGTCACCTCCTATTATATTATACTGGTTCTATGATTGGTAACTCGGACTGATATCTACACCCTTTAATCTGTTTGAATTGGTTACCACGTTTACGGAAGAAAAGGCCATGGCCATTTCTGCAATTGCCGGATGGAGAAGTCCCATTACGGCAATCGGAATGGCGACTGTATTGTAAAAGAAAGCCCAGAACAGGTTCTGTTTGATTTTGGCAAATGTTGCCTCGGACAACTTTACTGCCTTGACCACGGCGGAGAGGTCGCCCTTAACCAGCGTTATGTCGGCGGCTTCGATTGCGATATCGGTTCCTGATCCTATGGCTATGCCGACGTTCGCCTGTTTGAGCGCAGGGGCGTCGTTTATTCCGTCCCCAACCATCGCGACGTTCTCTCCATTGTCCTGAAGCTTCATTACCTCGTCCCTCTTCTGGTCGGGCATGACTTCGGCAATTACTCTGTCTATCCCTACCTCGGATGCAATCGCCCTGGCCGTCCGTTCGTTGTCCCCTGTTATCATTACCGGCTCCAGCCCGAACTCCTTCAGTTCGGCTATGGCATCCGCCGAGTCTTCCTTGATTTGATCGGCAACGCCGATAACGCCCAGGATTTCCCGGTCCTTAGCTACCAGCATGGCGGTCTTTGCTTCTTTTTCAAGTTCCTTTACCTTCTCTTTGACCGACCCGTAGTCGACGTCGTTGGACTCCATCAGGTCACGATTTCCGACCAGCAGCCTGTTTCCGTTAAGCTTCGCCTCTATACCCTGGCCGACCAGCGCCGAGAAGTCCGATACTTCTTCCAGTTCCAGTTCCTTTTCCTCGGCGGCCTCAACGATAGCTTCCCCGAGAGGATGTTCGGAGCCTTTTTCCGCCGACGCTGCCAGCCCGAGCAGTTCATCCTCGGAGCCGTTTGTCGAAATCAGGTCGGTAACTCCCGGCTTTCCCTCGGTGATGGTCCCCGTCTTGTCGAGGACTATCGTGTCTATATCCTTCATAGTCTGAATTGCTTCGCCCTTTCTTATCAGTACTCCGTTCTCGGCTCCCTTGCCGGATCCTACCATCAGTGCGGTGGGAGTAGCCAATCCAAGTGCACACGGACAGGCAATTACGAGCACGGATATCCCTGCAAACAGCGACAGCGAGATTATCCCTAGAGTGGGATCAACCCACGGGATGAACGAGGACGCCCAGACGGCCACTCCCTGGAACGTCCCGGAAAATCCGAGCCACAACGCAATAGTAATAAGAGCAATACTGATTACAGTCGGTACAAAGAAGGTAGTTACCCTGTCTGCGAAGTTTTGAATCGGGACCTTCGTCCCCTGGGCCTCTTCCACCAGCTTGACTACCTGAGAAAGGAAAGTGTCTTCCCCGACACCGGTCGCTTCTACTTTGAGCACGCCCTGCTTGTTGACGGTGGCGCCGATTACTTCGTCGCCTTCTTTCTTCTCGACCGGCATCGATTCTCCAGTCGCGATAGACTCGTCAACCGAGGACTTCCCGTCTTTTACGACTCCGTCGGTCGGTATCTTCTCGCCGGGGCGGACTATCATCAGGTCGCCAACTTCGACTTCGTCGACCGGAACTTCTATTTCTTCTCCGCCCCGCTGTACCCTGGCGGTCTTTGCCTCGAGGGTCATCAACTTCTGAATTGCCTCCGAAGCTCGTCCCTTTGCCTTGGTCTCTATGTACCGGCCGGTCAGGTGAAACCCGATGATCATCGCTCCGACACCCGAATAGTTAAGCAGGTGGGGGGCCAGATCGAACTGGCTCAGCACGGTGACGTAACCGGTAAAGTAAGCCGTCGCCGAACCCATCATTATCAGTGTATCCATGTTGGGTGACAGGTGCCGGGCTGACTTGAACCCGCTTCTCAGCGTTTCTCGACCCATCCAGAGAAGCGCCGGGGTTGCCAGGAGGATCATCCCCGCATCATAGACCAGCGGGGAGGGCCACTTAACTCCGGTGATCATCTCAGGAACCATCCAGGCGATTATTGGAGCTACAAACGCCCAGGTCCACCACATCTTGCTCTTTGCCTTCTCAACTTTCCGCTGGCTTTCTTCGAGCCTGCTCCTTTCCTTTTCGGCTCCACCCGAAGCGGAACCCTCTTTGATTCCGTAACCGGCGTTCTCTACAGCTTGTTTGAATTCGTCGTAGCTAACCTCGTTCGGATTGAAGCTCAGAGTCGCCTTTTCGGTCGTCAGGTTCACGTTGGCTTCATCGACTCCCTCCAGGTCAGCCAGTGCACCTTCCACTGCCTGAGAGCAGGAAGCACAGGTCATACCCTCTACATCGAGTTCGGCTTTCCCTTCTTCTTCCTCGGCCACGCGGTAGCCGGTTTTCTCTACCGCCTCGGCCAAATCCTCTTTGCTGACTTTATCCGGATCGTAAGCCAGTGAAGCCTTGTCTGTAGCACTGAGGACGTTAACGTCCTCAGTGCCTTCCAGGTCAGCCAGTGCACCTTCCACTGCCCGTGAACACGAGGCGCAGGTCATTCCTTCAATATCCAGATCGGCCTTTTCTTTATTATTCAGTTCATTCTCCAGCTTGCCTTTATCTTTTGGTTTGTCTGCCTCTTTGCTCATTTTTCACTCTCACCTCCGACCCCACCCCTGGTGGGGTAACTATAGAATAAGATATTCGCTTCAGCCTATCAAGTAAAATGATATTCCACACATTTTTCCTGTTCATCTTGATTTATGCGAGAAGAGCTGCTAAATTTTAGATCGTTATAATAATAAATTAAAGGGGCAGTCCCCCTGGGGTGGGTTTGATTCTGTGAAACCTATAGGTGATAAACGGTTTATTTACTTTTTTGTTCTCCTGGGCGTAATGGCGCTCGGTACTTACGGTTACTTTCAGGCAGGCCGTCCTCAGTCCCCCAAACTTGAGGTTACCCCTGAAAATTACGACTTCGGAGAAATTCAGCCCGAACCGATAGACAGGGAATTCCAGCTGAAAAATACCGGAGGAGCTCCTCTGCAGATAAAGCGGGTGACTACCTCCTGCAGCTGTACTTCTGGAGAGATAAAAGACCGAACGATTGAACCGGGGAAATCCAGCAGTCTCGTGGTTACGTTCGACCCAACTGCAATGGACCCCCCCATCCGGGGTGAAGTACTTCGAATGGTCTACATTCAAACCAACGATCCTGATCGGGAAGAGGTCAGGATAAAGATAACGGCAAACGTTTCAGGTGGTGAATGATTTGAACCGAAAAGTTACGGTCCTGCTACTAATCATACTTTCAGTATCGACGTCCCTTATTTCAGTTTCCGCGGCTGATCTGGCCGAAGACGAAGCAATCGCATTTTACAATAAAGCCTGTGGTGCCTGCGCGAAGTACATCGAAAACGAACTGGATCCCGCGCTTACCGAAAAGGGGATAAATCTGACCAAAAATGACTACATCAACACTCCAGCGGCGAGACAAGAGATGAATGCCTTTAACGATAACTGGGGCGTTCCACCCGAGTTTCAATCACACCTGGCAACGTTCATCGGCGAGAAACTTTCGCTGCAGGGCCACGCGCCGCCCACAATGCTGGAGACCCTGCTCCAGGAAGACGCTCTAGAAGGAATCGATAGATTACTTATCTATCAGGACGAGATGGACAACCCTACATCGTACAGGGCCTGGGGTTTCAAGGGGGATCCGAGAAAGTACTCTATCGAAACTCCGATAACGAAGTACCTGAACTGGTTTCAAGAGAATAAGGGTACGTTGGAGCCTGCCGTTTCTTCCCGACGCTCAAGCCCGAAGAAGTTACTTCCGCTGATCCTTACCACCGGGCTTTTGGACGGAATCAATCCCTGTGCCATCGCCGTCCTGTTGTTTTTCATCGCGTTCTTGTTTTCCATGAACAGGGCGAAAGCCGAGCTGGCAAAGGTGGGACTGCTATATATCGGAGTAATATATCTCACCTACCTGGGTATAGGACTCGGCATCCTCAGAGCTTTCGTCTTCACCGGAGCCGAACACTTGATGGCGAAGATCGGCGCGGGACTCCTTCTGGTACTTGGACTGGTAAACATCAAGGACTACTTCTGGTACGGAAAGTGGTTCAATTTGAGCCCGGGAGGAATTTTCCATCAAAAAGGCAAGGACTGGCTAAAGAAGGCCACTTTACCTTCGACTGTGGTCGGTGCTTTTTTCGTGGGACTCTGTACGTTTCCCTGCAGCGGCGGTATTTACGTGGCCATCCTTGGATTGCTATCCACTCAGACGACTTACTGGAGCGGCCTGGGTTACATGTTGCTCTATAACTTAGCCTTCGTGGTTCCGCTGATAGTGATATTGCTCGGGGTAGCAAATAAGAGAACGGCCGGCCGATTGAGCAGGTGGCAGGCCGGGAACAAACGCGAGATCAAATTGGTCACGGGACTGATAATGATTGGTTTAAGTATAGGAATTCTAATTTGGCTATTTTAGTCCACTGGAAGAGATTTCTTAATTTACAGGAAGGGAGGAAAAAATCGGATGAAAATATCTAAAAAAACGATTTACGTAGCAAGTACAGTAATCATAGCCGGGGCAATACTGGCCTTTTTTTTAATCTCCGGCACGGGGAATAAAGGCACGTTCGCCGGTGAAATAGTTGTCAGGCCGATGGAATACGACCTGGGTAACGTACCGTACGGTGGAGGAATAGTCCTGCGGGAATCCACCCTGGAGAACAGAGGAGAGGAGGAGCTCAAGATAAATTCGATCAAAACCTCATGTGGCTGTACGGAAGCGCAGTTAATTTACAAAGGAAACAAGAGCAAATTCGGAATGCACCCCAATACGTTAACGTGGTCCGAAACCATACCTCCGGGCGCGAAAGCAACTTTGAGAATCCTCTACGATCCGGCCGCCCACGGTCCCCAGGGAACCGGTCCTTTCCGCAGGGCTATCTGGATAAAATCGAGTGATTCGGACCAGGAAAAGGTCGAAGTTACAATTCAGGGAAGTGTAATTCGGTAGGTTGGCCCCTTAACCGATAAGGCTTGATCGAATTATAACTATTGTTATAATAGTTTAGGCTAACCTAAACTTATCAGGAGGAAATAATGTTATCTAGCTTTTTAATTACATTCAGAGAAGGTCTAGAAGCTGCATTGCTTATTGGAATTATGGTGGCTTATCTCTCCAGGATAGAGAAGGGAGAGTTCAATAAATATATTTACTTTGGCACTTTTGCGGCGGTAGTCGCCAGCGGGTTGCTCGGTTGGCTGTTTTTTTCGGCCGCTACCTCGCTGGGAGAAACCCAGCAGGAGATCTTCGAAGGAGTGGCCTCACTCTCAGCCGCCTTTGTCCTTTCCTACGTTATCGTCTGGATGGCCCGCACTTCCCACGCCATCAAGGATAGGATAGAGCAGAGGATCGATACGTCTCTGTCACGAGGAAAGCTTCTAGGGCTGGTGTCCGTAGCTTTCCTCGCCGTTTTCAGGGAAGGCGTAGAGACCGTACTTCTGGTGGGAACGCTTGCAGTCCGGGCTCCCAGCAGGACCGTAATCGGTTTCGGTGGCGGTTTGATAGTGGTGCTGATACTTGCCGTCCTGGCTTTTCGGGGGGTCTACCTGCTCGACCTGGAAAGCTTCTTCAAAACCACGAGCGTCATTCTGGTCGTCTTCGCAGCGGGACTTGTTGCGTACGGAGTGCACGAACTGAACGAAGTGGGACTGATACCCCCCGTCATTGAACACCTCTGGAATACCAATTTCATAATAAACGAGGACGGGATCCTTGGATCCATTCTGACCGCTCTAATTGGCTACAACGCAAACCCGTCGCTAACGGAAGTGCTCTCGTACGCTTTTTATTGGTTAAGCGCAGGGGCTTACCTGGCGACCACGATCTTTGTGCCGTCGGGCAAAGCAAGTACCTCGGAAGCTTAACCTACTGTTCTCAATAAAAGTTAATAACCCTCGACCCAACCAAAGGCACGCGGTTATTGACTCAACCTTTCACCACTGTGTGGAAGCGAGACGTAGTTAATGGCTATCGAGTAATTTCATTTTATCTCATATACCCTCAGCCGTTTACCTGGCAATTGATTTAACCTTAAAGTGTTCAACCCGGGTAAATCCCGACAGCCAGGTAAGCGGTAGAGGTATAGAAGAGTTAGCCCATTAAATACTGCCGGGGCGAAAACACTGAAATTTACCCAACCCTATTCTACTTGCTGCCGTGACAAAGGTTCATTCATGCTGCCCGTACGGTAACCCTCCAGGTCGAGTGTTACGTAATCGTATCCCAGTTCTTTTAGTCGGGAGACTACTTTCTCTCCGGAATCCAGCAATCTATCGAAATCCGATCGCCGAACCTCAATCCTGGCAATATCCCCGTGATGACGAACGCGGAACTGTTCTATCCCCAGCTCCAGCAGGAACTCTTCCGCTCTCCCCACCCGATCAAGCTTCTCTTCAGTAATCTCTTTTCCGTACGGAAATCGTGAGGCCAGACAGGCAAAAGAGGGCTTATTCCAGGTTTCGAGTCCGACCTGCTTGCTGAACTCTCTTATTTCTTCCTTATTCAGCCCGGCCTGCTGCAACGGGCTGGCTACTCCTAGTTCTTCTGCCGCCCTCGTACCGGGTCTGTGACCCTCCGAATCGTCCTGAATCGTGCCGTCCACCACTTTATTTAGCCCCTTCCGGTCCGCCAGTTCCTTCAAATCTTCGAAGAGTTCCTTTTTACAGAAATAGCACCTATTGGTGGGATTCTCCCTGAAATTGGGATTGGTCGTCTCGGAGGACTGAATGGTCCTCCACTCTACCTCCAGCTTTTCGGCCAGCTCTCTGGCCTCTTTTCTCTCGTGATTGGGATAGGCCTCGGAGCTGGCGGTAACCGCCAGGACTTTGTCCGGCCCCAGGAAGTCGACCGCCGCCTTCAAGAGAAAACTGCTATCGACTCCGCCGGAAAAAGCCACCAGGACGGACCCGTGACTCTCCAGGTTAGACTTCAATCGGCTTATTCTTGCTGATTCCAGCAAACTCGTTAAAGACTTCATTCCTTCGCAAAACACCTTCCAGTGAGCAAAATATTTCTGTCAATTTCAATTCTCCAAAATCCACTCTTAATTTGAGCTCTCCTGGATTAATGATGATACGTGGAACGCGTCCTTTCAATATAGGTCCAACCTAGAGTAGACTATGGAAGTTTCCATACCATGACGAAATCTAATCTTACCCGGGCCTCAAACTCGAGTTCGACGGTCTTAGCTGGCCGGTGAGCAATAGAAGGTCGGGGCCTAACCAGCGGATAAGACGCAATTGATATCATATAACAATTTTTATAACATGGTGTCGTCGTGCCTATATCTGTCACGATGACGCTTTCAAATTCTTATCGGGAGGATTATATGAAACAAAGGGCAATCATCTCCTGTGGTGCGCTATACGGGGAGGTAAATGAACTGGTACTACCCAGAAGCGACTGGGACATCGAGTTCCTTCCTCAGGGGTTACATGACAAACCGGATAGCTCTATTATGAGGCGACGAATACAGGATAAAATTGACGAACTCGAGAGCAAGACTGACTACGAACGGATCGTTCTGGGCTACGGGCTCTGCGGGGGAGGTATAGAGGGTCTTTCCACCTCCGGCGCGAATCTAATCGTCCCCAAAGTCCACGACTGCATCCCTCTACTTGCAGGAGACAAAAACCTAAAGGGAAACATGGCCGAGCCGGGAACCTATTACCTGAGCAGGGGCTGGATAGATTGTAGCAGCGACGCCTATAAGGAGCATTTATTTTTCTCAAACAAGCTGAAGTCCTGGAGAAACAGGTTTCTGGATTACAAGAACGAGGCTAAGGAATCTGCTCCGGTCAATAACATAGGTTGGTGGTTTAACAAGGACAGGCTTGATCCCGAAAAACGGAAACGGGAAAGGTTCGATAGGGAGACGAGCAGGAAAATAACCCTTCAGTGCGTCGGGAATTACAGGAACCTGGCGCTGATTGAGAACGATCTGCTGGAAACGATCCACACGGACTACGCCGACAAAATGTACGAATTCTTGTCCGAGCTTTTAACCGAAGCGAGAAGAGGAGATCTCGAGTTCAAACGACTGGACGCTTCTCTGGACTCCCTGAGAGAGGTTCTTTTTCAGCCGGAAACTTCCGGATTAACCCATATACAATCCTCCAACGAGCCGTTAGAATTGGAAAGCAAAATCTAACCGAGTTGAAGATTTAGCGATTGACGAAATAATCTACTTCTTATCGATAATTAGGGATGAGTGGTGTAGTCATGCAACTGTTCCTAAAATTTCGAAGATGATACCTCAGGGAGGATAAAATGGTCCGGCGAGAAATCATCAATATCGACGAGGGAAAATGCACCGGTTGCGGTGATTGCATACCCTCCTGTCCCGAAGGGGCCCTTCAATTGATCAACGGGAAAGCCCGACTCGTAAACGAGACTTTCTGTGACGGGCTCAGGGCCTGTCTCAATGACTGCCCGGAAGGTGCTATAACTATAGAAGAACGGGAGGCCCAACCGTACAATGAAGAAGCTGTCGCCAAGAAAATGCTCCAGAAAGGGGATGACGTGCTGGAGGCCCACCTCGAGCACCTGAAAGAACACGGACAAAGCGAACTTCTGATCGAAGCACTTGATTACCTCGGGGATCGGGAAACTAACCTATCTCTTCGTAAATTCGAAAACGAATCTCCAGAAGGAAGGGATGGGGGGAAGGTTTGTCCTGGTGTGAACTCCAAAGAGTTAGAAACCGAAAAAGGGGGCGAGACTCCCGACTCAGGGCCTTTCTCTCGTCTCGAACAATGGCCCGTCCAGCTAACGCTTTTACCCCCGGAAGCCTCTTACCTTGAGGGAGCGGAACTCCTCTTCGTTGCCGATTGCGTTCCATTCGCCTACGGAAACTTTCATAACGACTTTCTCGAGGGAAATAAAGTTGCCGTTGGTTGCCCCAAGCTCGACGATGCGAATTTTTACACCGAAAAGCTAACTGATATCCTGAAAAATAACGAGGTAAGTAAAATTAAGACCGTCCACATGGAAGTTCCCTGCTGCTTCGGCATGAATAAGATAGTGGAAGAAGCTACGAAGAGGGCCGGCAAGGAGATCCCAACCGAAGAGACGACCGTTACCGTCGAAGGTGAGATTAAGACCTGAATCGAGCGAATTTAACTTGTAATCCCGAAAAGATGTAGAGAGAGTCGCCCGGCTCAGGTAAGAATGCGAAAAAGGCCGGAGTTTCCAAAACTTAAAAGGACTCACTAACGGGGTGAACTACGATGAATAAACGGTGTCCCGGTCAGAGCTCGAGGCGGATGACTCCCGACCAGGCGGTCGACGAGCTGGAGTGCCCTGAGTGCGGGTACAAAGTGGAATTTTTTCCGACGGACAGCTCTCGGGACTGTCCGGAATGTGGAACAAGGATCAAGAAATCGAGGGACCGGCTCAGGGACGACCTGGCGTGTGCGGACTGGTGTCCCGCAGCAGAAGAGTGTTTGGGGCCTGACTTCTCGAGGGTCAAAGAAGCACTTGAACGAAAGAAGAACGAAACTCTTCAGGAATTGCTTGACTCCATCCCCGAGGAAGAAAAAGAGGTTAGAAGCTTTTTCAGAAAGGCGTACCGAGAGAGTAAGGACGAGGAAGGTCTTATGGATCCGGAGAAGACGGTAAAGCCCTTAAAAGACAGCAACCCCGAGCTACACGAAAAGGTCGTGAAATATTATTCCGAATTTACTAACGGCTCCACCTAAAATACTTCCGGTCGGGACCACTCACCTCTGGGCTAAAAATCAGTTTCCGATGTATTTCGAATAGAGACTCCTGGCTACTTGTTCCTCCTCCGTCCCCTCAATTATAGCTCTTCCGTCTTTGAAAACAGTTATCCTGTAATTCTCCACTTCAAAGCGAATTAAGACATCCCGGGCTTCTACACTGCCCAATCCTTCGAGTTTTTCAGCGAGTTCATCTAGATTAATTTCCTCTTCCATGTGAGGATTTATCTGGACTGCCTCCCGGCCACAAACCGAATGAGAGGTTTGACCGACCTCACTATCTAAAAATTGGTACTTCTCTTCACCACAGCACACACATTCATCGTCCTTTTCAACACGAACGGTGGACAGATCGCGCGCCCAGATATCAAAGGTCAGCAGGTCACCGGTATTGACCTTCTTTCCGGTCAAATATTTTATCGCTTCAGTTGATTGAAGCGCGGAAATGACCTGAGGGATAGTGTTAATAACTCCGGCCGTATCACAGGTCGGTAGGGTTCCCGACGGAGGGCGTTCCGGAAATAAACAGCGAAAACAGGGTCCCTCTTCAGGATTTACGTTCATCGTCATCCCCATAGTCTCGATTACGGCCGCGTATATCCAGGGGGTCCCAAATTTAACGGAAAAATCGTTCAGCAAATACCTGGTCAACAGGTTATCCGTACAATCGAGAATCAAGTCGTGACCCTTTAGAACCCTCTCGGCGTTTAAGGGGTCAAGATCGGTGGGCAAGGCCTCGGTCCTCACGTCGGAGTTGATTTCCTCAATTCTCTCCTGAACGACGGACGCCTTGGATCGACCGACGTCTGCTTCGTTAAAAAGGGCCGTTCGATGAAGGTTGCTTAGTTCTACAAAATCCCGGTCAACTATAGTTAGCTCTCCCACTCCCGCCCTCGCCAGAGTAGCCGAGGTATTTGTTCCCAGAGCACCGCATCCGACGATTATAACCCTGGAGTTCCTCAGGTCCTCTTGAGTTCCCTCGTCCCACTGAGACAGAATGCTCTGACGGTCGTACCGCTTCTCTTCTTCAGGCATTTTTTATCACCAAAACTTGCCGAGGAAGCCCCACAGCTCGCTGTGGAGAGGAATCGGCTGTTTTTTGTCCTCCAGCACTCAAACGGGAACTGGTTTTCTTTGAGAGGTTCGATTGCTTGTTTTTAGTTAATCATTACCTTTAGACTAATCAAGATACCCGGGTCCGTTTGAGTGCTGGACGATTGACTGCTGGGTCTTCTTTTGTAAAAGAACAAAGTCCGTAGTTAAACCGTTTTTTCTACAAGCCCCGTCCCTTGGGGCGTGGTTCTTGACTTTCCTCAATTGAGGTCAGGTACTAAATTCGCCGTGAAAGAATTCTTCCGAGATCGTTATTAGAATATAATTATACAGGCCTCACGAGCTATTTTTTTAGACCCTGGAATAATCCTCCACCAGGGTAGATAGCAGATCGCCCATGTTTTCCTGTTCCCTTTCTTCCAACTGGCGCTCCGGCGGGTTGGTCCAGCTTATCACATAATCCCGCCAGTCTGAACCCCGAAGCTTTTTAGCATGATCACCAAAGAAGGCGTGAACTTCCTCGTCCCCCAACCCCTCACCGTACTCGTCGGTAACCAGCAGGTGCGGAACCTCCTCTAAATACTCCTTCCCTGCCATCATGTAAGCCAGCAGGGAATGATGACCGTCGAAACAGACCAGTTCACCACCACTGGTTTTCGCAATTTTGACGTTTGGCAATCCGTCGGACATCAACACGTGACTCCCGGATTCGATCTTTTCCTTCATTTCCCTAAAACTTGTGGAACGCGCCTTGATTTCAGATGCATTATGAAGGGTAATAATCCGGCGCAGTAAATTCTTTTCCCGGATCGGCTCTTTTACCATGTCCTTGTCGGTTATTTCGGGAAAAATATCTTCCCGGAACTTTTCCACGAACGAATAGGCGTCTTTGTCTCCATTATGGACGATCGTGGAGATGAAACTATTAACGGTCAGGGTATCCTTATCCCCTCTCGGCCCTTCCGGCTTGATCAATTTAACCTTTCTCTTTTTCACGGTAATTAATCTTCGGCCAAATTGATCGTTCAATCAACGACCCGGTCAAATCTCGCATAAACGCATGGTCGCTTCGTAATGACCTGATAACTAAACCGGTTTTTGCTACAGGCCCCGCACACGGTGCGGAATTATTGACTCAACAGAGATTCAAACTTCTTCAAATCTCTGTACATGTTATAGTTATTCCAGAGAAGATAAATACGGTTCGAATCAATTTCCTCAATTAAATCCCGCAACTTTTTCAAATATTCCTCCCCGGTTAACTTTCCCGCTTCTTCCAGAAACGAATTGGGCTTAAAGTAACCCCAGCCACAGCAGCCCTGAATTAACATTTCCACCACCTCCGTAATCGAGATTCACGTAAATATTTTCAACCAATAAAATCTTTAGCACGTTAGAGCCACTGTAGAATTTCGTTTGGTTGACCCTTCACAGATAAGCGGCGGAGAGCAGTTATTCGACCCAGATAGCTAATTCCACCGTTAGAGTAGAACTAAGGCTCATAAAAACCTGTGGGGCCTCCGCTCTAAAGCCCTCTATCGAGGCCCAGCTCCCTGGCCAGATCTACGGCTCGCCGAAACTCCGGTCCAGTTATCGGCCTGTCAAGTTTTTCGTATTCGGAAGCATTCCAGCACGGTCTGTACTGGTCCATAACGTTTACGTAAGAATTACAAGGTACTTCTTCTCCAATGAAACGGAGAACTTTTTCCGTGCCGGCTACCCCCTCCGGTAAAACGAGGTGTCGGATAAGCAATCCCTGCCGGGCTACTCCCGAATCGTCGACCTTCAGATCCCCGACCTGGCGATACATCTCTTTTACAGCTCTTTTGTTGACCTCCCAGTAATCGGGAACACCGGAGTACTCCTGGCCGAATTCGTTACTCGCGTACTTCATGTCCGGCATGTAGATATCCACTATACCGTCCAGAAGCTTTAGAGTCTCGAGGCTATCGTAACCTCCTGAATTATACACTACTGGGATCTCAAGCCCTCCGTCTATTGCTTTAAACAACGCCGCAACCAACTGGGGTACAAAGTGGGTGGGAGACACCCAGTTTACGTTGTGACAGCCCCTGAACTGTAACTCCAGCATACCCTCCGAAACCTCTCCAGCGGTCATCTCCCGCCCCCTTCCCAGTTGGGACAGCTCGTAATTCTGACAGTAGACGCAGCCCAGGTTACAGTTCGACAGGAATACTGTCCCCGAACCATATCCGCCCACCAGCGGTCTTTCTTCTCCGTGGTGAGGAGCGACGGAGCTAACGAGTAGTTCTTCGCTCGAATTACATCTCCCCTTCTCACCGCTCAACCTGTTGACTCCACATTTCAGCGGACAGAGATCACAATCTCTAAGTTTTGCTCTCAACTCCTCGACCCGACCTTCGAGCTCGGCCCGAGATAGTGACAGATAAGCCGGTTCCATTCTAACACTCCCGAATTGGTCTCATTGCTGGCAATTATCCTGATTCGAATTCCGGAATTATTTTAGTTAATATCACCTAAATACCAAAACCCGACTTTCCCCGGCGAGGGAGTTGAGCACTGGTCTCCTGCCACGTTCTAACTAAATTTTCCAGTCCTTATCCTCCACTACCGGGTTGTCGGGATCCAGTCTCTGTCCAGGCTTATTAGGTTAAATCAATTGCCAGGTAAGCTGAAAGGCGTAGCACATTGTGTAAAATGAACTTCTTGCTCACGAATTTCCTCTCTCCTTCAACACAATGGTGAAGAACGTCCCGGGGGATCTCGCCTGTAAGCGATCTCTTTCTAGTAGTTTTTTCGGTCTTTTACAAACCAGGACCCGGCAATCAATCCTTCAGCGCTCAAACGGGCCCAGATATCTTGATTGGCCCCGAAGGTTACGATTGACTGTAAAACTACCGATTAAACCGCTCAAAGAAGACCGGTCCCCGTTCGAGTGCTGGAGATCAACGACAAGCCGATTCCTCCCCGGGGCTTCCTCGGCAAGTTTTGGTGAAGGACCGAGCGAACCAACTAGAAAGACACCCCTTGAAATAGGAAATCCGTCAAATATGATTGAATTAGCAGAGTGATGGTTACTCTGCTAATTATTTAAATCTTTCATCAATAGGGAGATGAAAACTATGAGAAGAAGAGTAACAAGGTCACGTAATCGACCCAATAGTCCGTTTTTAGTCAACAACTTGCTCAAGGATATATCCAGGAACTTAAGGAAAAGCAAGCGAACCCGCAAACGATCCCAGCTCGGTAATACGGATATTTACGAACAAGACGGAACCCTGCACTACGAAATAGAATTACCGGGATTCGACAAGGAAGAGATCACGGTAAAAACCAGGGAAAATAAACTACTGGTCATGGGAGAGTCCGGAGAGGGAAGCGAGACTGAAGACCGCAATTACCTGGCACGGGGAAGAAGCCAGGGTACAGTCAAAGGAAGTTACCCGCTACCAGAAGGAATTGACAGTGCTGAAACTCTGACGGCAAAATACGAAAATGGAGTTCTGAACATTGCAATACCGCTACCAAAAGCAGAGGAACAAACCATCGAAGTAGAAATTAACTAATCTAGACTGCAGAGACGGCTTATACCAGCACTTATCCTTCGCAACCGGTTTGCAAGATCTTATTACCGCAACTATACCGAAGGGTAAGTGCTGGGTGCCTTAAAGCACAATACCTTGTTTAGAAAAGAGTTATAGCTAGATCACCTTTCGGGTGTTGACAAACTCTTAAACCCTCTTATAATAAAATTAGCAGAGTGTAAGATACTCTGCTAAATAAAACAAATTCGGAGGTGGATCTTATGGTTCTTCCTTCTGACAGAAATAGAAAAAGAGACCGGGTACCATCTCCTTTCGGAAAAGGTGGATTTCTCGACGATTTATTCCAGGATCTGGAGGATAGCTTTTTCCAAACCAACAGTCTGGGTCGGTTTGGTAACACGGACATTTACGAAAAGGACGGGAAATTACATTACAGGATCGAACTTCCGGGATTAACCAAAGACCAGATCAGTATTCAGGCAAAGAACAACCAACTTATCGTTTCTGGCGAAGTCGAGCGAGACGAGGACAAGGAAGACGTAAATTACATAAGTAGAGGACGCCGATACGGCAGGTTCAAGCAATCGTTCGGTCTGCCAGAAGAAGTAGAAGATCCAGACCGGCTTAAAGCCAGGTTCGAGAACGGAGTACTGCACATTCAGGCAGAATTGAGCGAGTCCTTAACCGAAGAAAAAGCTGTTGACATAGAAATAGAATAACCAGAGGCAAGAACCGGGTCGGGGAACGGCCCGGTTTGCCTATCGTTCTCCCTTTCTCGCCTTACAATCTCCTCCTCCAAAACACTCATTTAAATCAGGAAATTTATTCCCTAACTGGAACTTTCGAAAGGTTCCAGCTCCTCGACCAAATAGTCTATAATTTATGATTCATTTTGGTATAATCAGGTGATAAATTTACCTTTCAATAATTCCGGAGGGGAAAATTTGACCAACCAATCGAGTTTTATTCTGATTAAGAACGGAAGGCTATACGATCCCGGGGAAAGAGGGAAAAGGGACGTCCTGATCGGAGGCGACAGGATCGTTAAGATCGCGGAAACTATCGAAGCGCCTGAGAATTTTGACGTGCACGTAGTCAATGGTTCCGGCAAACTGATTGTGCCCGGCTTAATCGACCTTCACCTTCATCTCACAGGAGGCGGAGGGGAGGCAGGTCCGAGTTCTCGAGTTCCGGAGCTTCCTGTATCAGAAATCGCGGAAGCAGGCACCACCACGGTTGTAGGAACTCTCGGGACGGACGACGTGACCAGGAGCGTTGAATCCCTGCTGGCCACAGCTAAAGGGTTAAACCAGCACATTACTTCCTACATTTACACCGGTTCGTACCATCTACCTTCTAAAACGATTACCGGCAGCGTCAAAAAGGACATCGCTCTGATCGAGGAGGTAATCGGTGTCAAAGTAGCTATTTCCGATCATCGATCTTCCCAGCCCAGTTTAGACGAACTAAAAAAGTTAGCCTCTGAAGCCCGGGTCGGTGGAATGATCGGGAGTAAACCGGGAATCGTCCATCTCCACGTCGGGGGTGGCGAAGCTGGTCTTAAACCCATCCGGGAGGCAGTAACGGGGTCGGAAATTCCGCTGGTTCAGTTCCTTCCCACCCACGTAGGGAGGTCACAAGAATTGCTGCGGGAAGGAGTTGAACTCGTCGGGAAAGGCGGCTTTATCGACGTTACCTGTCCCGGCAACCCCTCGGACAGAAAAGAAACTATAGAATCGATCACCAGAATCTTTAAAGAAAAAGACGCACCCCTCGAAAGGCTAACTTTCAGTTCCGACGGCAACGGAAGCATGCCAAAATTTGACGAGGGCGGAAACCTGGTCGGTCTTGGGAAAGGTAAAGTAAATACGCTTCACAAAACCCTGGTTGATTTCGTGCGGAACCAGGCTCTCGACCTCCCGGAAGCTCTAACACTTTTTACCACTAATCCCGCCAGGCGGTTGGGGGTAAGCGACCGAAAGGGTAGCCTGGAAGAAGGCAAGGACGCGGACGTTCTGGTGCTATCGGAAGACCTGGAGATAGAAAAAGGTTTTGCGAAAGGAAAGCAAATTGTTGAAGACGGCCAGGGAATTATAGAAGGTCCCTATGAGGCAAACTAATCTTAACCACCGGGACAACCTTTGAAATTCGAAACCCTTCGCCTGAGAACCAAACTTGTTAACTAAGATTCAGTAACACTTTCTAATTGGTAGAATCAACTATCAACCTAGCTTAATCAAATATTTGACAAAGGGGTAAGTCCGATTATAATAAAAGTAAGTAATGATTATTAACAAAAGTATTAAAGAAATTCAGGGTTTTAATTTTCCAATTGTAGGGGAGGCAATCGGGACCAACTTATTTCCCTAAACTATGACTATCAACTTTAATCACTAAGGGCAATCTCAGGGTGTTATCGGGGAAAGTTCATCTATAATGGGAGGAAATTAGATTTGATGTGGAAAGGAAAAGAAGTCGGGACAGGTTTTAACCATCGGGACATAAAAGTTAACAACGAACAGCTAATATTACGTGCTATAAATGAATTTGAGCCTATTTCCAGAGCCGATCTTTCACGTAAAACCGATCTTAGCAAGCCCGCTGTCTCCTCTGCTGTGGAAACTTTATTGGCTAAGGAATTTATCAATGAGCAACATCATGAGGAGTACGATAAGGTCGGCCGGAAACCTCAGCTATTGTCGATCAACGAGGAAGGAATCTATTTTTTGTCCGCAGATGTAGGAGGAACCAATACAAGAATTGGTATAACTAATCTTCGGAAAGAAATAGTTAAACAGGATTCGTTAAAAACACCTGATAACTGGCAAGCGCTCATTAGTACGTTAACTAAGTATGCCCAAGTTGATACCTGGAGCGATATTGAGACGAGCAAAGTCAAGTCCTTCGCAGTAGCGATTCCGGGTGTAGTGTCTCCTACGGGTGAAGTGAGCGTGACCCCGAACATTGGTGGTCCCGATAGTATTTCCCTCAAGGAGGAACTGGAAAAAAGAGTCCCAATCGATTGTATTATAGAAAACGATGCAAATTCCGCAGCCCTTGGTGAGTTTGGGAAAGTCCAGAGTTCGTATTCTTCTTTGGTTTATGTATCCATTGGAACTGGGGTAGGATCGGGTTTAATTTTGGATAACAGTTTATATCGAGGACATAGTTTCAGAGCCGGAGAAGTTGGTTGGTTTTTACCGAATGAGGAGTGTTTAAAAGACAAACACTCTGATAAAACAGGCAGTTTAGAGAACAGGATATCCGGACCGGGAGTCTATCGACTTACCTTAAACGGTATCAAGAGCAATAATATAGAGACCATGATTTCCGCGGATATGCTTGAAGAAAAAGGGCCGAAGGTAGTCTTTGATTTTTATAATAAGGATAAATTAGCTAAAGATATTGTTACAGGTTGGTTGAAAGACGTATCTGCTATGATCGTCAATATCTCTTCTTTGGTTGATCCGGGAGCAGTTGTTTTGGGTGGGGGAGTGATGAAGTCCGCACATGTACATATTAAAGATATTGAGGAAAAAGTAGATATGAATACTCAGAAAGCCCCTGAAATTTTGATTTCTAGTCTTGGAGATGAGGCTGCTCTCTATGGGGGTATAGAGTTATGCTGGAATAAACTGGGCGATTTACTATGGGAGTAACCTGTTACTTTCTCTGAATAAGTCTTTATCAGTTAGCGCTGAGTAACTGATAATTTTTCAGAGACTGAATTGATAAGGGAATTAATTTAGTGTTAATTTGTTAGAAATGATTATTAACCATAATCTCGCGAGGTGATTATATTACAGAAGTCTGAGACTACTATTAGTAGAGTACTATTAAGAAGAGGTTCTCAACCATAGCTTAACTTAATTTAAGGAGGTTTAGTTATGAAAAAGACTTCATTGGTATCTGTTTCATTAATTGTAATGTTCTTATTGATGAGCTTTACTCTCGTTCCATCTGTCTCTGCTCAGAACGAGCAGGTGACATTAAACTTATGGGACATCTACAACAGACCAACCCAACAACCCATAGTTAAAAAAGCTATCAAAGAATTCGAATCCAGACATCCCAACGTAGAAATCAAGCGATCGGTAGCTCCGTTAGAGGACATGAAAGTGCGGATAATGTCCGCATTAAAATCTAAGAAAGGCCCGGACCTTTTCATCGTAAATAACGGCGAAAATATGATGGGGCCAGTTGTCAGAGGCGGACATCTTTTGAGTCTGGATAAGTACGCCCAGAAATATAACTGGGAAGAAAAATTGATGTCGCTGGATACCGCGAGGTATACGGAAGACGGTACGACCTTTGGAAAAGGAAATCTGTATGGAGTACCGTTCCAGGCTGAGTATGTAGGGGTATATTACAACAAGTCAATATTTGAGAAATACAATCTTTCCGAACCTGAAAGTCTTCAGGAAATGGAAGAAGTTTGTCAAAATCTGAAGGAAGAAGGGGTTACCCCTATTGCTGTAGGGTTATTAGATGACTGGCAGTTCTTCCACCTCTTTGGGGAAATTCAGAACAGTGTTCTAGCTCACTACATGGGTGCGGACCTCGCCAATGACTATTTAAATGACCTCATACTTTCCTCAGCAGAGGACAGAACCTGGGATAACGGAGCTCAAGTTCGCGCGGCTAAAATTGCACAGGAGTGGGCAGAGAAAGGATACCTCATTGATGGATTTAGTGGATTGAAAGGTGACGACGCCATGTCGGTCTTTGCTGCTGGTAAGGCAGCCATGTTCGTTCAGGGAATTTGGTATGCTGGGAGTATCAGCGAGAAAATTGATGCTGGGTTCTTTCTGTTCCCTTCTTACGAGAAGGGCGAAGGTATACCCCCTCAGGTAGGAGGAGTAGGTGTACCTCTGGGGATAAGTAATTATTCGGATCATCCCGATTTGGCCGCAGAATTTATTGACATTCTCGCTACGAGCAAATTTACCGCCGACATCAGCCTTGAAAAGGGTGCTCTTCCCGCAAAGGCTCCAATCGAACAAAGGTACGAAGAAGGAACACTCAACTACGACATCGTCCAGGGGTGGAACAAAGTAAACAAAGTCGACAGATTGGTCCCTTATTTAGATTGGGCTACACCTACTATGTGGGATACCATGGCTCCTGCTGGTCGGAAGCTTATGAAGGGAGAAATCGAACCGGAAAAGTTTGTGGAAAAGATCGAAGAAGATTATCAAAAATGGCTAGAGAAAAAACCACAATAGCTTAAGCCTATAGTCGACCTTCATTTAACAGTTTAGAAGTTTGAAGGAAGGGGGAATCGGATTAGAGCGGGTTCCTCCTTCCTTTTCTTCCTAGGAGGAAGCTTATTATGAATGAGGGAAAATATAGTTCTCCTTTAAATGACATAGCCGGACGATTTACCCCTTATCTTTATCTTGCTCCGACGTTTATCGTAGTTTCTATGTTTTTATTATATCCATTGTTTAATACATTTATATTTAGCTTTACTAAGTGGTCCGGCTTGAATGAAATGAAGTTTGTAGGGCTTCAAAACTATTTTCGTCTCGCCGAGGATCCAAAATTTTGGTCTGCACTTACTACTAACCTTATATATATTCTTCTTTTCAGCGTTGTACCGACTGTGCTCGGTCTCGTTGTGGCCTCCATAATCGGACGGGCAGAAATCAAGGGTGCTAGGTATTTTCGTACTATCTTTTTGACCCCCCAAGTTGTGGCTTCGGTGGCCATAGGTACTATATTTGGGTGGATATATGCTCCCAGTTTTGGCGTGCTCAACAGGTTTCTTGAAAGCATTGGGTTAAGTTTTCTTACACGAACCTGGTTAGGGTCTTCATCAACAGCACCTTACGCTGTAGGACTTATCGGGACCTGGATCTGGACCGGATTTTGTATAATAATATTTCTTTCCGGTATCCAAAAGATAAATGAAGATGTTTACGATGCAGCAAAGATAGATGGTGCTTCGGCCTGGCAGACCTTTTTTTATGTCACTTTACCGCAATTAAGACATGAGCTAGTGGTGGTTTTTATCCTAACACTGATTCGGGCCTTGAGCACCAATGTGTTCGGCGTTGTTTCCGCTATTACCGGAGGAGCATACAATACGAGGCCTATCTCTCTATATGCCTATCAACTGTCATTTGTCCAATACGAGGTGGGATATGCCTCCTCGGTAGTGGTTATCCTCGCCTTGGTGATCTTTACTTTCTCAAGCATTACCTTTCTACTGGAAGAAAGAGGGGGTTAGGTTGCGAAATAGAAGTTTCGTCAGTAAGTTTATCGCTTACACCCTGTTAATTGCCTTGGCCGTAGTCACTTTGGTTCCCTTCTTTGTTACAATCATGGGAGCTTTCAGAGAGCACACAGATATTATCATCAGGGGGCCTCTAGCTTTACCTAATGAGTGGAACTTCCAGAGCTTTACAAAGGCCATTTTTGAGTATAATTTCGATCGCTATCTGGTTAACACGATCATAATAACGGTCCCAACAGTCTTCTTTTCTCTGGTTTTTGGCATAATGTCCTCCTATGCATTAGCTTTTATGGAGTTTCCTCTGAAGCGTGTATTTACCCTTGCCACCACCGTACTAGGTATCATGATAGCTGCGGTCTTTATCATGATACCGTTATATCAACTCATGGATACCTTGAATCTAATCGATACTTATTTGGCGGCAATATTGCCCCAGGTCGCTATGAGTTCTGCCTTTTCAACGCTTGTCATCAGATCCTTCTTTTTGGGTCTGCCTAAAGAACTCCTCGATTCGGCTCTGGTTGATGGAGCGTCAAGTTGGCAGATACTCTGGCGAATATTAATCCCTTTAAGTAAACCGGCGATCGTTACTGCCGGAACTTTGACGACAATCTGGACCTGGAACAGTTACGTAATACCGCTTGTACTATTGCCAAATGCGGATAAGGCTCCACTCCCACTCGGTCTCGTATTGTTCCAGGGAACATATCGTACTAATATCCCCCTCACCATGGCAGGAGCCACAATTACAGCGTTACCAATGATTGTATTTTATCTCCTATCCCAAAGACATATTGTGAAGGGGTTAAGTCAGGGGGCTGTCGACTAATGGTTTAATTTTTATCTCGAGCGGCTTCAAAATCCGGTTTACCGAGTATTTGAGAAATATATCCTGAATAACGGTCCTAGCAGGAACAGAAAACATCATCTTAGAAAAAAGGTATTCTATAGAAAGGTAGCTTCTCGATCATTTTTTCTCCTAAGTAGCTACATCTTATCGGCTTTATCTCTTGGAGGTGAAGTAGTTTAATGAGCAAGGAATCCAGGAAATTGAAAGTTGTCGTAATAGGGGCTGGCAGTAGTGTGTTTGGCCCTCCGAATTTGTTCGATCTTATCAATAATGTACCTACCGGAGAATTGCAACTCACTCTGGTAGATACCGATGAGAAAAATCTCCAGATGTCGACGAAAACCGGGAAGAAAATCGCCAAGACTCTTGATAAAAATGTCGAGGTGGAAGGATATAAAGATAGAAAAAACGCACTTCCAGATTCCGATTTCGTCCTAATTGCTGCAGAGGAAGATAGGATAGAGCGGTGGAAGCTGGACTGGCAGATACCCCGGGAATTTGAAATCGACCAGACCTTGGGGGAGAACAGAGGTCCAGCAGGACTATCTCACACATTACGGACCGTACCCCTGGTCCTAGATATGTGTAAAGACGTTGAGGAACTCTCACCTGATGCTTTTGTCCTGGTTCTTACTAACCCGGAAGACAGGGTAGCATACGCGATTAACAAATACACCGATCTGGACGTTGCAGGGTATTGTGATGGTTTGTGGGATTTCAAGGATAGGTACGTCGGGGAATTGATGGATGTTCCCGCAGTGGACCTCTATATAGAGGCTGCGGGAATAAATCACGCCGTTTGGATTAAAGATATTAAAAACAAAAGGACCGGGAAGGATCTTTACCCAGAGCTGGTAGAAAGGGCTCGAGAGAAGGATTGGCAACCGCTTGGATTACATTTATACGAAACTTATGGTTTTTGGCCTCACGAAAATGATGAGCACTATGGGGAGTATATAAGTTATGCTTGTAATTATATAAAATGTGACGGTTACGATTTCGAAGGCCACCAGATGAGGAGTCAGAAGTGGAGAAAAAGGCAAACAGAATTCATCAAGGGAAATTATGAAAAAGAGGAGTTTATTAAGGACGTCAAGGAATTTTCGTGGCATATCTACGGCGAATCTCCTCCGAGTGATATCGTGAAAGGCCTATTTTTCCGGACCCCGCAATATTTGCCTAATGCAAACATACCTAACAAGAGGAGTATACCTAACCTACCGGAAGATATGATAGTAGAGATTCCGGCAACGGCCACTCCAGGCGGGATTAAAGGTACAAAAGTAGCTAAGTTCCCTGATGCACTGACGACTTTTTTGCAGAAGGAGGGAACCATACAGAAAATAAGTGCGGAAGCGGCAGCCGAAGGGTCTTACGACAAAGCGAAAAAGGCACTTATATTAGATGACAGCGTTGATTCACCTAAGCAAGCCGAGAAGCTTTTAGAGCGTTTTCTGGAGGTCCATCAGGATTATTTACCCCGCTTCTAGGCTGCTGGTTTGTTACTTTTGACTGTTTGCCTGTCCGGTGCTCAGTTTTCCAGTTCAGCAAAAATATGAGATGAAATTCTGAAAGGTGGGTGATTATGAAATTAAGTATTTCTGACAGTTATGCCCAAATGAGCATTGAAGCAGCAAAATCTACTGCAAGACAACTAATTAAGGAACCCTATACCGTTCTAGGACTTCCTACGGGCAACACACCAAAAAAGTTTTACAAACAGATGGTAGCATACTACGAGGCAGACTTAGTTGATTTCTCAGAAGTAACTACCATTAATCTCGACGAGTTTTATCTAATTGAGCCCAATCACCCTCAGAGTTATAGAAAGTACATGGAAGATAGGTTTTACTCTAAGGTCAATTTAAAGGAAAGAAACTACCATATACCCGATGGCACCACTGAGAAGCTTCAGAAGGAATGTAAGAATTATGATAGGTTGATATCAGATTCAGTGGGAATCGATTTACAGATCTTGGGGATCGGTAAAATGGCCACCTAGGTTTTAATGATCCAGGTTCTTCGTGGGCGGAAACCTTGTCGGCCTGGGGAAGGGTAAAGCAAATACGCTTCACAAAACCCTGGTTGATTTCGTGCGGAACCAGGCTCTCGACCTCCCGGAAGCTCTAACACTTTTTACCACTAATCCCGCCAGGCGGTTGGGCGTAAGCGATCGAAAGGGTAGCCTGGAAGAAGGCAAGGACGCGGACGTTCTGGTGCTATCGGAAGACCTGGAGATAGAAAAAGGTTTTGCGAAAGGAAAGTAAATTGTTGAAGACGGCCAGGGAGTTATAGAAGGTCCTTACGAATGATTGGTGGAATAACTAAAAAAGGACCTAAACTTCCACGCCCAGTTGTTTTAGAGAACTCGAACGGGAAGAACTGAGGGTTTTCTAAAACCAAAATTGTGCGGTTTTGATTTGTTAAATTAACAGGGAAGAGTTAACCGAAGGACTTATTTGATAAACTGGAGTTGGTCCAGCACCCAGTTTAATATGGACTTCAAAAATGAAACCAGTTTACAGACGAGGTTTTTTGGTGAAAGTATTTTTCACCGTCCGGTAATCGATATCAAACTGGGTGCTGGTTGAAAGCCCTGGAAGAGGGAC
>JAIPHJ010000022.1 GCA_021735245.1 Candidatus Bipolaricaulota bacterium
CTAAAGGCTTCCGCTACACCATTGATTTTGGTAAGCGAAAAAGGTTTGTTTCTGGTTGTAGAGGAAGTTTTTAGATTTCCACAGGAGGACTCCCACGCCCGACCGATACTTTCGCTACCGACAACCCGCGCGGGCAATGAGAGCTCGCGCTGTTGTTGTTAAGTGGAACGTGGGAACTCGCCCTGCTATCACTACTTCGGTTAAACGTCTTACGGGGAAAGAGAGAAAGAGGTGCGAGTAGGAACGGAATTGTTAATATGATTTGCTAAGAGAAATTCAGTGACCTTTAACCCACCAAGTTTGCTCTCAGGTAAATTGTAGGGGTGTATGGTCGCCTTATTTCTTCGCCGGGTACGTCTGGTAAACTATCCGAAACAGGGCGTCTTCCAGGTCCGTTTTGCCCTGTTTGAACCTTAAGTCCTGGCGGTGGAGCTGGTGGAGGAGATCTTCTAGTTCCGTCATTTCAAAGTTGTTGAGCTGCCCCCGTTTCTTCTTTACCAGCCAGTTGTAGATTCCCGTTTTGTCGGATATCTCTTTATTCGAGCATCCTTCGTCAGCCAGGGATCCAATTTTGATAAGTCTTCTTACTTCTTTTGCCAGCATGAAGAAAATCTTGCTGGCGTCTACGTCTTCGTCCAGCATGTCCTCCAGGAGCTTGATTGCCTCGCGGCTTTCTCTTTCTCTGGTGAAAAGGGCGTCGAAGAAGTCGAACATTTTGTCCTTCCCTTTTGTCCAGACTACTTTCTTTACTTCTTCTAGAGTTACTTCACCTTCCTCCCTGTACAGGCTTAACTTCTCGGCTTCCCGCTCTACTCGCAAAAGGTCCTGCTCCATTATCTGGATGATCCACCGCTTTGCGTCGCTGGTCAGCTGGACGTCGTGGTCGGCCATGATTTTGGATACGTACTTCGGGAAGTTTCGACCTGTCGGTTCGGAGAACTTCTTCGTCTCTCCCTTGTTTGCTATTGCTTTGTAGAGGGCGGTGCTTTTTTTCAGGGAGTCCGATTCGAAAAGCAGGGCTTCTGTTTCGAAGGAGTGGCTTTCGATAATTTCGGGAAAGGCTTCCTCCCCGGTAAGCTCTTCTGCCTGGCTGACGTGGATTATCTTCGTTTTGGAAAATAGCGAGGAACCGCTCAATAATTGCTCGAGTTTCTCCGGTTCCAGCTGACTTCCCTCGAACCTGTAAAGTTCGGGGTTCGATAGCTCTTCCCGCCACTTCTTAATTGTCTTGTCTACGGCTTTTTCTCGCTGGTAAGGTTCCCCGTGATAGAGGACGATATTGCTCATAATAAAATCTCCGACAAGATGGTAGAGAAATGGGTTTGGGTAATCAATGTTTTAGTTCCGGGTTCCGGGTTCCTTGTTCCGGGTTAACCCCCCCATTCTTTCTTTCCCCCGCCAGGGGGAAAATGAATAACTCAGAACTTTGACTTCATTGCCTAATTGGGGGCGTCCTGTACTCGGGCAATTGGTGCTTTTCTCCAACCCTCCTTCTTTTCTCCCACGTTTCGGCCGGGCACGGGGACCCGCCCTGCTTTGTAAGCGAGAGCAGCCCCGGTTCCCATGCGCAGGCGATTGGTAGCAGGCGACATTCCGGTCCGGTAATGGGAGCCGGACCTGCTGTTCTTTAGTAAATAGCAGCGCGGGCTCCCATTGCCCGCGCGGGTGGTCAGTATCTTTAATTGTTCCGGGTTCTTGGTTCCGAGTTGAATGGCAAGAAAACTGCAAAAACACTGCAAACATAAAATATCTTTCTATTGACGTGTCAACGGTGTAGAGGAAGCCTTTAGGCTTCCACGTTTGTCGGGTTAACGATGGAGGTCTGAAAGACCTCCGCTACAAAAAAACGTTACAAGGCGTTGAATAAAAGGACGAACCGCCCGGACGTGGGGCCCGGGCTGCTTTTGCACTGAAAGCAGGTCAGGCTTCCACATCAGATTATTTGCGATTCCCCTACCGGAGATGGCATAATTAGCTCGTTATGATTGACGATAAATTCACAGATCTCGAGACGATATCACCTCTGGACGGCAGGTATCGCGGCAGAGTGGAAGAGTTACTGCCGTACTTCTCCCAGAAGGCACTGGACGCGGAACGGGTGAGAGTAGAGATAGAGTACCTGGTTAAACTGGGAACCCTGGAAGATATCCCGATCGATCCACCCGAAGATAATTTGAGGGAAATTTACGAACAATTTGATCTGGAAGACGCCCGAACGATCGCGAAGATAGAGTCGGAAGGTTACCGGGATATTCCTCCGACCAACCACGACGTGAAGGCGGTAGAGTACTTCGTTCGGGAAGAGCTGAAAGACAGAAATCTTGCCGAACTGATCCCGTTTGTCCACTTCGGGTTGACCTCCGAGGACGTGAACAACCTTGCCTACGCCCGATTAATAAAAAAGGCAACGGAGCGTCTTATGGAAAAGCTCACCGAGGTTGCCGGCCGGCTGATAACTCTGGCGGAGGAAAGTGCAAACATGCCTATGCTTGCCCGAACTCACGGCCAGCCCGCTACGCCGACGACGCTGGGCAAGGAGTTTGCCGTATTTCTCTCTCGACTGGTCGAGCAGCTGGAGAATATCGAGGACGCGAAAGAGAAACTCACCGGTAAGCTTGCCGGTGCTACCGGGAATCTAAATGCCCATTCGGATAGCTATCCCGGTACCGACTGGGTCAATTTTTCGAGGGAATTCGTCCGGGATTTCGGGTTAAAACCGAATCAGACAGTAACCCAGATAGAGCCCAGGGATAACCTCGCGAACCTGTTGCAGGCGATATCCCGCGTCAACAATGTCCTGGTCGATCTCTCCCGTGACTGCTGGACCTACATTTCTCGAGAGTACTTTTCTCAAAAACAAAGGGAGTCGGAAGTCGGTTCCTCGACCATGCCCCAGAAGGTCAATCCGATCGACTTCGAGAACGGCGAGGGAAACCTGAGCAAGGCGAATTCGGATCTGGAATTTTTGGCGGATTACCTGACGACCTCGAGAGCTCAGCGCGATCTCTCGGATTCAACGGTGAGACGAAACGTGGGCGTGGCGTATGCTCACGCGCTTATCGGTTACAAAAGCGTGAAGCGGGGGCTGAATAAGGTAGTACCGAACCCGGAGGTTTTGCAGGAAGACCTGACGAATCACCCGGAAGTTCTGGCGGAAGCCTGGCAAACGGCGCTGAGGAAGTACGGACACTCCGATGCCTACGAGATAGTAAAGGAACTGACTCGAGGAAAGAAACTCGACGGGGAGAAAGTGGAAGAAGTGATAGAAGAATTGCCTTTACCTACCAACGAGAGGGCCAGGTTGAAAGAACTGAAGCCTGAAACATATCTGGGAAAGGCGGAGGAAATCGCGAGATCGGCTGTCGAGGAGGCGAAAGAGACGCTTTCGTCTTTTAGGCCGCTTAGTTAGGTGCTGGGTGTTTGGTGTTTGGTGTTAGTTTAATATAAGCGGTTCTCCGGGAGCTAAATACATCTATAAGGTTTCCTTCTTAACCTTCACCCCCATCTTGCATCTTCCCCCGTCAAGGAGAGGAAAGCGAACATTAAGGGTGTTCCAATCGAGGGTGGAGAAGATCTATTGGGCACTTCTGATATTGTGTTTTTGTAGAGGAAGCCTTCAGGCTTCCAGGTTTTGGAAGTCTGAAGACCTCCTCTACCTACTCAGGTTGCCCTTCCCGTATTAACGAGGGCAAGCGGAACCGGCTGCTATCGTTAGTTCCGAGTGCGTATTATTTTACCACCTTCCGGATGGGCTAAGGACTATCGCCAATACCCAAGCAGGTCCGGCTCCCACAGCCGGACCGGTAGTCTCGGTAATCGACAACCCGCGCGGGCAATGGGAGCTCGGGCTGCTAATAAGAATAGTCCCGGGCTCGATTGTACCGAGTTCTGGGTTAATTAGTACTATATTTATCGGTATTTATCCAAAGCTTTAAGGCGCTTGCTGAGTTCAGGGTGGGTGGTAAATAGTTCGAATAGTTTCTTGCCAAATCCGGGAGATTTCTGTTTGTACTTTTCCACCAGTTCCCGGTCTGACAGGTTCTCACTGGAGGCTTCTACGTCCGGGTCCGCGATAAACAGAGGCTTCATTCCGGAGCCAAACGGATTCAAACCCATACTGTTCGAACCGGATCCCCCGGCGGTCGCCCGAGTCTCTCTTCCTCGTTCTTTTAGCTTTGCCATCTTGTTTTCTATCTTTACCAGGCCCTCCTGTAGTTTCCGGGAACCTTCGTAAACCGAGGTTGCGCCGAACTGATCGGCGTAGAACTCCCGCAGCCTCGAGAACCATAAGATCGCCAGGTTCAGCAGGAAGTAGAAGAACATCGCACCCAGAGCGACAATTATCAGAGCACCGCCGTTGCGCCTCCTGCCTCCGAGGAAAGAGGACCAGAGCAGGGTCCTGCCCAGCATCATGAATATGGCGGGCAAAATGGAGAGGAACATCATTACTTCCGCGTCGTTGTGCGTTATATGGCCCATCTCGTGGCCCAGCACGGCTTCCACTTCTTCCCACTCCAGCGTATCCAGCAAGCCTCTGGTCACCGCGACCTTCTTTCCGGTGGAAAAGTTGCCGTAAGCGAATGCGTTGGGCATATCCATCTCGGATATCATTACCTGCGGTTTGTCTATTCCGACCTTCCGGCTGATATCCTCGACGGTTCGATGAAGTTCCGGGTACTTGTTCCTGGGTGCTTCTTCCACCCCCATCGAGTACTCTACCATTTTTGGACCGTAATACCATTGCAAGAAGAAGAAAGGGACGATAAATACAAGGGTCCAGATGAAGTTCAATCCCAGGATTCCGTTCAGCAGAATAGCCGCACCCAGGGTGGTAATCCCGACGATCAGCCCCAGACTTCCCAGCATGCTAAGTTTTAATCTAAGAGTATCCATAATTCCCCCCGATTCGGATTATCCGTTAAATTATATTTTGATAAATGGGAGAGTACAACTCTGTATTATGGTTTTGGGTTCATGGGGTTTGTCGGGTTCGTAGGGTTTATGGGGTTCATGGGGTTTTCACCCCCGTTCTCTCTTTCCCTCATTAGAGGGGGAAATGAGCTGGGGGCGGGATATTCGGAATGTGCACCTTCCGGGCGGGCACGGGGACCCGCCCTGCTATGGTAGCTTACAAACACTCTCAATCTCTCTTTCTCCCACCGAGGGAGAAATGAGTCGTGGGGGTCCTTTTGATTAATTTGGCTACCTAATTTTGGCTATCGGAACTACCGGCCGGGCAGAGGCACCCGGCCTGCTATGGAGGAGAAGCAGTTTGGTGGGAGACAACCTTCCGGTCCGGCAGTGGGAGCCGGACCTGCTAAGTTAGCGCGGAAGCAGCCGGGGCCCCCATGCCCCGGCGATTGGTACGATTACGCAACGACCCTTTCACCCCCAATCTCTCTTTCCCCCATCCAGGGGGAAATGAGCAAGTGGGCATGCCAAGTAGGTATTACTAATCTTTGGTACGTACGGGATTCACCACTTCCGGGAGGGCACGAGGGCCCTCCCTGCTATGAGAGTAGAAAAAGCAGCCCGGGTGCCTCTGCCCGTGGAATCTTTGCTAGGAGCTGTATTTTTCCAATAACGGGAGCGCAGGGGCTCCCTCTACTATGTTTGGTCAGTGAAATAGCAGCCTCGGTCCCTGTGCCGAGGCGGTTGGTTGGTATATAGATCACTGGGGTTGGAAAGACTTGGCTATCAGACCTATTGCTATTGTACGCTCCAAACCTGTCGGAAATCGGAATTAGAAACCCCGGCTGTCATATGCAATTAAATCTTTCCAGCCGGGGCTAATTATTGAATAGCTTAAATCCTGCGATGAACAATTTTGCTTGAAGTGAGCCTAGAGGTAACCGAGCCTTCTGAGTCTGTCCTTTATTTCTTCTTCCTGGTGTTCGTTGAGGCCCGTGTATTCGTCTACCGACGAGAAAACCCCGGCATCGGCGAGAAATTGAAGGACCTTTTCCGCCGCGGAATCGGGGTCTAGCTCGGCAGTATTTACCTTCACGTCGTACTCGTCCGGCGTTGGCTCCTCGAACGGGTGGGAAACGCCGGTGAAGTTGGGAATTATGCCCCTTTCTGCCTTGTCGTAGAGGCCTTTCGGGTCCCGTTCTTTGCAGACGTCCACGGGACACTCGACGTAGACCTGGTAGAACTCCCCTTCTTCTTCGACGTATTCCCGGGCGCCCTGCCTGTACTCTTTAAATGGAGAAACGGCCGCTACGATGGTCGTTATGTCGTTTTTCGTCAATAGCTTACTTATGAATCCGATCCTTTTGTTGTTTATTCCCCGCTCCTCTTTCGTGAAGCCGAGATCCGGGTGAAGGTTCTTCCTTAATCCGTCCGCGTCGAGGTTCTCGACCTTCAGCCCTCTCCTCCTTAGTTCGTTTTCTACTTCCTTGGCTACCGTGGATTTCCCGGAGGACGGCAGGCCCGTAAACCAGAGTGTAAACCCGTTGTATTGGTCTGCTTGATTTTCTTCAGTCATCTTAACCCTCCATGACAAAAGGACTCTCTTGTCCGGTGACGAATTCCGCCACTTCCTTCCGCATGATTTCGTCCGGGGGGGTCTCTCCGTCCTTGATCATTCCTCTTATCTTGCTCCCGGAAGGAGCTATTCGATCTTCCATGGAATGAGGACAGGTCTTGTCGGTGACCATCTGTCCGCACTTTTTACACCAGAAGGCGTAGTCGAAAGTCAACGGCTCTATGTCGATATCGCTCAGTTGATCGAATATCTTATGGGCGTCGAAATCGCCGTAGTAGTCACCGACGCCGGCGTGGTCCCGCCCGACGATAAAGTGAGTACAGCCGTAGTTCTTCCTGACTATTGCGTCGAAGACTGCTTCTCTGGGCCCCATGTAGAACATGTCCGCCGGGAATATACTCATAACGGCGTGATCGTGCAGGTAATAGTTGTCCAGCAGGATGTCATAGGACTCCAGAATTACCTTGTCCTTCCAGTCTCCGGCCTTCTTTTGACCTATCTTTGGATGGATGAATATCCCGTCCGCGACCTCCAGAGCACTTTTCTGAAGGTGCTCGTGTCCTCTGTGTGGGACGTTCCTGGTCTGAAAACCGACCACCTTTTCCCAGCCCTTTTCCTTGAATAGGACCCTGGTTTCTACGGGTTTAAGCAGGTACTTATAGAAATCTTCGAATCCACCACGGATCAGCTTAATCGGTCCTCCGACGAAGTAGTCTCCTCTGTTGAGGAAATTCTTTACCCCCGGATGATCCTCGTCGTCCGTCTCGAAGAGTCCCCGGGCCGCCTCCTTCTTGTCGACTGAGTAAATTTCTTCGACTTCCATTATAGCCAGCTGGATTCCGGACTCACCAACGAGTGTTACCTTTTCCTCGTCGGCGATCTCGTCAGCTTTTTCCTCCGTGACATCCAGGATTATAGGTACGGTCCACACCGTACCGTCCTCGAGAGTCTTATCTCTTACGACTTTGTTGAAGTCGTTCTTTCCCAGAAATCCCTTGAGCGGGCTGTAACTCCCGAAAGCTATATTTTGGAGGTGCTTGACCTCGCCGGGTTTCAATTCTATGTTTTTCAGTTCACTGGCCTCTCGTTTGAGATGTTCTCGGGACTTTGCCGATCTCGGTTCTCTGTTTACCAAATTCCCACCGTGCGGCGGAAGCATTGTATACACCTCTAAGATGATATTTTCTATCCGTGAAAGTAAAACGTGAGAACGTCAACTAACAACCAATTATCAACAGACCCTTCGATAATATCAATGGTCAGGAACTAGTACCGTGTTCCGGGTTTCGAGTTTACGGTTTGTTCCTGGTTCCTGGTTTCTAGTTCCTTGTTAAAAACAAAAACTACAAAACAATAGTTCCAGGTTAGAGTTGGATAGTTCCGAGTTTGATTGGCAACCATAGCAGGCCGGGTCCCCGTGCCCGGCCGATACTTCTACATAAAAACTACCTAATTCTTTCTTTAATCAATTCGGGAGCTGAGGAGGGTGAGGGGCTAATTGAGAATGCGTCTCGAATCAACCTTTTTGCCTCTTCCAGGTTCGAGTCGTCGTTGTAATGGATCCGGGCTACGGGCTCCGAGGCCGTAAGTTCGTCCCCGATTTTCTTCTCGATTTCTATTCCGACGGCACGGTCGATTTCTTCTCCCTTTTCCTGGCGTCCCGCGCCGAGGGTGTTTGCAGCCCGACCTATTTTCAGGGCGTCAAGTTTCGAGACGTATCCTTCTTCTTCCAGTTGAATCTCCGCCCTGTTTTCACCCGTGGGAAGGAGGTTCGGGTCCTCGATGACTTCCGGATTTCCGCCCTGGTTTTCTATCAGTCTCTTGAATTTTTCCAGGGCCAGACCCGAGGCCAGCTTGTCCTCGGCTTGGTTCACTCCTTCTTCCATCGAATCAACTTTTTCGGACTGAAGCAGGAGTTCGGCGACCAGGTTTACCGTTACCTCGCGAAGGTCTCCGGAGGTCTCGTCTTTCAGCACCTTTATCGCCTCACGGACTTCAAGCGAATTACCTACTGCCCGTCCGAGAGGCTGGTTCATGTCTGTTATCAGCGCCGTTACGTTCAGGCCGACTTCCTTTCCTATGTCGACACAGCCCTGAGCCAGCTCCTTAGCCCGGTCGAACTCCTTCATTATGGCTCCGGCGCCGGACTTGATGTCGAGGACGACGCCGTCGGGTCCGCAGGCGATCTTTTTGCTCATTATACTGCTTACGATAAGGGGGAGAGATTCGACCGTGCCCGTAACGTCCCTCAGCTCGTAGAGTTTCTGGTCGGCGGGAACGAGGTCGGAAGTATGTTCCATTATCGCCATTCCGTCGCTCTCCATACCGGTTAGAAATTCCTGGGTGCTGAGGCTAACCCGGAATCCGGGAATCGATTCCAGTTTATCTATGGTACCGCCGGTGTGTCCCAGACCTCTGCCGGAAAGCTTGCCGATCTTTAACCCCACGGCTCCGACCAGCGGAACCAGAACGAGAGAAACGGAGTCCCCGACCCCCCCGCTGGAGTGTTTGTCGACCTTGAATCCTTCTACCCCTGAGAGGTCGAGGCGGTCCCCGGAATCAGCCATTGCCTCGGTCAGTTTGACAGTCTCTTCCCCGTCCATGGAATTGAAGTAGACGGCCATCAGGAATGCGGACATCTGGTAGTCGGGAATTTCACCAGCTACGTATTTTTCCACCAGAAAGTCGATCTCTTCCGGCATCAGTTTCTCGCCGTTCCTTTTCTTCAGGACCAGGTCCAGGAAGCTCACCTTTATCAGCCTTCTTTTATGAAGTGATTTCCGTCCTCGGCGGGCGGTGTAGCTCTACCGACTGCCCCGACCAACACGGCAATCGTTATCAGGTAGGGAAGCATCTGGAGGAATTCGTCCGGTACGAAGGGAATAGATATTCTAAATTGAAGTGCTTGAGAGAACCCGAACAGCGACGCAGCGCCGGCAGCTCCCCACGGCGTCCACTTTCCGAATATCATCGACGCCAGTCCGATGTAACCACGGCCGGCACTCATTCCTTTGGTAAAGAAGTTTGCCTGCTCGATCGCGAGGTAACCTCCGCCCAATCCGGCCAGGGCACCGGAAATTAGGACTCCTATGTACCTCATCTTTGTTACGCTTATCCCGACACTATCCACTGCTGCCATGTGTTCCCCGGTCGCTCTCAGGCGGAGCCCGAGTCTCGTTCTGTAAAGAAAGAAGCCCGAGAGGAAAAATATCGCCACTGTGACGTAGATCACAGGTGATAAACCCAGGAATTTTGGCAATGAGTTTTCGACCGATATCTGGGAACCTCCGGTAATTACCAGGGCGAGAAAAAACGTGGCTCCAGTGGCGAATAGGTTTAGCGCGACTCCGCTTATGATGTGATTTGCCTTGAAAGTTACGCTGGCTATCGCGTGGATGAGGGCCATTCCAAGTCCGGCGGCGATCGCCATTAACAAACCGAGTAACGGGCTACCGGTCGCGTTCGTTACGATAGTTCCGGCGAAGGCCCCCATGAGGATAATTCCTTCCAGTGCTATGTTTATTACACCGGTGCTTTCGGAAAATAGCCCGCCCAGGGCAGCCAGAGAAATGGGCAAAGCCATTCTAATTGTCGCCAACAGAGTTGAGACCGCGAATATTTCCAGTATCCAGTCCACGTTAACCCCTCTTTTGTAATCTCTTTAGGAATTTTCTGGCAAGCTCTAGCACTATCACGAGCACTATTAAAATGATTGCCTGCATGATCTCCACAATCTGCCGGGGTACGTTGGGAAAATAGAGCTGCACCCCCAGAGCTCCGTTTTCAAGGAACCCGAAGAGAATTGCGGCCAGTATTATGCCAAGAGGGTTATTCCGCCCCAGAAGCCCGACCGCGATCCCGGAGAAGCCTATGCCCCCGTACTCGCTTTTCAGAAAGTAGTGGCTTCCCGGTCCCAGAATGAAATTGGCCGTTGCCATACCGGCAAATCCTCCACTAATTGCCATAGTCATGACAGTACGACTGGATATATTTATACCGGCGTATTCGGCGGAGTTTGGGTTAAGACCAGTTGCTCTTATCTCGTAGCCCAGTTTCGTTCGATTGAGCAGTACAAGCGTAAGGCCGGCCAGTATTATAGCGACCAAAAACATTATATTTGCCCGGGTGCCTGAGGGAAACCAGGGTATAATCTTGTCAAGACTTGGTGCATAAGCACCTTCGGCCACCGAAGGTGTATGGGGAATTCCCCACTCCGGATTCATGAAATGGTTCTGGACGAGGTACTGAACCAGGGCAATTGCTATGAAATTTAACATAATCGTGGTAATGACTTCGTGAGCTCCTCGCTTAACTTTCAGGTAACCAGGTATCGCCCCCCAGAGAGCACCACCTAAAAACCCTGCAATTAGGCAAAGAACGAATAGAATCGGAAATGGAAGCCAGGTAAATGTAAAGCCGACCCAGGCCAGAGCTAGACCGCCGATAAACATCTGTCCTTCGGCTCCAATATTAAAAAGTCCGGCTTTGAAAGCGAACGAGAGGGCCATCGCCGTGAAGAAGTAGGGGGTGGCGCGGTAGATCATCTGGCTTACTCCCCGGAGCGTGCCGAAATTCAGGCTGAACATTCTCGAGAAGAACGCAAGGGGATTGGTGCCGAGAGAGATAATTACTATTCCTCCGATTGCAAACGCTATCAGAATTGCAACTATTGGAGCAACCCCATTCATCAGTACGTTGAATAAAAGCTCACTTCTTCTTTCACTTTTCATTGTGATTAATCATTCCCGAAGAGAAACCTGGTTTAGAGCCTTCCGTCGGACCTTTTCTTCGTCCTGACGCTTTGAACCAGTCATATAGACGCCCAGCTCTTCTTTCGAAGTTTCGTCCGCATCAAATATCCCCGTGAATTCACCCTCGTAGATCACCGCTATTCTGTCACTTAGGGATATTATCTCATCCAGTTCGGAAGAGACAAGTAACAGGCCTTTTCCTCTGGCTCTCTCCTCCATGAGGCGTTCGTGAACAAACTCGATTGCTCCTACGTCTATCCCCCTTGTGGGCTGAGCCGCGACGAGCAGTTTCGGTTGCTGGGAGAGTTCCCGGGCTACGATCAATTTCTGCTGGTTTCCCCCGGACAGACTCTCGGCGAGCGTTTTGATGGAGGGAGTTTTTATGTCGAATTCCTCCACGGCTTCCTCTGCGTGGGCGTCCATCTCCCTTAACTTAAGAAAGAGTCGATTGGAGTAGCGCTCGAAGGTGTGGTAGCCGAGGACGAAATTCTCCGTAACCGTAAAGTCGGTGATCATTCCCCGGTCTAGTCGGTCTTCGGGGATGTGGCCTATTCCCTCTTCGCGAATTTCCCGGCCGTCTGCGTTAGTTAAATCCGATTCCTGAACTTCTACCGTTCCGGAAGAAAACTCGTCTATCCCCGTTAGAGCTTCTATTAGTTCCGTTTGACCGTTACCCTGAACGCCGGCTATTCCGAATACCTCTCCTTCCTGAATAGAGAACGATATGTCGTTGACTATTTCCTTCCCTTCGTCGTTGGTAACAGTCAGGTTTTCTGTCCGAATTAACTCTTCGCCCAGTTCTGCTTCCTTCTTTTCGACTCTTAATAAAACTTCTCTACCGACCATCATATTCGCCAGTTCTTTTTTGGAGGTATTCTCGATTTCTTTGGTTCCTACTTCCTTTCCGTCTCTCATTACCGTGACCCTATCGGCGAGATCCATCACTTCGTTGAGTTTGTGGGTGATGAAAATTATCGTCTTCCCCTGTTCCTGAAGGTTATTGAGGATCTCGTAGAGACTTTCTACTTCCTGGGGAGTGAGTACCGCCGTGGGCTCGTCGAGGATAAGAACTTCCGCTTCCCGGAAGAGTACTTTAAGTATCTCAATTCTTTGGCGGACCCCGACGGAAAGTTCCTCGATCCTGGCTTCCGGGTCTATGTCGAACCCGATGTCGCTCGCGAGCTCCTGAATCCTCTTCTTGCCTTCTTCTCTGTCCAGTATTCCTCGGTGGGCAATTTCGCTGCCGAGCGTGATGTTATCCACCACGGAAAGGGGAGGAACGAGCATGAAGTGCTGGTGTACCATTCCTATTCCGAACTCATTGGCAGCCTTTGGGTCTTCGATATCGACCGGCTCGTCTTCGAAGTATATCTGTCCTGTGTCCTTCGAGTATATACCGTAAAGAATTTTCATCAGGGTGGTTTTTCCTGCTCCGTTTTCACCTACGAGAGCGTGAATTTCCCCTTCCTGGACGGAAAAATCAACCGAATCGCTTGCCAGGACTCCGGGGAACCTTTTGGTAATACCCTCCATCCGTATTAGAGGGTCAGGGGCCTTCTCTGACCGTGTATTTTCTGCCACTATAAATCCCCTCTAACTTTAAGTTTTGAACAGAGTAAAAAAGGACCCGGCACAGAGTTGCCGGGTCCTCGTGAAGTTACCATTGAGTTCTAGTTATTCCAGGACAGGTTCTTCGGGTGTTACGTCATCGGGACTGTCGGGCACCGTGAATTCTCCATTTACTATCTGTGTTTTTAACTCTTCTACCCTTTCGACCATGCTATCCGATACAAGGTTTTCACTTGGAAGTTGATCTATTTTCTTGGGCGAAATCTGTGTTTCACCGAGAGCCGGAAGTTTGACTGTACCTTCGGTTTTCAATTTCTCTACCTGTTCCGGAAACTCTTCTACACGGTTGAAGACGTCAATTGCGTAACCTAAACCGTCTTCGGCCAGGCCGAACTGCCTGTCAACGCCGCCTTCGAATTCTCCGTTAACTACGTCTCTTATGGTCTTGTAAACTGAAACGTCGACGCGCTTTAACATACTGGTCAGGACGTGTCCAGGTTGGATATAGTTCTGATCGGAGTCCACGCCGATTGCATAGTTACCGGTGTCAGCAGCGGCATTAATCACGCCGGTACCGGAAAGGCCTGCAGCATGGTAAATTATATCCACGTTATCGTTGTACATGGCCTTTGCTATTTCATTCCCTTTTGCCGGGTTGACGAAAGCTTCTCCCGTGGTTCCCACGTATTGGGTGGAGATTTCAAGGTCGGGGTTAACGTACCAGGCACCAGATTTGAAACCCGCCTCAAACTTTGCGATTAGTGGGGAGGACATACCTCCAACAAATCCTAGTTTGTTTGTCTCCGTTTTCATTGCAGCAAGTGCTCCGACCAAAAACGAGCCCTGTTGTTCCGGGAAGGACAGGCCAACAAGATTTGAAGGAACTTCTCCTTCTCCCTTTGAATAGTCCACTATGGCGAAATTGACGTTCGGGAAGCTCTCGGAAAGGGATCGAGCTATATCGGAAAACAGGTATCCCACTCCAATTACCAGATCGAATCCCTGAGAGGCCATCATCCTCATGGCGTCTTCCCGACCGGCCCCTCCGGAGCCAGGTTCTATTGTTGTGAAGTTGATCGGTAAAGATTCGAATTCTTCAAATTCGTCACTGCCGTTTTTTGCCCACTGCAGTCCCCGATAAGCGGAGTCGTTAAAGCTTTTGTCTCCCTTTCCACCTACGTCGAAGACCAGTCCAATACGATATGTTTCCCCGTCTTCCTGGGCAAAACCAGTTACAAATAACCCTGAAATAAGTGTTAAGCTAAGTATAAGTGAAATTGCTATAGTGAGTTTTTTATTTAACCTCATATTCTCCCTCCTTGAAGAAATTCGGAAATCTTCCGCGAATAGCATAATCCAAGCTCTTACTGAAGAAGATCTTTCCCTTAATCACCTCCAGGTCGATACTTTTTAAATCCGAATAAACATATTCTAGTAGGGATTAATCGTGGCAAGTACTTCGCCAATTTCCACCTTGTTGCCGGGTTCCGTGCATAATTTATCAATTTGTCCGTCCGCCGGAGCGTCGACGGTGAACGTCGACTTCATGGTTTCAATTTCTGCGATCTCCATGCCCTCTGTTACTTCGTCGCCGGGTGAGACCTTCCATTCTATAAAACTTACTTCCTCGACTTTGCCGAGTTCCGGGACCTTTACGTCGATATGGTTATTATGAGTGGACAACACGATCACCAACTTTGCAGTACAACCTTCCCGGAAAGATTAACAATTCTAAGTTATTTTAATCAAGTCTTAACCTCTTGGTCAAGCATAATTATCGTACCCTAAACAGGGGATTGGGTCAATTAAGTCCAACGGGGCCGGGGGACCCGTGGGCTCCAGACGGGTTCAGAGGAGAGAAATTCATTCGCCCTTCAGTGTAATATGTAAGTCTCCGAGAGGTTGGGTTGAGTAATGGAGCAGCCTGGAACCTGATTGGGGCGCCGTTCCGGTTAAGTATTGAAGCTGGAACGAATTTCTTCCTTTAACTCTTTTATTTCTTCGTAAAGTAGGGGCGTTTCCTCAATCATGCTGTCAATTTTCTGGTGGGAATGCATTATCGTGCTGTGGTCCCGATCCCCGAACTTCTTTCCCAGAGACGGAAACGAACTATCAGTTAGCTCTCTGCACAGGTAGATGGCGATGTGTCTGGAGCGGGCGATTTTCTTCTTTCTGCTTTTTCCTTCCAGGTCTTCGTTAGAGAGATCGTAATTGTTTGCAACCACTTCTTTGATGGAGTCAACCGTAAGTTCTTTGGCTTCCTTCGATTCGTCCGGGAGGAAACTTTTGACCTCTTCCATTTTTAGCTTTCCGCTGGCCAGGTTCGCGTGGGCCACGGCTTTTATCAAAGCGCCTTCCAGAGCTCGGACGTTCGTCGATATTCTCGTTGCAATTAGTTCCAGGACTTCTTTCCCCACTTCTAGCCCTTTTTGATTCGCTTTTTTGCGGAGTATCGCCACTCGCGTCTCGAAATTAGGTGGTTGGATATCCGCAACGAGCCCCCACCTGAATCTGGAGACCAGTCTGTCCTGGAGGTCGGAAAACTCCTGAGGGGATCGATCCGAGGTCAAAACTATCTGCTTATCGTTCCCGTAAAGTTCGTTGAACGTGTGAAATAACTCCTCCTGTGTCCCCTCTTTGTTCTCGAGGAACTGGACGTCGTCGAGGAGGAAAGCCTGAACGGAGCGATATTTCTTTCTGAATTCGTCCGTCTCGTTCTGTCTGATTGCCTGAATCATCTCGATGGCAAACCTTTCCGAGGACGTGTAGATAATTTTCCCGTCGGGATTCTGTCTCCTCAGGTAATTCCCGATGGAATGTAGAAGATGGGTCTTACCCAGTCCTACTTTTGAGTATAGAAAGAGAGGATTGTAAGAATCTGCGGGCGACTCTGCCACTGCTCTACTGGCCGCGCTTGCAAGCTGATTGCTCTTGCTCCTGACGAAATTGTCAAAAGTATATTCCCTGTTAAGGGCCATCTTGCTCGTTGAGCTTTCCGATTTGCTCTGGTCGTCGAGAGGGTTAGAGCTGACCCCCCGGGAGGCCGGACCTGAAGAATCTCCAGTTGAATTGTTACCGGAACTGACTGGGGGAGGTTGGAGGTCCTTTTCGTTAAGGTTTTCTTCGCCCCTGGCGGTCTCGGCCTCTTCTTTTTGTTCTGCTACCTGAACGCTGACCTCTTTTTCCTCGCCGGTCAGCTCCTTTGCCTTGGATTCTATTAAGTCCAGGTAGCGTTCTTCCAGACCGCGCTTTATGAAACCGCTTGGAGCTACTAACTCAATCCGGCCGTTCTGGAGGTCAACGGGGTCTAGGTTGTTGACCCAGGTTTCGAAACTTGCCTCCGGTAGCTCCTTTTCTAGATTTTTTTTGATTTCCTGCCAAAGATGAACCGTTTTTTCATTCATTTTATATATCCCGGAGAATAATGATACATATATTCGAGACTCTTTTACAAATCAAATATTTTCTAAGCACTACCCCTCTTTGAACCATTTCAAGGGAGATAAAGCGATATTATAACTGAAGCTTCCTCCCACGGGCTCGTTGAACTGATCGGAGAAAATCAGGATTCGAGGGACCCCCATTCCCCCGAACTTCGAGGGTTTTTTTCGCAATGTCAGCCTATTTCTCAGGTATTATTCGACTGGCAACCCGGTAAGTGCCTAACAGCGGTTGTTGTAACGTGGTTAAATTTTTGAAAAATTTGGTGATCCCCGCCCTGAGGGGAAGGACTATTTTTAGTTCCTGGTTCCGGGTTATATAGTTCCGAGTTGGTTAGTTCCGAGTTCCGAGTTAAAAAACAAAAAAAGAGTGCCGACCGAGCTGCTACGCTCGGACGGTTGGTGAACACCCCAACGTTCCGGGAGGGCGTGGGAGCCCTCCCTGCTGGGTAATTTGGAAAAAAGCAGCCCGAGCTGCCACGCTCGGGCGATTAGTGGCAGGAAACCTATCGGTCCGGCAATGGGAGTCGGACCTGCTGTTCTTTAGTAAATAGCAGCGCGGGCTCCCATTGCCCGCGCGGGTGATCAGTATCTTTAATTGTTCCGGGTTCCAGGTACCGTGTTCCGGGTTTAACTACAAAAACTGTAAAAACACTGCAAACATAAACCCCCTTTATCTTGACGTGTCAACGGTGTAGCGGAAGATTGGTCTCCCTTCGCCACCTTTCGGGCGGTCGTGGGAACCAGCCGGCCTTTGTGCCGTTGTAGGGGAGGCTTTAGCCTTCCAAATTATGGAACCCTGAAGGGTTCCGCTACAATAAAACGTTACAAGACTTTTAACCTCGATAGGCGGGGCTTTCGAGCCTCGCTGTGATGGTTGGTGGAAGTGTAGAATTATCTTCTTCGGTAAATGTCACGAAGGTTCTACCGAAGTAAAGAACAAGTCACTTCAACCTGCGTGGACACCAGGTATCGGGGTTAACGGGTATTTTTATACTTCAACATTAGTCTACACCGAGGTTAGAAAGCCCTGGATATCGGATTTTTGTGGTATTTTAATATTTCGATCAAAGCCCACACCGGGGTTCGAAAACCCCGGCTACCAGACTTTTACACTTCAATCAAAGTGTACACCGAAACTAGAAAGCCTCGGTTATCGTGCGGAAGGTTAAATTTGAAGAATGAGGGGGCAGATAACAACAATCAAAGCTCGCCCCAGTTATCACCCGAAGCTACGTCGACTTTTAACGGAATTGTGAGCTCCAGGGAATCCTCCATGATACTCTTTAATTCTGATTTCACCTGTTCAGCCGCGAACCACGGGACTTCCAGTATTAACTCGTCGTGGATCTGGAGGAGCAGCTTACCGGGTAGTTCATCCTCGTTTAATGCCTCCTTGACGTCGAGCATGGCGACCTTCATGAGATCCGCTGCGCTGCCCTGGATCGGGGTATTAATTGCGTTTCGCCTATCGTAATTTCTTCTCTGCCAGTTATTGCTGTTAATATTCGGCAGGTACCTCCGGCGGTTAAATATCGTCGACGCGTAGTGATTCTTTTCCGCCAGATCCACAAGGTGGTCGAGAAACTCCTTTGCTCGGGGGTAGAGGTCGAAAAACCGTTCGATGTACTTTTTCGCTTCGTCCCTGGAAATATCCAGGTCCCGGGAGAGCCCGTACTCGGTGATTCCGTAGACTATTCCAAAATTTACCCGTTTTGCCCTGTCCCTCATCTTTCCGTCTACCTCCTCCTTATCCACCCCGAAAATTTCCGCGGCCGTCTTGGTATGGAGGTCTTCCCCTTGCTCGAACGTCCGCAGTAGCTCCTCGTCCTCCGAGAGGTGAGCTAATATCCTCAACTCGACCTGGGAGTAATCGGCCCCGATTAGTTTTTTACCTTCCGGGGCGACGAAAGCCTTCCGCAATTCGCTTCCCAGCTGAGAACCTTTGGGTATGTTCTGAAGGTTGGGGTCGGAAGAGGATAGCCGACCCGTCGCCGTCGCGGTCTGGTTGAATGACGTATGAATCCTCCCCGTTCTGGGGTTTATTTTATCGGGCAAGGTGCCCACGTAGGTATTGAGAAGTTTGCTGAGTTCCCTGAACTCGATTATTTTTTCGGGTAGCGGGTGTTTGTCCGATAATTCTTCAAGAACCCTGGCGTTCGTGGACGGACCGGTCTTTGTCTTTTCGATGACAGGCAGGTCCAGCTTTTCAAATAAGACCTCTCTAACCTGTTTTGGCGAGTTCGGGTTTAACTCCTCGCCGGCCAGATCGTTTATCTCGTCCTGAAGCGAGTCGAGTCTTTTTCGTAAACTCTCCTCACCTTCGGCCAGTTTATCCCTATCCAGCTTTATTCCGTGGTATTCCATGTCTCGGAGCACGTTGATCAAGGGAAGTTCCAGGTCTTGGAAGAGGTCCGTCTGCCTCCTTTCTTTCAGCTTCTCTTTCAGTTTCTCCTTCAACGTCCAGATAATAGTGGCGTCGCTCGCGGCGTAAGGGCCGGCTTTGTCGAGCGGTAGGTTTCGGAAGTCTTTTTCTTCCTCCTGGGAAAATAGGTCGCCGAACTCTTCTACTTCCCTCCCCAGATAGGTCTGGACTATTTCCTTGAGGTTGTGCTGACGTTTCGTCGGTTTTAGCAGGTACGAAGCTATCATCGAGTCGAAGGTAATACCGGAAAGGTCGACGCCGGCTCCCTTCAGTACCAGCCCGTCGAACTTGAGGTTTTGTCCGATTTTTCCCAGGTCAGGATCCTCGAATAGCGGTTTTAGCGCTTCCAGTACGGTGGACTCGGGCAGAGTGTCGACGTCGCTGTGGCTTATCGGCAGGTAGAAACCAAATTCTTCGTTCAGGGCGATGGAAATTCCCACCGGGTTTGCCTCTATCGGATTGAGGTCGTCGGTCTCGATGTCGAAGGCGAACTCACCCCGGGACTTCATCTCAGTCGTTAGGGAGTTTAACCCTTCCTCTGTATTGACGAGTTGCCAGGATATTTCCGTACTCTCGTTATCCAGGTCCTTGAGAAATGACGCGAGTTCGAGGTCCCTGAAGAGTTCCTGAATCCTTGTAAGGTCCGGCGGGCGGGTTCTGAGACCATCGAAGTCGTACTCTAGCTCAAAATCTTCCCGAAGGTCTATAAGGTGTCTTCCTCGCCGTGCTTCCTCGCCGTGCTCGATTAGATTGTTCTTGACCCGGGTGGACTCGACTTCTTCCACCCTCTCCAGAATATCTTCGAGGGAGTCGAACCGGGAAAGAAGCTTCTGGGCTCGCACTTCTCCGACCTGAGGAACGCCGGGAATATTGTCCGAGGTATCACCTGTTAGTGCGAGAAAATCCCTTATCTTTTCCGGGGGAACACCGTACTTTTCTTTAACTCCCTCGGAGTCCATTACCTCGAGATCGTTGTCGTCCCCCGTGTCGACCAGCTTGACGGTGTCGTCTACCAGTTGAGCCAGGTCCTTGTCGCCGGAGAAGACCAGTGTATCCATTCCGGAATCCCTTGCCAGGTTTGCCAGCTTCGCTATCACGTCGTCCGCCTCGTAACCCTCCTTCCTGACAACCCTGTAACCAAGGCTTTCGGTAATATCCTCGATTTTGGGAATCTGCTGAGCGAGTTCCTCCGGCATCTCAGGGCGGTTGGCTTTGTAGTCCTCGAATTCCTCGTGGCGGATTGTCTTTCCCTTGGAATCCATTGCAAGAACCACGTGAGAGGAGGGAAATTCTTCCAGCACCTTTTCGAGGGACTGTAAAAAACCGTATATCGCGTTCGTTGGGAATCCGTTACTGGTTGCCAGCCCCCTGATGGCGTAGAAGGACCGGTACATTATCGCGTGACCGTCGATAAGCAGGAGCCTGTCCTCTTCCGGCTCTTCTGGAACGAGGGTCATTCCATAGCCTCCTCCCACTGCTGATTCACGGCGGACTTCGCGTCGAGGCCACAGCAAAGAGATACCCCTATGGCGTCGGCGGCGTCTGCCGGAGAAGGGAGTTCGCTTAATCCGAGTAATCGTTGAACCATCGTCTGAACCTGCTTTTTATTTGCTTTTCCATACCCCGTTATGGTCTTTTTGATCTCCAGAGGGGAATAACTGAACACTTCTCGGCCGGAGGCGGCAAGGATGATTACCCCTCGAGCCTGAGCCACCAGCACCGCCGTCTTCTGGTTATTGCTGAAAAATATCTTCTCGATGGCGACCATCTCCGGTTCGTACTCCCCGACCAGCTCGCCCACTTCCGAATAAATCGACTCAAGCCTGGCGTCCATGGGCTCGTCGGAGGATGTACGAATCGCCCCGCTTTCCCTTAGATCAAACGACCTCTGGCCCGAAGCCTCTACCAAGGAGTATCCGCAGGTGGCGAGTCCGGGATCGATTCCCAGAATGACTTCCGATTTGTTCACAGTAATTCAGCCAGTTTTTCCATTCGGGGATCCTTTGCTTCGCCCTCTTCTTCCGTTTCACATTCGTGGTCTTCTTTCTCGTTCAAGTTCGCTCCACAGTGCGGACATAGACCCTCGCATTCGTCTTTACAGAGAGGGTACGGCTCCAGGTCAAGTTTCAGGAAACGGATTATATATGGTAAAAGATCGATTGTCCCGCTGCCGCTTTCGTATCGGTAGATTGAAAGGTCGCCTTGGCTTTCGACTTCGGCTTCCATGTCGGGACGAAATTCGATCTCTTCGTGTCTATCTATTCTGGTCTCGATCGGGTCAAGGCATCTTCGGCAGTGTTCGATAACGGTAGTGGTGAAATCGATTGAGACGTTTATGACCTCTTCTTCCGAGGTAAAGGTCGCTCCCCCGGTTACGACTAGATCCTCTACAACTTCCAGTTCGTCCTCGTGGAAGTTTATGGTATCGAGAGAGGTCCGCTCGTCGATCGAGACAAACTTTCCTTCTTTGCTCTTCAGTTCGCTTAACTGTAGTTCCATTTTGACCTCCTCCAGGTAAAAACTAATTGTACCTAAATCCAGCCACCCTTTACAGTTCGCCCGCAAGAATAGAAGATAATCCCGCTTCTTGTCGGGGGTCATATCTACTAACATAGTCGAGCTTAGCGGGTTAGATAATGGTTTGGTTTTAAGTTTGACGGTTAACCGGTTCCGTTGCTACTCGCTCCGTAATTTAGCCGCCAAGAATGTGGTCGTTTTGAGGCAAGTATCGGGCATTCGTAATTATCACCCCGATCGAATGGAGAATCGATATTAACTTTTTAAAACGACTGTGACATGAAACGAAGCAATAAGATAACTCATCTCTTGTTCCAAAGGAAGTATATATAACCGAGAAAAGGTAATCAATTAACTGTTTGGTTTTTTGAGTTTTGTTTTTCGGGGGGCACGGGGACCCCCTCGGCTGGGTTTTGTCAGCGATAGTAGCAGCCCGACCTGCCACGCTCGGGCGGTTGGTGAACACCCCAACGTTCCGGGAGGGCGTGGGAGCCCTCCCGGCTGGGTAATTTGTAAAACGCAGCGCGGGCTCCCCTTGCCCGCGCGGGTGGTCAGTATCTTTGATAGTTCCGGGTTCCGGGTATTTTTCGAAGGTATCAGGTATCAGGTACTGGGTACCAGGTTAAAGAAATCTAGGGTTTGCCCCTCAACTTCGGGTTCTAGGGGTTAGGGGCGAAGTGTTAGTGAAGCAAAAAACTAAAAACAACAGTTCCTGGTTCCCTGTTAGAAAAACAAAAACTACAAAATCATTGCAAGCATAAAACCCTTTCTCTTGACGGGTCAACGGTGTAGCGGAAGCCTTCCTTGCTAAATTGCTTTATACGTTTAATTCACCCCATTTTACAGGGAAAGCACAACTTGTATACTTAGTGTCGTATTGACGTCCCCTCGAGGGTGAACCAGATACAGAGGAGTTACGAATGGGCTTTATCCTGGGTACAGTTTTACTCCTGGTCTTGCTGGTAGTTGCTGCGAGGTACCTGTATACCAAATTGTGGCTGGAAAGATCCGATAATTATTACAAATGTAAACACTGTGGCAAGCACTACGAAGATCACCCGTACTATTGTCCTCACTGTGGAGAGGTCGTAGACGCAGGAAGGAATTAAAAGCCCTCGGTGGTCGGTTTTTGACTTCTCGAGGTCAGGAAAGAACCCTGTACTTACAGGTTGAAAGCCTCCGGTAGAAGGTCCTCAAGTCTCACTGTCTTGTAGTTACCGTCAGGATTTGCCATTATTATTTCAAGGTTGGGGGCGTGCTCCATCAGCGTCTGCCTGCAGGCGCCGCACGGTTTGCAGTATTCGCTTTCACAGACCACGACGAGCTTCTCGAACTCCCTCGTTCCCCGGGATATGGCTTTAAATAAAGCAACTCTTTCGGCACATATTGATAGGCTGTTCACCCCGTTTTCCACGTTTGTTCCCGTGTAGGTATCTCCGTTGGAACCGAGCAGAACTGCACCGACGGGATAGTTCGAATAAGGGGAATAGGAATTTTCTCTGACTTTTATAGCTTTCTGGATTAGCTTCTCGACTTCGTTCATCTCGTCACTCCCTCCTTTTGTCTTCTATTCTAACCGGTTCGTGGAACATTTTAGGGATTGCCCGCCTCTATTGCCAATTGAGTAGCTTGAGTTTTTCGGTAAGTTTCCCCGAGAAAATACAAAACCCTGGAATCTGTCTCCCTATTTATACAACGAGCTGGACTCAACAGCCAATTGGCTCAACCGAACGAGAAAGATGTCCGGTCTAAGTAAGTGATATAGGAATGTACCAGGTGAAGCCCGTGCTGGATTATCTCGTTAGAAAAAAATAAAATATGTTAGTCTGGCCGATTAATCCCCTTAGCAAACTACGGGCTTTCCAGGCAAGTTTGGGTAACGAACAAGTGGTTGGATAGACGACGGGGAAATTTAGGTTGTTTGGTATTTGGAGGCGGTTATTGCCCTCTTTTCTTGACAAAAACCCGCTTAACCCTGTATTCTAGTTAGTGTATATGGTGTAATTCATTTTGATATAACTAATACGTAAAGAATTACCGAGGAAAATTTCTACTCTACAAAGTTTAATAAATAGAAGTCGGTCCTTAGGAGGTGGCAAGATGCCTCGCGTCTGGCGTTATACATTGGTTGCTTTAGTTCTGTTGCTGTCACTTTTGTTTTCCGCTGTGCCATTTTCTCAGACGGAACAACAAAATACCAAGTATACCTATCGGTATGGCTGCCCTGTGTGGGAAGCGGAGGAAAAGAGTTACTGTCCTGAGAGATATGAATCACTTACCAGTGCCAAGAGCAGTTACGCAAAGGGCGAAGAAGTAAAAATTACTATGACTAACCTCAGGGATTTCGAATATAAAGTCGATAAGGTGGAAGTTCACTTCAAACCCCTGTTCGAACATGGTTTTGACTTAATCTATACGGAGAAGAACCTTGGGGCTATTCCGAGGAGTAAAGACAGGTGGACGTGGGTCTGGGATCAGAGAAATGCGGCAGGAGAGCTAGTCGGGGCCGGCAGGGCATACGCGAGGGTTACTTTTAGCTGTTGTAAAAATTACAGGGTTTATTTCCGAATAAGCCAGTCGGGTGGAGGAGAAATATCGGTTTCGGAAGAGCCCGAGCAGGAGGCAACAGTTCAGGCTCCCCAAAGACCGGGGAATTTTGATTACAGGATTTTCTCTCCTGCTGAAGTCGAACTGACCTGGGAGGATACCTCCGAGGACGAAGACGGATTTCGAGTCTATCGGAACGGAAACCGAATTGCCAGTCTGGGTCCGAATAGCGACTCCTACACCGACACGGACGTCGAGGCGGGAGAAAGTTACAACTATCGGGTTGCCTCTTACAACGAAGCGGGTGAATCCTCCACGTCGCAGAGCCTGACAGTTCAGTTTCCAACTGAGGTTCCAGCCTCTCCGGGTGGCCTGTCCTCCAGTGTTATGTCGCCGACAAAAATAAGACTTTCCTGGGAAGACAACTCCGATAACGAAGACGGATTCCGGATATATAGGAATGGTAATGAAGTTGCGACGGTCGGGGCGAACGTAACCGAGTTCACCGATACCGGGCTTCAAGGTAACATGAAATATACTTACCGGGTTTCCTCCTATAACGAAGGAGGGGAGTCGGGCCTCTCGAACGGTTTGTCCGTTAGCACTCCCGTGCAGGTCTCTAAAATGCCGGGAAGTCTTTCCTCCGAGATTCTTTCGCCGACGGAAATAAGGCTTACCTGGGTCGATAATTCCGACAATGAAAACGGATTTAGAGTTTACCGAAACGGGAAGCGAATAGCCGATTTAAGTCCGAATACCACCGAGTACGTAGATACCGGACTCAGGGAGAATACCAGCTATACCTACAGGGTTTCGTCTTACAACCAAGCTGGAGAGTCTTCTTTCTCAACCAGTCTGGACGTAACGACGCCGGTGGGGATTCCTTCTACTCCCGGAAGTCTTAGGACGAAGACGCTTTCCCCATCCAGGATAAAGTTGAACTGGGAAGACAATTCCGATAACGAGAAGGGGTTCAGAATTTACAGGGACGGAAGCAGAATTTCGACCGTGGGCCCCAATGTAACGAGCTTTGTCCACAAGGGGCTCCAGGGAGAAACAAGGTATTGTTACGAGGTGGTAGCCTACAACAGTAGCGGGGAATCTGAGTCAACCAACCGCAATTGTGCTATGACGCAAAAGTCGATACCGAAACTTCCGCAGAATCTCAATGCAAGACCGCTATCTACCAGCGAGATCAGGTTGACCTGGAATGATACCTCGGACAACGAGGATGGATTCCGGATATATCGAAACGGGGTAGAGATCGTAACTCTGGCTCCGAACACGACTAGCTACACGGATACGGGATTGGACCCCGGCAGTTCTTATTCCTACGAAGTATCGGCCTACAATAGTTCGGGTGAATCGGGATTATCCAGTTCGGGGACAGTTACGACCCCCGCAGCGGAAGAGCCAGAGCCTCAGCCTGAGCCCACAGAAGAAGAGCCTCCTATAAGTCAGCAGCAGTTGCTGGCAGGTATAGGTGTCGTGCTGATGGTTATGGGGTATATCTACGCTGAAATGGGTTAGTTTAGCTGGTTTTCGATTAAATTCAAGTATAAGCTGGCCGGGAATTCGGCTGGAGATGTTCGAAAAGGGGGTCCCAGCCGTTTCCCGGCACTAATCGGAGACTATAAATTACTATTCTTACATTGTTTTGTTCCGAAACCACCACTCTCCTTTAGTCACCTGAGCGTCTACCCGGCGTTGTCCGAACCTGGTCTAACTCTTAGAATTTACTTGTTTCGAACTAATAGAGTTGCGGGTTTGGCTCCTTGTTTTAAGGACTGGGGTTTCCTCACTGTCAACTCTTCACCGTAAAAATTAGGAGGTAAATAACTTGCGCAAACCTATCATTGCAGCCAACTGGAAGTTACACAAAACCCAGAAAGAAGCTACTAAATTTTTGAACGATTTCAGGGAGAAGGTGAAGTATATTTCTGAAGTAGAGATCGGTCTGGGCCCGACTTTTACTTCGCTGGACGTGGTGGCCGAAGGTACCCAGGGTACCGGAATAAAGCTCTGTGCTCAAAACGTCTATTTTGAGGACGAAGGGGCCTTTACAGGCGAGGTCTCGCCGGAGATGCTGGTAGAGGTAGGGACGGACTACGTGATCGTCGGACACTCGGAAAGACGGCAAATATTTGGCGAGACCGATAGGGATGTCAACAAGAAGATACATGCTGTTTTTGACCACGGAATGAAACCTATTTTATGCATTGGTGAAACTGAGGCACAAAGAGCCGATGGAAAGACTGAATCCGTGTTGCGGGGCCAGTTGAAGAGCAACCTAAGAGGGCTAACCGAGGCCCAGGCGAGTGAAATGATAGTCGCCTACGAACCTATCTGGGCGATAGGTACCGGAGAGTCTGCCTCTCCCGAAGACGCTCAGGCTGGATGCAAGTTTGCGCGAGATCAGGTCAGTGAGATAGTCGGGGAGGAAGCAGGCGAGGGCGTGAGACTGCAGTATGGAGGGAGCATCAAGCCCCACAATGCCGAAGAATTAATGAGTCAGCCCGATATAGACGGTGGATTGATTGGAAGTGCTTCGCTGAATCCGAAGTCGTTTGCCGAAATTATCTCGATTACGGAAGAACTATATCAGTAGGTAATTACGCGAGACCTGAATCTTCCTTTACCACGTACTGCATATCCCGTGTGTTGTAAGCAGTGCCGACCTCACCCTTTGAGTCGAGAACGATAAGGCCTGCCCGGGAGCCGGTTGATCTATCCAGGCGGGAAATGGCTGTCTCGGCCGCTTCCTGGACGTTGAGCCCCCCTTCTATCCGGTAAACGAGTTCCCGGGCCAGGTTGACCTTTATTATTGCTTCTCCAATGCCGGTTGTTGAAACTGCCCCGTGTTCATTACAGTAGAGACCGGACCCGATTATAGGGGAGTCTCCTACTCTACCCTTCATCTGAGTACTAACTCCTCCCGTTGACGTGCCGGCCGCGAGGACTTCTCCTTCCAGCGCCACGGCTCCCACGGTATCGTGACCCTCTTTCGATTCGGCAAGTTTTTCAAGCTTTTCCAGGTAGGAAAGCCCGGAAAGATCATTCATCAGGTCCTCCCACTTCTTACGGGCCTTTGGGCTCCTCGTCTCGTCCGCCATTTCCAGATCAAGGTTCCTCGCCAGCTCCAGCGCCCCTTCACCCTGGAGTAACACGTGGGGTGTTTTTCGTCTTACCCCATTTGCCAGGGTTATCGGGTTCTTTATCCCTTCTACGTTTATGACTCCACCCGCCGAGAGATCGCTCCTCATAATTGCAGCGTCGAGTCTGGCTTTTCCGTCTAGCTGGAGACTGCCTCCGTAACCAGCGTTGAATAGAGGGTCGTTTTCTAGGATTCTGACGGCTTTCTCGACGGCCTTTAGCGGGTCATCCTTTTCTAGGCCCTGTGTGGCTGCTTCAGTCAGTACTGATTTGCGGTCTTCCAGGTCCTCCTCAGGTATCTTACCGGCTCCTCCGTGAACTATAATGATCATTTCAATCCTCGAGTTCCTCGAGAGAGAAGTCGCCCCGGAGGACTTTGGGGGGATCGAAGGTGAGGTCCAGGACAGTGGAAGACTTGCCGCTCATTTCTTCTTCCGCCTCTATAAACAGGTCCACTAGACCGCCGAACTCGTTGACTATCCTGTCGAAGTCGGTCATTGGTGGTTCTCCCGCTTTGTTCACGCTGGTTCCGACGAGAGGGAAGTCGATGTTTTCCGCCAGACCCCGGAAGGACTCGCTGTCCGGAACCCGAATTCCAACTTTTTTCTCCCTGCTTACCGAGGCCTCGGGAGCGTTCGAATTGGCCGGAAGTATCACCGTGTAGGGTCCGGGAAGCAATTTTTCCAGTAATGTTTTCTGCCTTTCCGAAATATCCGGTACGTACCTGTACACGTCTTCCCTGGAAAACAGGTGCAGAGTAAGAGGTTTGTCCTCGCTTCGCTGTTTTACCCGGTAAATCCGGGAGACCACCGATTCGTCTCGAGCGTTTCCACCCAATCCGTACACGGTGTCTGTGGGAAAAACCATTAAGGTATCTTCTTTGAAAGCTTCTCCGATATCAGGACTGTCGTCAATATCTGGCAAATTTATCACCTATGGTGGGTGGAATATTTCTTGAGTTGACCTTTTTACCTTGAGCTAACGAAGTGAATCACGTCCCCGTCCTCTATTTCGTAGTCCTCGCCTCTGCGGTTCAATAGTCCGTCATCCCTTGCCCCCTGCATGTCACCGTGATTCAGCAACTCGTCTATAGGCACTACCTCGGCATAGATAAAGTTGTCCGCAAAGTCCGAATGAATCTTTCCTGCTGCTTCAAGTGCCGTCGACCCTTCGGGAATCGTCCAGGCTCTTACCTCGGGTCCGTCTGTCGTGTAAAATGTTACAAGGTTCAGCAGATCGTATCCGGTTCGGACGAGTCTGTCCAGAGCGGACTCTTCCAGCCCCCATTCCTGGAGGTACTCGGCCCGTTCGTCTTCCGACAGATCCAGTTGCCGGACTTCTGATTCTATTTCGCCGTTTAACGCTAGCGCTTCCGTTTCCTCTTCTTTGGCGTAAGACTCGACCGCTTTTAAACATTCTTCGGGGGAGTCTTCACTAACGTTGGCTACGTATAGTACGGGTTTTCCGGTCAGAGGGGAAATACTTTTCAAATCCTCACGTTCGTAAGGAGTGAATTCGTGATCCCGTATGGCTACCCCGGCCTCGAGGTCTTCCTTCAGTTTTTCGTACATCTCTTTAAGCTGAACTTCCTTCTGGTCCAGGCTGCTCAGGCGGTTCTCGATCGTTTCGAGATCCTTCAGCAGCAACTCTGATTTGATTGTTTCTATGTTTTCTTTCGGGCTGGGGTGCCCCTCCTCGAACGGTACGTCGGAGTTTTCAAAACACCTTACCACGTGGATCAGAGCGTCGACTCCCCTAATTTCTGACAGAAACTGGTTTCCCAGACCTTCCCCGTGGTGAGCGCCCTTGACGAGTCCGGCCAGGTCGTAAAATTCTATCTTCGTGTAAACTTTTTCCTTTTCCGGCAGTAGCTCGGCCAATCTGTCGAGTTTTTCGTCGGGCACTTTTACCGTACCTACCTGGGCCTCGGTGGTACAGAACGGATAGCCTTCCACCTCCGCTCCTGCGGCGGAAAGTGCGTTGAACAGGGTGGATTTTCCGACGTTGGGTAAACCGAGAAAGCCACAGTTGAAACCCATACCTAACCCCCTCGGGCTCCTATTATTAATCCTCCGTTTCTTTGTTTTCTTCTTCCTTCTCGGTTTCTTCTTCGTAGCCCTCCATGTAGTTCTTAAAGAAGGCGACAAGCACGCCTACAAACAATCCAAGTACTCCGGCGACGGCAACGTTTTGCTTGGTGTTAACCTTGCTTATAACTTCGGTTTCTTTCGCGACTTTCAGAGTTTTTATCGGACTCACTTTTTCTTCCCGTGCAGCACGGGCAGTTTCAAGTTCAGAGTATAGAGAATAAGAGGAATATCTCAGGTTTCTTACCGCTCTATTCAGAGTCTCCACTTTTAATTTAGTTCTCTCAACTCTTGCCTGATTTTCATTTATCCTTTCTTTTAGTTTTCCCAGTGCGGTTTCTAAATAGTCAACTTCTCTCTTCAGCGAGGACCTTTCCAGGTTTAACTCTATTTTCCTTTCGGTTAAGGAAAGAAATACCTCGTTTACTCTTTGTTCTTTCAGGGGAGCCATTGAGTTATCCATCCAGTTGTTGTTACTCTGGTCATCTTCCCCGTTTTCGGTTTCTTCACTGGCGGGTTGGTCGAAATTGGATAAGATTTCAGAGGGAATGGAACGATCGAGATAGAAATATTTAGGGACTTCTTCCAGAGAGGATTTTAATGAACTCAATTGAGCTCGTTTCTTTTCGAGTTCCAGTTTTTTGGCACCTAGAGATGAAAGGTAATTTCTGTAATCTCCCTGTAATACTTCGGACTTAACTTCTAAAAACTCAAGATCGGTTTCTTCTCTAACCTCGATTCTTTCCTCGATTTTTGTCTCTAACTTTTCTCTGACCTCGGAATACTCTTTCGAGACTAACTCGTAATACCGATTGATTTCCCGGGAAAGAAGTTTTGAGACCCGCTGGACGGAGAGTTCCGTCCATTTGTCCGCGATTTCCTTAATTTTCTCTCGATTGCTGCCGGTCACCGTTAGTGTCAGGGTCGGTTTGTTGGTTTCGTTTTTCGAACTATCTGGAAACGCAAGATTTATCGACATCCGGTTTTTTAACGAGTTCAAGGACATGGTCTTTCCCGAACCGGTTGTTAGGTCAAGATCAGTTATTATCGCCTCCAGTATCTCGTTCGAGAGACCTTCTTCTTCGTAATCGTACTCCGGGATGAAATCGACGCGGGCCGGAGTTTTCCCCGGCCGGGAGACGAGCTTATCGGCAACTGTAGAGGTAATTACTAGAGAAGCCTGAGTTCTGTATTCCGGCTCCGTGGTCAGGGAGAAAGCCAGAGCAGTCCCAACGGCTATAATAAAGATAAGCGTTATTATCCACTTCTCCTTCCAGATTACCTTTATATAGTCTCGCAAATCCACCTCGTACTCGTACGGGTCGCGGACCTCGTTTTCCATATTTTCGCTCCTTTTAAAGATTTTACTAGTACCTAAATCGTCCGACTCTCTTACTTCAGACCAACTACTAAGTCAGTTTACAGGATAGAATAACTACCCTTTGAGATATTTAACTGCTTCACCCGGTGGGTGAAGTTAAAAAAGGTAAATTAACTTACTTTCCCGAAACTTTCAACCAGCACCCAGATGAGGAAAGTTACCTGGAGGTATAATCTACCACTGAACGATTATGGTAAACTATACCGTAGTAAAGTCAAAGATCTTGAGCCAGTTCCCGAAGCTCATCTGGGTGCTGGACCAAATCTCGCCTGTAAAATACCCTTTATCAATAACCCTTATCTTTCGAGATTACGCGTCAGATCGTTCAATTCAGGTAAGTTTAACCTTAATATAGTCGAATTGTCAATTTAACGGGTCTGCCGACCCCGAAAAGCTAGAGTTCTTCTATGGTCAAATCTCTCGCGGACGTAACCGGCTCCTCGGCCAGCGCAACTTTTCTGCTCGTGCCGTAGGCGGCAGAAGTAAATATCGTAACACAACGTTTTTCGAAGAGGTAAGTCGGAACGTTGGGCTGGTGTGACCTAATCAGGACGTTTTTACCCAGATCCTTCATGACCTGGTTGAAGTAGTCTGCGCCGAGCTGCGGGCGACCGAATCCACCCCCCAGCACGTAACCGTCCACTTCGTTAAAGTCTCCCCAGGTAATTTTCTCCCAGTTGGTTCCGCCGCCTTCTATTTTCTCGATTTCCTCGAGGCTGGAAACGTCAGGAAGACCGCCGTGGGTTGCGATGAGCCCGTTCCAGGAGAGAGCAAATGGGAGACCGGATAAAAGGTTCAGGTATTTCTCTCGATCCCCTGGAGATAGGGAGTTCCAGAAGTTCACGGGACCAAACCTTCGGTACTTGATTCCCTCGTGGTTTCCCTGAAGCAGGATAACCCGGTCGGGGTGGTCTACCTTCTTTTCGAGCAGGTAGTTCACGTTTTCCTCCGATTTTTCACCTCTATCGACGTAGTCCCCGAGAAATACCAGGACCGTTTGCTCGTTGAAATACCTCTCAAACACGGTACGGGAGGCCTCGAGATCGCCGTGTGTATCCCCGATGAAGACCAACCTCCCCGGGTTATCCGGGCTAACGAGGTTTCCTTCTTCCTTTAAAATAGCTTCGATCTCTTTAAAGTTTTCAATCATGACAAAAATTTTAGCCAAGTAGATTGGTAGGAACAAGTTGATACCACCGCACCGGGGTATAATCTCACATTTACGTGTAAAATCCTCACTTCGGAAACCGCTCGATAAAACCAGGAATCAATTTCCCCAGCCGGGAAATTGCACTTTCCGATCTCGGCCCAAAAAGCCCGAAGGTCTTATCGGACGTACCGGCCGGGCGTGGGAGCCCGGCTTACTATCGTCCTTTATGTTGTATATTGAGAGTAGCTAAAGCCGTTCTCTGGTAATTGTTCGATAAAACCGCAGGTGAATTCCCCGGCGTGGAACTC
>JAIPHJ010000023.1 GCA_021735245.1 Candidatus Bipolaricaulota bacterium
CGGCAGTCTTCTGGGACAAGTTGGGATCGTTTAAGGATTACCGCAATGTAGATCAGTTGATCAAGGCGTTTGGCCTAAACTTAAAGGAGAAAAGCAGCGGAACCTACGACAGTCCCCTCCGTATCACAAAGAGGGGTCCGGCCGAAGCCCGGGCCTCGTTGTACCTTGCCACCTGGAGGAAGATAAACACCGACCCCCTCTTTCAGGCCTGGCACCGAAACAAAGTAAAAAGAGATGGTGGCCCAAGAAAGGCGGACAAGAACGTAAGCGCAGTTGCCCTGATGAGAAAGTACTTAAAGGGGCTGTGGCACATGGCTAGAGGAAAAGAGTTTGACTCCACCCTGTTGTTTGACGTGGACAAGTTAAAAGCTCAAAGATCTATGGCCAGTATGAACTAAGAAACTAAACCGTTTGACCAGAAGAGAGGAGTGTTGGATGAAGAGATGATCGACACCACGGCCTCGAGGGTGACTTCCTCGGGTCCCTTTGGCCCTTTACTGAGGCCCTGGCGCAGTCTTGAAGCACCCTCGAGAACCGGGTGAGGTCAAATGCCCTATGTAGCAGATTTGACACTGCTTCGTTACGGCAATTACTGAGCGGAGTAGATGTCCTAAGTGAGAGGTTTGGCTTACCCTTACCTGAAGTCTCAGAGGCCGGTGGCAGTTGATCAATTAGAGGACAGTAAAATTGAAACCATGAGGAGGTGATATGAAGGCGAGGAATCAAATTGTGGTAGGTGAGGTGTGACTCCCGAGGAGTGTTCCCTTTCCACAGTAGGGGTTGACTTTGTTAAGAGAGGGACCCGGCCTGCTTGGGCTCCGTAGAAAGGCAAGTAGAGGGAGTCCCTGTGCTCCCGTTAAGTGTATATTTTTTTGCGGGCTGCGGACAAATCGCCGGGGCGCGGGGGCCCCGGCTGCTATTATTTTTAAATAGGGAACCGGCCTGATGCGTTTTTTAATTTAAATTCGGCCAATGACCAGCGAAAGTCCTACAGTTTGTAAGGGTCGAAATTAAACACTATAATGGAGTTGTTGGTATTAACAAATATTGGGGAAGCTGTATGTTAAAAGAACCGTGCCTCGAGGCTTAAAGGAGGTATAAAGATGAGCAAAAAGGTACTTGGAGTTTGGGGTTTGATTGCCCTCTTCCTGATCACTTTATCCGTCGTCGGTTTCGGGGAGAATTTGCTCGTGCCGGAAGACTTCTCGTCCATTCAAGCAGCTGTTGATGCGGCCCAGGAGGGTGACGTCGTTATATTATCCTCCGGAAGTTACGAAGAAGACGTAGTTATCTCGGGGAAAAAGGACATATCCATTCAGTCGCAGGACTTAAGGGAATTTACGACCGTCAAAGGACAAATAACTGTGGAAGGTTCAACTAATATCGCACTTAGTGGCTTTACTGTTACCGGACCAGGCCATGGAGTCGCAGTAAGAGGTGAAACCGTCGGGTTGACGTTCGAGGACCTAGCCGTGCTGCAAAACACGGGAGACGGGCTCAATTTTTCCGGTGAAAACACCGAGTACAATCACGTAGATATAATCAACTCCAAAATAAGCTCTAACGGTGGAGACGGCATTAACTTACAGGGCCAGGGAAACAACATTACCATTCGGAATAACGAGATAACCGCGAACGGCACTTATACACCTGCCGGTGCAGCTGGTGGCGTGGAAACGAAGGGAGCACAAGCCGTAGGAGTGAGAGTAGGTCTGAGTGAGGAAGAAGCTGCAGGTGAAGCTGGAGGAGTAGCGGGGGGAGTTTTGAATATTCTTATTGAAGAAAACATAGTGAATGATAACGCATTTGCGGGGATACATACCGCGCTGGAACAGATTTAAACCAGCTAAATAATGAGCGGCTCAAGAAAGATCTTCCTAAATTCTTTTATTTGTATATTAGCTTTATTTTTCCTCCTACCATTTCCGGAAGCCCGAGCACAAAACGATCAGTCCCCGGAAGATTCAGATAATGAAGAGCAACCATCCGGGGTAATCATTAGAAACAACGAGATCAACGACAACCCCATTGCAATTTACGTTGGCCACCGCTGGGGTAAAGTCTTCGTCGATAATAACGTAATAGAAGACAACGGAGAGGCAATCCGCTGGATAATGAGCCGGGACGCCGGCCAAATAACCAACAACACCATCCTAAATAACCTCGTCGGGGTTAAGATTCAGGATACTTATTCTTCCAACACCGAAGGGATTATCAAATTCCCCAATATGGCGGTAGAGGACATTTTGATTCAGGGTAACAAAATATACGAGAATCTAGAAGGCAACATAGTCAACACAACCGGCAAAGACCCGATCCTAACCGGAAATTATTGGCAGGAAGGTCAGTTCAGTAAGACCCCGAGTGAGAAAAGCGGATCCGAGGAAAAAGAGAAAAGTCAGGAGAACGACCAGGAGGAAGAAGCCGGCAGTGCTGGTAACGCAGGGAAATTACAGGAGGTAACGCCAGAAACCGAAGAAACAGACCAGAAGGAATCGACGAAACCAACTCAGGAGGTTTCGGAAAGCGCTCCTGATCAAGAGGAAGATGTTAGCAGCGAAGAAAGCACTGTGAGTCCAGAAGACGAAACTAAAGAAACCGAAGCGAAGGAACCGCCGAAGTCAACAGAGGAGACGACTGAGAGCCCCTCGGAGAAAGAAGAGGAAGTAAAAAAAGAGCCCACCGATACTGAAAGTAGCGTTTCGGAAAAGACACCCGAAACCGAAACACCTTCTTCCAAAACACCGGAAGCATCCGCCGAAGACAACTACGAGAACAACCCAATTCCATGGATCGTGGGTGGGGTTGTCGGTTTATTGTCGTTGCTTTTACTTCTTACCTGAATAATTTTTAAGTTCACAGTATACAGTTCACAGTTAGCAGCTTACAAACAAAAACAATTGCATTTAGACCATTGTATGAGTAGAGGAAGCCTTCAGGCTTCCACGTTTGTCAGGGGGGTTTTGGAGGTCTGAAGACACCCGGTACAAAACAACTTTATCACGTCACAATATCAAGTTAACAACTTTCACACAAAGTAGATAGCAATTACCTACTTACAGGAATTCGATAGGCGGGGCTTTCAAGCCCCGCTGTGATGGTTGGTCGAAGTTTAGAATTATCTTATTCGGTAAATTCCACGTCATTATTACCGAAGTAAATGACAAAACACTTCGACACCAGTGTACACCGGGGTTCGAAAACCCCGGCTATCGGGGAAATGAATTTAAGAGGAATGTACTAACGGGGGCACGGGGACCCACTTTAACTAGTTCCGTGTTAACGCCCCCCCATTCTTTCTTTCCCCCACCGGTGGGGAAATGAATCACTTCAAACCTTGGTTTTATTACCCAATAGCAGGCTGGGACCCCGTGCCCAGCCGGTAGTTCAAAGGTGAAATTAGCTTTCTACTTTTTTAGAATGTGGTGGTTAAATTTGAGTACCACTGAGGACAAGGAGACAAATATTTTACGGGAATTGGCCGGTAAATTGGAGAAGTTACCCGAGGATAAATTGAAAGAGGTCGAGGATTTTGCGGATTTTTTGTTATCTCGAAAAGATAGGGTTGCGTCCCCGAATCGTGGTTCCCCAGAAGCGCTTCTTGAACAATTTGGTGGTGCTTCATTTGAGAACGGGGAACTCGATGAATTACTCGGAGACATCCAGGAGATGCGAGAAATGGAACTTAAAAACCATAATTAATCATGGCTGATTATTTACTTGATACAAACCATGCCAGTAAGATAATGGCAGGGGACGAAAACTTAAAGCGACACCTGACGATTCTAAGTGAGGATAAACACTTCAATTATATAGATGTACCAGTAGAGAATTGGCTTACCTCTTAAACTTTCTTCCTGATCTTTAGGTTTATATAGCGGGATGTTCACAGAATTACCTAAGACATTTCTGTGCTAACGGGAGCACAGGGACTGCCTCTGTTTAGTAGTTCCTAGTTCCGAGTTCCGAGTTGACTGCAAAACAAAGAGCCCAAATGGAAAGCCCACTACTCATTTCTCCCTCGATGGGAGAAAGAGAGAATGAGGGTGATGACGTTAATAGCAGCCCGGGCTCCCACGCCCGGGCGGTTGGTCGACAAGCAACGAATCGGGAGGGCATGGGAGCCCTCCCTGCTATGTATGTTAATGATTCGGGAATAACGGGGGCACAGGGTCTTTGTCTACATCCAGGAATTCGATAGGCGGATCTTTCCAGATCCGGTGTTGTGATTGGTAGAAGTGTTAAATCTTTCCTTAGTTATAATATACCCATATCTTCGATAGGCAGGCTTTTCCAAGCCTGCCGTGATGAGTGGTAGAAGTGTGGAATTATCTTCTTCGGTGGATTCCACGTCATTATTACCAAAGTAAATGACAAAACACTTCGACCTAGATATACACCGGGGTTTGAAAACCCCGGCTATCGGGATATTCACACTTTTACACTTTGACCAAAGTGTACACCGAGGCTCGAAAGTCTCGGCTATCGGGTATTAACCAAGCAGGCCGGGTCAGCCGGGCCTGCTGGTGATGGAGGCTAATGGAGGTTTAAAAACCTCCGCTACACCACAAATAGGAGAAAGTAATAAATATTCCAAGTTACCCGGCCGTAATTTGAAGTAATGACCCAATTAACCTATAAATTTAAACTAATCGAGGTAATAAACTATGCCTGATTCTTCCGAGTTAAGTGGACCTGACAGGGAAGAAGACGTACTGGATCTCAGGGAAATCTGGGGCGTGATTACCCGGGGCAAGTGGTATATTATCGCCTCGTTCATCATCGTGGTGGGGGCTACCGTCTTCTTTACCTACACGACGGATCCCGTCTATCAGTCGGACGCCAAAGTTATGCTCGAACAGAGCAAGATGTCCCAGGGCGAGCTCGCTAGCTTCGTCCAGAACCCCCTCCAGGCACGGGGACAAAACGAGCTCCAGAACAAGCTGGAAATTATCCAGAGCAAGCCGGTCCTGGAGGGAGCAAAGGAGCTGCTGGAAAACAACAAGGAATTCGTCAGAATACGGGAGCGGGAGCGGTCCGACGGCTCGCTCATTGCAAGCGCTTTGGGGAACGGGGACGAAATGGACCGTGAGGGAGTCATTACCACGGAGGATATCGAGGAAAGAATGGAAGCCAGGGCAATTCCGGATACCGATATCATAGAGGTCAAGGCTACTGGCGCCACTCCCAGAAGCGCCCAGATCGTAGCCAATGCCATTATAGACTCCTACAAACAACAAGAGCTCGAGACTTCCCGGGAGGACATCGGAGAGGTAGAGAACTTCCTCGACGAGCAACTGAAGAAGATGCAGAACCAGCTCGAGTCCTCGGAGAAGCAGGCATTGCAGTTTCAGAAACAAACAGAACTCATGATGGGAGAATCTGGAATAAGAAAGAAGTTAAACCAACTGGAAGAAATGAAAGCCGAAGCCGAGGTCACCCTCGCCGACAAGGAGGACAAGCTGGAATCGATAAACAAGATGCTCGCCACGGTCAAGCAAGAACTTTTCGAGGAACAATTCGGTGCCGAGGGTCAGAAAGTAATAAACGAGCTTCAGGACAAATACATCCAGGTCAAGAAGATAAGAAACGATATCCAGGAGCTGGAAGAAGAAAGGACCGAATACCTGGAGGAGGAAAATTACGCCAAGGCCCAACAGCTCGCCGATCAGATAAAACAGAAGCGTAAGCAGTACCAGGAGGCTGCGACGGAAGAGTTCTCCGCCCTGGGAATGCTGCCCCGGTACGAAGAGTTAATAACTTCCCAGATGGAAGCTGAGATGGAAGTGAAAGCGGCGGAAAACCGAGTGCAGGTAATCGACCGGAAAATCGAGAGCGAAATAGACAAGCTCGCCGAACACGGGCTACAGCTCCTCCAGTACCAGAGAAATCTCGACATTAACCAGGAAATTTACACGCTCCTGAGAAAAGAGTACGAACGGACCAGAATAGCGGAGGCCGGCGAACTGGGAGGCGTACGGGTGGTTTCGCGCGGGAGCCAGCCGAAATATCCGATAAAACCGAACAAAAAACGGAACATTTTGCTCGCGGTCGTCCTCGGACTCGCGGTCGGCACGGGCTTCGCGTTCGTGCGGGAATACATGGATACCTCGGTGCGCTCGCCCGAAGACGTAGAACAGCTCGGTCTGACGAACCTGGGCTCGGTTATAAACATCGAAAAGGACGGAACCGGCAACAGGATCGAAGAGATAAGGAGCACACTTATAACGAACTTCGGGCCAAAATCCAGGGTCGTCGACTCCTACACTACCCTGGAAGCAAACCTCAGGTTCCTATCAGTGGACGAGCCTCTCAATTCGATCCTCCTCACTTCTTCCATCCCGGGAGAAGGAAAAACTACAACGACCATCAACCTGGGAATGACTTTCGCCCAGATGGGCAAGGATACTCTGATAATGGACACGGACCTCAGGAAACACGCTTTTGCCGATATATTCGACCTACCCGAGGAAGAGGGGCTGTTACAGCTCACGATGGGTCAGATTGACCAGAATGAAGCCATAAAGAGACCCATAATCGGGGAAGGTTATCCGATTGGTATAGACGTCAAGGAAATACTCTTGGAGCATGGCGATATAAAAGAAACCGGGTACGACAAAGCTCTATCCCTTTATCAAGAACAAGTAAAAGAAGGAAAAACCCCGAGGAAGACTCTAGCGGATATTCTCGAGGACAGAGGAGTTATAAGTAAAAAAGAGCTGAAAGAAATCCTCATCGGAAACAGCAAGGGCCAGGAGAACCTCTTCGTGTTACCTTCCGGAGGCGCACCTCCGAACCCGGCGGCGTTCCTGAACTCGGACGGTTTCCAGGATACGATCCGGAAGCTGGAAGAGCGGTTCGACGTCATTCTGTTCGACTCCTCGCCAGTGACTTCTACCCCCGATCCAAGCATATTGAGCTCAGTAGCGGACGGCACCCTGCTTCTTATAAGCGCGGAGGAGACGAGCTCGGATGACGTGGAGGCCGCCACGGGCCAGCTCGAACGGGCCGGAGCCCGGATTCTCGGAGCCGTGCTCAACAAGGTCCGTCTGCGTAAAGGCGGGTACGGGTATTACGGGTACGATTATTACTACGAGAGCGAGGAAGAATAGTTCTAGTTAAAAAACAATAGCAGGCCGGGTGCCCCTCAAAAAACCATAGCAGCCTCGGTCCCCGTGCCGAGGCGGTAGTTCAAAAGTGAAATTAGATTTATACTAACGGGAGCACAGGGACTCCCTCTGCTGTTTTTGTTTAGTTCCGTGTTCTGAGTTCCGAGTTAAAGCCTCCCATTCTTTCTTTCCCCCACAAAGGGGGGAAATGAATAATTTCAAACTTTGATTTTATTAATGAATAGCAGCCCGGGCTCCCACGCCCGGGCGGTTGGTTGATAAGCAACGAATCGGGAGGGCATGGGAGCCCTCCCTGCTATGTTAATGATTCGGTAATAACGGTTGCGCACGGTCTTTTTCTACATCCAATAATTCGATAGGCGGATCTTTCCAGATCCGCTGTGATGGTTGGTTGAATCGTTAAGATATTTCTTCGGCCCTAATATCCCTTAATCTCGATAGGCAGGCTTTTCCAAGCCTGCTGTAATTGTCGGTAGAAGTGTAGTACCCTCTTCTTTGGTAGATTTAACGGGATTACATAACATTCTCGATAGGCGGGCCTTTCGAGGCCCGCTGTGACGGTTGGTAAAAATGTAAAACTGTCTCCTTCGGTAAATTCCACGTGGTTCCTACCGAAGGTGAATAAAAAACACTTCGAACTCGGTGTACACCGGGGGTAGAAACCCCCGGCTATCGAATCTATTGTCAATTGTACACTTCGACCTAAGTCTACACCTAGGCTCGAAAGCCTCATCTATCGGGATTTTTACACTTTTGCATTTTGACCAAGCAGGCCGAGTTCCCGTGCTCGGCCGGCTGTTCAAAAGAGAAATAAGTTCTGTACTAACGGGAGCGCGGGGGCTCCCTCTGCTGTGTTTTGTTAGCGACCCAAGCAGGCCGGGTGCCTCTGCCCGGCCGGTTCGTTCGATAGCGAGACCAACGGAGCACAGGGACTCCTTCTGCTGTTTTAGACCAAGAAATTGTTCCTAAATTCATAGCAGCCCGGGCTCCCACGCCCGGGTGGTTGGTAATCGTGTCCACGTATCGGGAGGGCATGGGAGCCCTCCCTGCTATGGAACGCCACAAACGATTTTTTCGGTCCGGCAATAAGAGGCGGCCCCTCTGACAATGTGAGGTTTATGGAAGCCTAAGGGCTTCCCATACGAATATTGCGTGTTTCATGAAGAATTAAATAGTTCGGTTTTTCTCCAATGAACTAACAAGTGGTATAACGCGGGTGAAGTAACGATAAAACCCGTCCGGTCAAAGGAAGCAAGAGACGAACAGGTTGAAGTGGGTGCTAACGGTTGTTTCTGGTATAAAGGTACAGAGTTAAATTAACCGTCAAAGTCGACATTCTCTACCTCCAGTTCTTGCTGTTTTATCGTGTCTAGTTTGCCATCTTCTTTCTCGACCATTATCGACAGCTCATCATTTCTTAGCTTTAGCTTGTTTAAAGTGAACTGATTGACGTAAGGCTTTGGGACTTCTATCTCTTCTCCCAGTATATCTACGCTACCTTTGTCTTTCTTCTTTGCTTTTTCCGTACCGTTTCTGACTATTCTGAGCCAGTATATGGTAGGATCTTCTAGATCGTCTTTTAGTTCGCTTTGCAGGTTTTGGGTTAACGTGAAGTCCTCGGGTAAAGTTTCATCCTCTATCTCTTCCGGATCTATATTGTTTCCGACTAAGTCGTTGTACTTCTCGTACTCCAGGTTGAACTTCTTTATCTCGGTATCTATCTCTTCTTCGTCGGAAAAGTTTAACTTCTCCCAGAACTTCCTGGCAAATACCGAATTGTAGCCTTCGGTGTTTCCATTGTTCCACGGCTGGGACCGGGCGGAGTATATGGGGGTGATCCCCAGGTTAAGTACGACTTTGAGAAACCTGCCAATGTGTCTGTCGTGTCTCCTGTAGAGGCCAAACGAGGGGTCGTTATCCAGTCTTAGCACTTCCGGGAGGGGATGGTCCCTCCAGTCCTCTATCAGTACCTCTAACGCCTCGTCAGTTGTCTGTCCTTCGATTCTGGTCATCAGACCGTACTGGTAAGGACGGATGTACTTTCTTGCTAAAAAGTGGACTCCTTGTGATTGGTCCTCGAGGTAGCGGGGGCCGATAAAGTCTATTCCCTCGACTACTTTACCCAATTTGTCCAGTGTCCGTTGGGGATAGTTCATGTACTCGGAGCCGTCCTCTTTTCGCGTGTTGTCTTTACCGGTAGTCATCCCTTCCTCCCGCAGTGTTTTGGCGATGAAGTAGATGGTTGGTGTCTTTTCATCCGGGTAAAGCTTTTTGTAGTTTGCCCTTATTACCTGAGGTCCGAAGAAGTAACTTTGTTCCTTACGTAGTCTCTTTCTTATCTCGATTACTCGTTGTTTTACTTCTTGGTTGTATTCCCGTAAGTTACCCTTCTCCCATCCTCTATTATCAACGGTTACGTCCTCCATCTCAATCCACTTTTTGACCGACGACCAGTTGGAGACCAACTTGTCGGCAATCTTGTTTATCGAGTAGCCGTCATCGTAGAGGTCTTTGGCCTTCTGACGCTTGACTAAAAGCAGTTCTTTATGCATGATTGATTAACACTACAGGTTCTGTAGGTTTATTGCAAAAACAACCGCTAACAATTTAAAAAGGGGGTTAAATTGGAGAAAAAAGAGAAAGAAAACAAACCGAACATTTCTCTTACTAGCTTCCGGCGGCTAATCAACTCTATGCCTGAGGCTTGTTTCCTGTCAGACCGAGGTGGCCACATAATAGCAGTTAACAAATCCGCCTGCAGGTTAACTGGATACGAAAGGGAAGAAATGCTCGATCTGAAAGTTACCGACCTCCACGAGGAACCAAACCGCCAGCCAGTAGAGAAGTATCACGAAAGAAGTTTTAACGGCGAGGACATCCTGTTCGAAATTAAATTGACGAGGAAAAACGGCGAGGAAGTATACACCGAAATCAGCAATAGTCCCATGGTGATCGAAGGGAAAACTTACGTGCACGCGATAGTTCGGGACGTGTCTGAACGACACCGGCTCGAAGAAGACATCAAGGAGGAAAGAGACCGGCTTAAGGAGCTCCATAGCAGGGCTTACGACATTTTCGAGTGCGAGAATAAGAACGATGCCAGCGAAACTACTGCGGAAGCCGGGAAAGAAGTCCTCGAGCTGGAAACGTGCGGGGTCCTTCTCAGGAATAGCGAAGATTTGTTTCTAGCAGCGTTTTCCACTAAGCTATCCGACCAAAAAGACCCTCAGTCCAAAATTGATCGAAGGCTGGCCGGCAAGAGCCTCAAAGAAGGGGAAGTGATCTGGGGAAACGCAGAGGATTTACCCGAGATCGTTTCCGAGGGCGAGAACCATAAATCGGTTATTAGCATTCCAGTAGGAAAACTGGGGGCCTTCCAGGCAGTATCTACCACCGGCGATAGGTACAGTGAACAGGACGTAAACCTGGCAAAACTCCTGGTTGAGCATTTGCGCGAGACACTCGAGAGAATCGACCTCGAAGAAGAATTGCGAGAACAGTCGATCAGGGACCCGCTAACGAATCTCTACAACCGGAGGTACTTCAACGAAACGCTGAAAAAGGAAATCGAAAGAAGCAAGCGAGACGGCTATAAAAACGGGTTTTTGATGATAGACGTAAACAGGTTCAAGGAGATAAACGACAGGTACTCTCACCAGACGGGAGACAAAGTTCTTAAAGAGGTGGCTCATCTGCTGAAAGAAAACGTAAGAAGTACCGATACAGTTGTCAGGTACGGCGGAGACGAGTTCCTTATCATGCTGGTCGAGGCAGACCACGGGGTAGCCCCAACCGCGAACAGAATCAGAGAAGCAGTAACAGAGTGGAACGAGGAAAATTCCCTGCTCGACTTCCCCCTGACCCTGGCTATAGGTATAACACTCTGGAGTCCCAGCCAGGACAGGGACATCGAGACAGCCCTGAAAGAAGCCGACGAGAAGATGTACGAGGACAAAAGGAACTAGCCGAAATTTCCTTCAAAAGTTATCCTTCAAAGATTTAACACCCTCCAAATTTCTTTTCTCCGGGAAGCGTCTCCTCCCATTAGAGACCGCCCGGTAACCTTCTAAAACTTACCGCCGAGTATTTCTTTCCCCGGCATGTTTTTTATTTTGGTCAGTTAGAAGCAGTTTGTGTCACCTAAAAAACGATAGCAGCCCCGGTCCATGTGCCGGGGCAATTGGTGGCAAGTTACATATCGGGCGGGCACAGGGACCCGCCCTGCTGGGGAGGAGAGGTAATTCTTGTTAGCTGCCATAGCAGGCCGGGTGCCTCTGCCCGGCCGGTAGTTCTAAAAGAGTAATACGTTCTGTGCTAACGGGAGCGCGGGGACCCCCTCTGCTCGGTTTGATCAGCAACCATAGCAGCCTTGGTCCTCTTCAAAAACAATAGCAGGCCGGGTGCCTATTTTAAATAACACAGCAGCCCCGGTCCCCGTGCCGGGGCGGAATGTCCGCCAGGAATTGTATTTTTCAATAACGGGGGCGTGGGGACTACTCTGTTTTAATAGTTCTTAGTTCCGGTTTCCGAGTTAACGTCCCCCCCATTCTTTCTTTCCCCCACCGGGGGGAAATGAATAACTTCGGACTCAATTTGATCTCTACCCAGTTGATTGCAAACTACATATCGGGCGGGCGCAGAGACCCGCCCTGCTGGGGTACCAGCAACAAATCATAGCAGCCCGGGCTCCCACGCCCGGGCGATTGGTACGTTAGCAGCCTACCGGTCCGGCAGTGGGAGCCGGACCTGCTGATGTTTGGACAAAAAACATAGCAGGCTCGGTCCCCGTGCCGAGGTGGTTGGTCGCTACCAAAAAACTACCCTGAGAAAAAACCCGCTCATTCACTCCAACGTTTATATTTTGAAAAAAGGTCCTCCAAGAACTCCTTACCTTCCGTCTCAAACCATTCCTCCAAATTACTAAACTGGTATTCGCTAAAAGGATCCTCTATTAAACCATCTCTCCAGGGATTGAATAGGATATATGCCAGTTTCTGAAAATACATCTTCTCCGATCTAATTACTACATCGTAGGCATCACCCTGCCATATTTTGCGATACTCTTCTCCTTCCAATCGCTCATTTATCAACTTCGAACTATAGGAGTTAACTGAGTAGAGGACCTGAGAAATATCTTTCTCGCCTTTCAACTCTACTAGCGCGTGGTAGTGATCAGGGAGAATAGCGTAGGCATGTAGATTAAAGTCATGTTCTTCCTCGTAGTGTTTCCATTGCTCTTTAACTATTTGAGCAAATTCCCTGTCTTTAAGTAGTTTCTTTCGTTCATGAATAACGCTAGTCAGAAAGTAAAATCGGTTTCGTAAATTCAATCTTGTCATGAGAAAAATTACAAGAGGATATTGGAAAATTTTCAAGAAAACCCCTTCAAGGCTTAACTTACTGTGAATATCTAATTGTTTACTGTACTCCTTCTGCTGTTTTAGACCAAGATACTGTTTCTAAAACAATAGCAGGCCGGGTGCCTCTGCCCGGCCGGTAGGTTCGGTGGAGAAATAAACAACATTTATCGGAGGCACGGGGACCCCCTCTGCTGGTTTTGCGAGCGATATCGGCAGGCCGAGTCCCCTTCAAAAAACCATAGCAGCCTCGGTCCCTATTTTAAATAACACAGCAGCCCCGGTCCCCGTGCCGGGGCGGTTGGTCGATATTGAGACCAACGGAGCACAGGGACTCCTTCTACTGTTTTAGACCAAATCATTGTCTCAACAACCCTAGCAGGCTGGGTCCCTGTGCCCAGCCGGTTGGTTCGATAGCCAAAATAAGGTAGCAGAATTAATCAAAAGGAAACCCCACTACTCATTTCTCCCTCCATGGGAGAAAGAGAGAATGAGAGGGTTGGTAAGCAACCATAGCAGGCTGGGTCCCTGTGCCCGGCCGGTAGTTCTAGAATGAATTAAGTTCTGTACTAACGGGAGCACAGGGACTCCCTCTGCTAGGTTTGGTTAACGGCCACAGCAGCTTGGATCCCCCCGTGCGGTAATGTTTACCAAGAGCTGCATTTTTGCAATAACGGGGGCGCGGGACACCTTAGGCCGTTTTAGACCAAATTATTGAAATATTGCACGAAGAATTACTAACATCTGTCTGTAACAAAGAGGGTGGTTTTATGCCAAAGAAAAAGGTTCTGGTAACCGGCGGTTACGGAAAGGTGGGGACGGCAATTCTCGAGAATTTAGCGGATAAACCCGATTACGATTTTACCTGTTTCGATAGGTCGGAACGACCCTCGTATTTGAACGCAGAACAATTCAATACGGTATCTGGAGACGTTACAAATATTAAAGCCGTTCGATCCGCGATGGAATCAAAGGACGTCGCGATTCACCTGGCCGCTTATCCGGCGGTGAGCACCCCGTGGTCCAAAGTCCTTAACAACAATATGATAGGCACTTATAACACGCTCCAGGCCGCAGCGGAGCAAGAGGTTGAAAAGTTCATCTACGCCTCGTCCAATCACGTGGTCGGGATGTACGAACGGGATCGCGCGCCGGATATATATTATCCCGGTTCGGACTTTAAGCTGGATCATAGGGCCAAGATTAGGCCGGACTCTTATTACGGAGTGGCCAAGAGTTTTGGGGAAAGTCTTGGCCGGTACTACAGCGACACCATGGGGATAAAGTTTTACGCTCTCCGAATCTGCAGCGCGAGGGAACCGAAATACGACCATCCTTACGGAGATGCGGAAAAAGGACTAGCGGAAGGTAAGTGGTCCCGTGGCGACGACGAATACCGGGAGCAGGTAGCCAGAATGAAGTGCATGTGGTTTTCCCGGCGGGACCTGGCGCAGATGGTAGGTCTTTGCCTACGGGACGAAGACGTGGAATACGATATTTTCTACGGGGTAAGCAATAACGACCGAAGGTGGCACGACATCCAGCACGCTAGGGAAGTCCTGGGATACGACCCCGAGGACAATGCGGAAGAGTGGGAGAAACCACCGGAGGTTTGAGTTAAATGGACTACTGCGGGTTCTTTCTGCTTCTGTAGTTCCTAGTTCCGGGTTCCTAGTTCCGTGTTGACTGCAAAAACAGAAATAGTAGCCTCGGTCCCCTTCGAAAAACAAAAGCAGTGCCGGGGCAATTGGTAAAACTCTTTTGAGGTTTTAGATAATCTAAGTTATCATGTAACACAAAAGCAAAGATGTTGATTCTGGATGGTGAATAAAAATGGAAAGGACGGATACAGGAACGAACAAGGAGCCTCTTTTAAACGAAGAAGAGGAACGTAAACTCAGGGAAGAACTTGAAAAGGACGATAAAATATTGGCACTCTACCTGTACGGCTCCAGGAGTTCTGGAAAACAGGGCCCTCGGAGCGATACAGATATTGCAATGCTGCTGAGTGATGACGCAGAAGAGGACCAATACTCTAAATATAGACTAAAATACCTATCGAAGCTCAAAAAGTATTTTCCAAGCGACCTGGACTTCGTCATTCTAAACCAGGTACCTCCGCTCCTCCAATTCCAGGTCCTACAGGGGGGAGAATTACTTTACGATCCCGACCCCGACAGAAGAGCGTTACTAGAGGTCAAAATATTGAATAGATACTACCTATCTAAAAGGTTTTACGAATACCATTTCGAAAACTTGAAAAAACGTATAAAGGAGCAAGGATTAGGTCATGGACAAAAACGTGATCGAAGCGCGACTGAAGAAGTTAGACGACTATCAGAAAAGCTTGCTAAGGTTTCAGGATCTCAGCCTGACTGAGTATCGCGACGACGACGATATCCAGACGATAGTTGAGCGCAAACTTCAGCTCACTATTCAAACTTGTATAGACATCGCAAACTATATTATCTCTCGCCAGAACTTACACATACCGGATAATGAGGAAAACATATTCTTAGTCCTCTCTAGGGAAGGCATAATAGGGGATGATCTGGCAGAACGGATGAAAGGAATGGTCAATTTTAGGAATATCCTTATTCACGAATACTTAGAAATTGACAACGAAATAGTTCATACTCAATTAACCGAAAACCTCCGGGATTTTGACGAGTTTGCCGGATCAATTGTAGATTTTATCGACTAAAGGCCTCAAAAGGAAACCCCAAAAACTCTTTTCTCCATATAAAAGTTGCACTTATTTGTTGAATCCAAGAACTCACTTTTTGCAATAAGACCCTTTTTAGCCTCGTCTCCAGCTGAATTAGTAGTTATTTCCTCCGATACGGCCTCCGGAACAACTACGGTATCATAAAGTTGAGATAGAAGCTGTAACCGATCGATGGCAATTAGGTTAGTTAAGGGAGAGGTTTCGCTTACGACAAGCAAATTGCCTACAACCTCCCAAGTTCTTCCAGGGTGTCTAGGTCCTCTTCGAATTCATCAACGTCGTAATGAATGGTAACTTTCCTGCTGGCAAGTAAATGCTGGAGTTGGAGCTGACTCATGTCAGCCAAGCTTGCGGCTTGACCTAAAGTTAACTTCTCCTTTTCAAACAAATGAAGAGCTATTTCCCTCCTAAGTTCTCCCTCGCTCATTCGTGTAGCCTTAACTATCTCGTCCGGAATAATTAGACTCATTCTTGATCCCTCTTTGTGGTTAACCTCGTAAAATTATTTTACCGTGGAGAAAGGCAAGAGGCAATTTTCTCCCTTTAACCTCGATTTGGTGCACTGGTAATCCTTCCATCTTCTGCAACGTTCCGGAAGGAATGTGAGACTGGGTTTTTGTGATAACAGGAGCACGGGGATTGATTCTGCTTGAGTAGTTCCGGGTTCCGGGTTAACGTCCCCCATTCTTTCTTTCCACCACCGGGGGGGAAATGAATAACCTCGAACTTTGATTTCATTAATAAATTGCAGTCCGGGCTCCCACGCCCGGGCGATTGTTGAACACCCTAACGACTCGGGAGGGCATGGGAGCCCTCCCTGCTAGACAAGATTACAAATTATTTAAAGTCCACTCTCCGGATTGCAGGTTAGATGTAGAAATAAATCAACACTTAATGAGGGCACAGGGGCCCTCTCTGCTGAACTTTGTTAATGACCCAAGCAGGCCGGGCGCCTCTGCCCGGTCGAAATGTTGATATATAGACCAACGGAGCGCAGGGACTCCTTCTGCTGCTTTAGATCAAATCATTGTCCCAACAACTATAGCAGGCTGGGTCCCTGTGCCCAGCCGGTAGTTCAAAAGTGAAATAAGATTTGTACTAACGGGAGCGCAGGGACTCCCTCTGCTGTATTTGATCAGCGGCCATAGCAACCTATTCTCGTTTTACCCGGGGCAGGCGAAGGGCGTTTCCAGTTACGAGGAAGGTTGCCCCCATGTCACCTACCAGTACGGCGGTGACCAGGGTTACGAACCCGGGGATAACTCCTGCTCCCAGGGTAAATTTGAGAAAAAGAGATATTCCTATATTCTGTTTTATCGTCTTCTTTCCCCGGCGGGAGATATTCACCAGATAAGGTAGTCCGTCCAGGTCGTCGGTCATCAGCGCGATATCGGCCGTCTCCATAGCCACGTCCGTGCCCGCGGTTCCCATGGCAATCCCCACGTCAGCCGCCGCCAGTGCCGGTCCGTCGTTTACCCCGTCTCCGGCCATGGCAACTTTTCCGTTTTCGTGGGCCAGTTCTTCTACCTTATCTACCTTCTCCTCGGGCAGTAGCTCGGCGTACCAGGTTTCTATTCCCGCTTCTTTTGCTATTTCCTGCGCCGTCAACCTGTCGTCCCCGGTAAGCATAACGGGCTTTATCCCGTTCTCCTTTAGCCAAGTTACAACTTTCCTTCCTTCCGGCTTCAATTCGTCGCCAAACGCCAGAGCTCCTATAGTTTCTCCGTCTTTACCGAGGTAGACCAAAGTGTTGCCCCGGCTTTTAAGCTCGTCCACTCCTTCCAGGTGGTTTCGATCGAAAAGCGCCCCTTTGCCCAGCCGATATAGCTCCCCATCCAGTTCGGCTTCTATGCCCTTGCCCGGAATAGAAGTGAAATTATCTACTGCAGTTAATTCGGTTCCGACCTCGCGGGCTTTATCCAGAGTGGCTCGGGCAAGGTGGTGTTCGCTGCTTTTTTCCAGAGAAGCGGCAATTCGCAGGATTTCTTCCTCCTCGTAATTGCTGCCGGGTATCACTTCGGTAAGCTCTAAATTTCCCCTGGTAAGCGTGCCCGTCTTGTCGAGAGCCAGAACGTCCACGTCTCCCATCTCCTCCAGGTATCGGCCGCCCTTTATTAGAACCCCGTTCTTTGCGGCTGAAGTTATTGCGGAAACCACGGAAACGGGCGTAGAAATGACCAGGGCACAGGGGCAGGCAATGACCAGCAGGGTTACCGCCCTGAGGAACCATAGTTCGAATCCACCGGGGAAAAGGAAGGGAAAAGCCCCGGCTACGACAGCCGCAAGTCCCGTAACTGCGGGAGTGTAATAGCCGGCAAACCGGTCGACGAACCTGGCGATCGGCGCCTTTTCCTTTTCCGCCTCTCTCACCAGCTTTATTATCCTGGCAATTGTCGAGTGGTTGGCGTCGCTGGTCGTTTCTATCGCCAGGAAGCCTTCTTTGTTTATAGTGCCGGCGTATACCTCATCTCCTTCGTCCTTTTCCACCGGAACCGACTCGCCGGTGATCGAAGATTGATCGACGGACGAACTTCCTTCGAGGACCTCCCCGTCCAGGCCTATTTTCTCTCCGGGACGTACTACTATGGTCTCTCCCCTTTCAACTTCGTCTACGGGTAAAGTTACTTCTTCTCCGTCCCTTCTTACCGTAGCCTCGCGGGGAGATAGATCCATCAATTCTTTAAGCGAGTTGCGAGCCCGCTCGGAAGCGTAGTCCTCGAGAATTTCCGCCAGCGGATACAGAAATGCCAGGGTTGACGCCTCGAGAACCTCTCCAATCCCTACTGCTCCGATGATAGCCAGGGTCATGAGGAAGTCGATATCCAGGGAAAAAGTCTTAGCCGCCGCGAATCCTCTTCGCAGGACGAAATATCCTCCCGAAGCCGCTGCCAGCAGGAACAACAGTCGAGAGACCGTAATGGAATAAAAGGTGGAGTCGACCAGGTAGATCGAATCGGTGAAAAAATAGGCTGATAGCCCTGCCGCCAGAAGGATTCCGGCAATTCCGGTAAGTACCACTTCAGGTTCCTTCCAGGAGAGTCCGTCGTCCACGTCGTCGTGAACTACGTTATAACCGATATTGGTGACACTCTGCTCGAGACTGGACCGGTCTACGTCCGAAGGGTTGTAGGAGACCTGCAGTTTACCCCTTCCCGCGTCAACTGTAGCGTCTTCTACGCCGTTGATTTTTGAGACGTTTTTCTCTATCTTTACGGCGCAATCGGGGCAGTGAATTCTCTCGACCGTTATTTCCTCGTTTATCGAGCTATCTTTTTCCTTCAAATTTCCTCCCGGCGGAGCTCATAACATATTTATGTTTGTTCATATAATAATATGTCTATCGGGTCTCGTTGTCAAATTCCAGTTTATTGGTTAACCTATATTCAGAATGAGCACCAAGAAAGAGGAAGATTATTCAGACCTACATTCGATCTCCGAGGCGGAGGCGAGGAATATACTGGAAAGTCTCCCGGAGCAGGCCTCAATCGACTCTCAGTCGGAAATATTCCGCGCTTTGAGCGAACCCACGAGGGTAAGAATCCTCTATTTGCTTTCCAACGAGGAGATGTGCGTCCACGATATTACTACCTTGATAGATTCCTCCCAGTCGTCCGTGTCGCATCACCTGAAGATATTGAAGTTGAATAACCTGGTGAAAGCGAGGCGGGAAGGGAAGGCGGTCTACTACTCGCTCGCCGACCAGCACGTATCGGGTTTGTTCTCTCAGTGCCTGGAGCACGTCGAGCACGAAGAGTGATGGTGGCCGGGCAGAGGCAACGGAGCTGCTCTTGTTTAAGACAAGTGTTTGGTATAAAACAGCAGGAGGAGTCCCTGTGCTCCGTTGGTCTCTAAATCAACTTACCGCCTCGGCGCGGGGACCGAGGCTGCTATTGAGTTTATAGAGACTGGGTCTGCTGTTGTTAGCAAGGTCACCCTCATTCTTTCTTTCTCCCATCAAGAAAGAAATGAACACCTATGGAGCCTTGTTATTAGTTCGACTGTAAGTTGTTATATGAACCAACTAGAAACATCTAGCTATCAAGAAAGCGTGAAATTTACCGAAGAAGATGTTTTCACACTTCTACCAACCATCACAGCGGATCTGGAAAGATCCGCCTATCGAGAATATTACGGTGCGATAACTGGATCCCTGTGCTCCCGTTAGAACAAATCTTATTTATCTTGAAAAGGTTAAACTTAGACATAATTTCGGCAGCCAGGTAAGGGGCAGAGGGCATGTTGATCGGGTTTCTGGGTACTCGGTTGCAAACAGAAAGAATCTTATTTCTCTTTAGAGCTAATAGGGTTGAAGTATAAATAATACGCTAATCCCGATAGCCGGGGTTTTCAAACCCCGGTGTACACACAGGTCGAAGTGTTGATTGATCCCCTTCGGTAGGAACCACGTGAAATTTACCAAAGGAAAGATTAATACAATTCAACCAATCACCACACCGGATCTGGAAAGATCCGGCTATCGATAAAGCGAGAAATTTACCGAAGAAGATAATTCTACACTTCAACCAACCATAACAGCAGGTCTGGAAAGACCTGCCTATCGAAAATAAGGGAGATTAGGACCAAAGGAAAAATTTTAACACTTCCACCAATCACAACACCGGATCTCGAAAGATCCGCCTATCGAGGATGGTGGAACCTGAAAAGATCTGTCAGCAACCAATCCCCCGGTTACAGTTAGCCTGGGCCTAAGAACACGAAACTCGGAATTACCCAAGCAGAGGTGGTCCCTGCGCTCCCGTTATTGCAAAGTTCCAGTTGGAGCATCCCGTGCCGGACATAAAACAATTAACTTGAACCCTGCCATATAATCATTACGGAGCATTCTATTAACAGGGAGTGATCTATCGAATGAAAAACAAAATTGCGATAATCGGCGCTGGCTACGTTGGATCCACCATTGCTTACGCGACGATGAACAGGGGATTCGCGTCCCGGATTTCCCTTATAGACATCGACGAAGAAAAGGCGGAAGGAGAAGCGATGGACCTCAGTCACGGTGCGGCATTCGTCAAGCCGGTAAAGGTTACCAGCGGGAACTACGAGGAGTGTGCCGATGCCGACGTCATTGTGATAACTGCCGGCAAGAACCAGAAACCGGGACAAACCAGGTTGGATCTGGTCAGCGAGAACGCCGATATCTTAAAGGATATAATTCCCCGGATAAAAGAACACGCTGATAATCCGATTGTTCTGGTCGTTACCAATCCCGTTGACATTCTAACCTACGTTGCCGACGAGATTTCCGGTTTTCCCCGGGGAAGGGTTCTCGGTTCGGGGACGGTCCTGGACACGTCGAGACTCAGGTACCTCATAGGGGACCACTGCGAGATCAATACTTCCAACGTCCACGGTTACGTGATCGGCGAGCACGGAGATAGGGAAGTAATTACCTGGAGCCTCACCAATTTCGGGGGAATACCGTTCGACAAGTACTGTCAGATTTGTGATAGGAACTGTAACAGGGCTGAATTTAAGGAGTCCATCGAGGAGAGAGTGAAGAACGCCGCCTACGAAGTTATCGACAGAAAAGGCGCAACCAACTACGCCGTAGGACTTGCAGTAGCGGAAATTCTGGAGGCAATAATAAGGGACGAGCGGAAAATGCTCACGGTAACCAGCAGGCTGAACGGTCAGTACGGACTTACGGACGTAGCTCTGGGCCTACCCAGTATAGTCGGTGGGAATGGAGTAGAAAAAGCACTTACTCACGATCTCAGTTCCGATGAAGAGGAGGAACTTATAGAATCTGGCAGGGAATTGAAAGAAACGGGGAGCAAACTCGATCTTTAGACTCCGAGGTCATCCCCGGAACGAGAGCTTAATTAGGGCGACATTTGCTTCTTGGCTTAACCTACTGGCTTAGCCTCCTTCAAGCGGATGGGAGGCCATCCATTCACTCCATATTTCTTCCAGGAGGATTTCGTTTTCACCGTTGACTTTTTCGCCAACCTCTCCCATAGTCCTCCAGCCTTTCGGCATGGGGAGGGCTTCCCAGGGTTTTGTTTTGGTACTTTTGGCTTCCATTTTTTCACCTTTTTTATCATAGATGATGTTAATCATATTCTTTGTTGATCTATATCAATTTAACATATGAGATAGATCATGTCAAGGGTGATTCTTGAACCAATCGGCCGGGCAGAGGCGCCCGGCCTGCTTTTGTTTAAGAACAAGTGTTTGGTATAAAACAGCAGGAGGAGTCCCCGTGCTCCGTTGGTCTCTATATGAACCAACCGGCTGGGCACAGGGACCCAGCCTACTTGGGTTGTCAACAAAACACAGGAGAGGGAGTCCCTGTGCTCCCGTTTAGTGTTAGTTTGTTTTAAGGCACTTACCGACCGCTTCGGCACGGGACCGGAGCTGCTATGAATCTTGGAAGATATTTTGATCTAAAACAGCAGAAGGAGTCCCTGTGCTCCGTTGGTCGCTATAGCAACAAATCGACCGGGCACGGGGACCCGGTCTGCTATGATTGCTAACAAGACTGGCGGTCATTCCACCCGGACTAGTAATATGCCGATAGCCGGGGGTTTCTACCCCCGGTGTCCACTTTGGTCTAAGTGTACAATTGACAATGGATACGATAGGCGAGGCTTTCTAGCCTCGGTGTACACTGAGGTTGAAGTGTTTAATTATTTACTTTGGTAGGATCTACGTGGAATTTACCAAAGAAGAAAGTTCTACACTTTCACCAACCGTCACAGCGGGCCTCGAAAGCCCCGCCTATCGATAGATGAAGGGACATCGGTCCTAAATTAACCGAACGTTACCCAACCTTATCATAAAAGACCTGCCTATCGGGAAAGTTTATAGATTGCAAACCATTCGCCCGGTGAGTATTGGGGCGTCCTAATTAAGCTGGGTTAACAATCATAGTTGTATATCCACCCTCTCTGGATTAGTCTTTTTAGCAAATAAACAAACTAGCTTTTTGACGGATACAAACATTTGGATTTTTTATATGTCGTAAGTAAAACATGATAATCGAAAGTTATAACCAGTAGTTTCTGGACATTGAGGTGATTCTTTTGACCCAGATTGACCTTCGAAGTGATACCGTAACGCGCCCTTCCCCGGAGATGCGCCAGAAGATGGCAGAAGCAGAGGTCGGTGACGACGTATACGGAGAAGATCCCACGGTAAACAGGCTACAGGAGATGGCTGCTGAGCTGCTGGGCTTCGAAGCGGGCTTGTTCGTTCCTTCCGGAAGTATGGGAAACCAGGTTGCCATCTGGTCTCATACGGAGTCCGGTCAGGAAGTGATCGTCGAGAAACAAAGCCACGTTTACAATTACGAGCTCGGCACGATGTCGGCTTTTTCCGGCGTCACGCCGAGACCGATACCCTCTGAGGACGGCACTCTGGACGTAGAGGAGATAAAAAAAGAAATCAACCCGGACAAGTACTACCTCCCGGAGACAGGATTAATAACGTTAGAAAATACCCACAATAATCAGGGTGGAAAAGTATATCCCTACGAGGGGATCCGGGAAGTTATTGATTTCGCAGACGAAAGAGACTTACCGGTTCACCTGGACGGGGCTAGATTATTCAACGCTTCCGTCGCATCGGGAACCAAGCCGAGTAAAATAGTAGAAGGTTTTAGCTCCGTCATGTTCTGTCTCTCAAAAGGGCTGGGAGCGCCCGTAGGTTCCATGCTCGTTGGAAGTGAGGAGTTCATAGAAAAAGCGCTCGTGGGTAGAAAGAGGTTTGGCGGGGGGATGAGGCAGGTCGGAATACTCGCCGCAGCGGGAATTTACGCCCTGGAAAACAACGTCGAAAGGCTCGCGGAAGACCACGAGAACGCGGAAAAGTTATGGAAAGAACTAAAAGAGCTGGGATTCGAACTCAATCCCGACCCCGTTGAAACTAACATATTCTTCGCCAGAACCGATTCGATCGGCGTAAACGCGAAGGATCTCGCTGATTTCTTAAAGGACAAAGGCATCGTGATTGGTCCTCGCAACGAACGGGAAATAAGGTTCGTTACTCACCTGGACGTAACCGAAGATGACATAGACCAAGCTATTGCCGGTATCAAGGATTACCTGGCAGGGTAGTCCGGAGCCTTTCAAAATATATCGCAAAAAATGATAGGAACCGGAACTTTAATCAATATCGTAACGGTTATTATCGGCAGCACGGTAGGTCTCCTGGTGGGAAAAAGGCTATCCAAAAACCTTCAGGATATCGTGATGAAAGGGCTTGGCCTGATTACTCTAATAATCGGGTTCCGGATGGCGCTCGACACCCAGAACATCTTCATTCCCATGGGGAGCGTTGTCCTGGGTGGTCTGATCGGCGAACTGGGTGGAATAAAGGCGAGGCTCGACGGGCTGGGCGACTACCTGGAGCGCGTATTCGTAAAGCTGATTCCGGTCGACTCCCCCGACGGCAATTTTACCAAGGGATTCGTCACGGCAAGCTTGGTGTTCGCCGTCGGTCCCATGACTTTCCTCGGGGCCATCCAGGACGGGTTGACTGGAGATTACAAACTGCTGGCGATAAAAGCGGGACTGGACGGGTTTGCTTCCATGATCTTCGCGGCGACCCTCGGGGTCGGTGTTCTGTTCTCGGTATTTACTCTCTTCTTCTACCAGGGAGGAATCACCTTGCTTGCATTTTTCGCCCGGGGTGGTCTGGGAGCGGAAGAGGTCTCAAATTCCCTGGCCGTCGGCGAGCTGTCCGCCGCGGGCGGGATATTAATTATCGGAATAGGACTGTCATTGCTGGAGATAAAAGACGTAAAGGTGAGTAATTTTCTGCCGGCGATATTGCTGGCGCCCGCTATTGTCGTGATACTCTCGAGTTTTGGGGTCTCTTTGTAGTATTTGGTTGGCTAGTTCCGAGTTCCGAGTTGGGTTAGCAACCAACCGGCTGGGCCCCCGTGCCCAGCCGGTAGTTCTAGAATGAAATAAGTTCTGTACTAACGGGAGCACAGGGACTCCCTCTGCTATGCTTGGTTAGCGATTATAGCAGCCCGAGCTCCCACGCTCGGGCGATTGGTTGCAAGATACCTTCCGGTCCGGCAGTGGGAGCCGGACCTGCTTGGTTATCGCCGATAATCCATAACAGCCTCGGTCCCCGTGCCGAGGCGGTTGGTTGACTTAGACTATATTTCAACTATAATACTTTTGTAAAGAAAGTAAAGAAATATTTACGGGGTGAACTGTCATGCCTATAGGAACTTCTAAATTATCCCGGAAGGGACAAATCACCATTCCAAAAGCAGTACGTAAGAGTTTAGGACTAGAACCGGGAGACGATCTTATAATTGCTTCAGTAAGCGATAAAGACAACGGGACGGTGATTATAAGGAAGCCCAACCTCGAAGATTACGTCCGGGAAGCCGAAGAGGCTCTTGAAAAAGACAATACAGTTTCACACGAGGAACTATTCAGTGAATAGTAACCAAAAAGAAATTCTATATGGCCCCAAAGCCGCCGACCAAATACGGGAATTGGATCCTCAAATTAGGTCACAGGTTGGCAAAGCGATCAAACGGTTAGGAAAAGCTCCTAATCTCGGCAAACTTTTAAAAGGAAAGCAAAATTTACACTCCTATAGATTTGGCACCCCTGGCGGTGAGTACCGCGCCATCTACAGGGTAAAAGAGGAATCCATTCTCGTTGTTCTTGTTGGACCACGTAAGGAAATATACGATATCCTCCAAAGAAGCGATTACTAATCGAGTTGCATTAAGCCTAAGCCCAGCCGGTAGTTCTAGAATGAAATAAGTTCTGTACTAACGGGAGCACAGGGACTCCATCTGCTATGCTTGGTTAGCGATTATAGCAGCCCGAGCTCCCACGCTCGGGCGTTTTGGTTGGCATCTCAACGATTCGGGAGGGCGTGGGAGCCCTCCCTGCTGGGATTGTCCAGCAATAATAGCAGCCCCGGTCCCCGTGCCGGGGCTGCTGGTTCGATGGAGTAATAAATCAACATTTAGCGGGGGCGGAGACCCCCTCTGCTATGTTCTGTCAGCGATAGTAGCAGCCCGAACTCCCATGCTCGGGCGGTTGGTTGCGAGATACCTTCCGGTCCGGCGATGGGAGGCGGATTTCTTCCACGTTTCCCGGTCTAATTGTGGAAGTCTAAAAACTTCCGCTACAAAATAACTACCGTTAGTTCTTTGCTGTAAACTGCGAACTAATATACTGCAAACTAACCCTAATAATCGTGGGCGGCGCCGATCAACTCGGAAAGCTCAACCTGATGCGAATCCAGATAATCCGCTAGCCAGGAGTTCAGTTCCCGAAAAACCCCCATGCCTCTATCAGCTATAGCCGTTCCTACCTGCACGGCGGTAGCTCCGGCAAGCATAGTCTCTACCACGTCCTCGCCCGATTCAATTCCCCCGACGCCGACGATGGGAATAGAGATGGCTTCGTACAGATCGTACGCGGACTTTACAGCTACGGGATGGATCGCCGGGCCCGACAGTCCTCCGGACCTGTTGCCCAGTATGGGTCTCTCCGTCTCCACATCAATCGCCATTCCCGGCAGCGTATTTATCGCGACCACACCGTCCGCGCCGGCCGTCTCGGCCGCCCTGCCGATCTCCGTGATATCCGAGACGTTCGGGGTTAGCTTTGCAAATACTGGGATATTCACTTCTCGAACCACGCTCGAAACTATTTCCTCGACCAGGGGCGGGCGGGTTCCTATCGCGGCCCCCAGGCTCTCCGCGTGAGGGCAGGAAAGGTTTAACTCCAGAGCGTCGACAGTGGGTTCCATAACCCGGGCAACTCGGCTAAATTCCTCGCTGTCGTGGGCGAAGATGCTCCCAAATACCGTAGCTTCCAGTTCGACTTCCTCCAGTTCTCCGGCGTACTCCTCCACCCCGGGATTCGGCAGTCCCATGGCGTTCAGATACCCCGCCGTAACTTTGACTACGTTCGGAGCCGGATGACCTTCTCTGGGCTCGGGTCCCAGGCTTTTGGTCGTTACACCACCCGCTCCTTCCCGGGCGACCCGGGCAAGCCCACCGGGCGTGGTCCCCATAATCCCACTTGCCAGTATCACCGGATTTGACATTTTCAATCCGGCAAGATCAACTTCCAGTGATTTGGCCTCAGCCACGACTACCTCCCGAGATAAACTTCCCCCGTTCCTCTTCGATTATCTCTCCTTCGCGATAGATAAGCTCTCCGTTCACGAAAGTCATCGCGGGCCAGAACGATACCTCTTCCCCCTCGAACGGGGTGAGTTTAGCTTTCGAACTAAACTTCTCGCCCCTTATTTTTCGGTTTACCGACCCATCGACAACCGTCAGGTCCGCCCAGTAGCCCTCCCGGATTTCGCCCCGCCCTTCGAGGCGGAATACCTCTGCCGGCCTTTTTGTTACCTTCTCTACGAAAAAAGCTAGAGGTAGGTCGTTACTTCGGGCATAGGTCAAACTGAGCGGTAATATAGTTTCTACTCCCGGAATACCGGCGCTTCCCTTTTCCGGTTCCGGAGTAACTTTTTCCCGTCTTTCGTGTGGCGCGTGGTCGCTGGCGATTATATCTATCTCTCCCCGGGCGAACCGTTTTTGGATTTTTTCAACCATGGATCGGCGCCTGACGGGAGGATTGCATACCGGAACGAAATTGGAAAGGTCCAGGTCCTCGCGCGCCAAAAGTAGGTGGTGAGGGGTAATCTCCGTTGTGGCCCTTTCTCCTATTAACGAAACGGACTCCGGTAGGGTTACGTGCGCCATGTGAAGTCTTTCCGGCGGGTGGGAAGTCAATTTTTTGACCGCAGCTACCTCCGCTTCGGGGGGCCTCGATTCAAGGTATTCCTCCGGATTATTCGGCCGAGAAGTATCAAGTAACTCTTTATCCTCGGCGTGTACGGTTAACAGGGCTCCGATCTCGTCCACCTTCTCGGCAAGGTCCTCGAGGTCCGGGTCCTCTTCCGCCATGTAGTGCTTGAACCCGATCGGTCCTTCCTGCCAGATTGACTCAATCAAATCTAGATCGTTCGGAATTCCCGCGTAAAGTCCGAAGTTAACAAGGCTCTTCTCCTGGGCGATTCGGGCCTTTTTTCGAAATAACGACGGTGATTTTATCGGGGGGTCGTTGTTCGGCATATCCAGCACGGTCGTGACGCCACCCCGGACTGCCGCTCTCGAGCCGGACCGGAAGTCCTCTTTCTCCGGATTGCCCGGATCGCGGAAGTGAACGTGGGCGTCGATCGCCCCCGGCAGAAGCAATTTATCACCCAGCTCGATTTCTTCGTCCGCGCTACCGACGGTCTCCCCGACCTCGGCAATTCGTCCCTCCTCTATGCCTACCGCCAGGCTCCGAAATTCCCCGCGGTGATAGACATTGGAGCTTCGCAGATTCAACCTTCGGGTCAACGGGCTCCCCTTTCAGATTGGCTCTCTCTTTCCGGAAAACGTCCTCTCCCAGACTCCAAATTCTTCTAATTCCTTCAACTGGTCCAGATCCACCACGGGCCCGTCCTGACAGACCCGGAATCCGTCAATCAAACACGACCCACAAATACCGACGCCGCACTTCATGATCCTCTCCAGACTCGCCTCCAGCTCCAGGTTCCGTCCCCGGCAGATATCCAGGACCCGGTGGATCATTTTTTCCGGTCCGGACGCGTACACTTTTTCTACTTCTTCTTCTTTGAGAACCTTTTTCAGCGGCTCCAGCACGGTTCCTCCGAATCCCCGGGAGCCGTCCTCCGTCGATAAGGCTACGGGGTCGAGTTCGTCCGGAAAAAGCAGCTCCTCTTCCGTTGAAGCTCCGGCTACAACGAGTATCCTAACTTCACTCGAGTACTTCTGATGGAGATAACGGAGGGGAGCGATACCGTAGCCACCGCCGACCAGCAGGCTGGGTTCCTCCGGTGTCGAGAAGCCGTTCCCGTAAGGACCCCTAATTCCCAGTTTGCCTCCCACCTCGAGCTCGTGAAGGTCTTCCGTCGTCGAGCCTCTTTTTTTAACGGTAAGATCCACGCAATCATCATCTACGCCGGAGACCGCCAGGGGAATCTCTCCCGATCCCGGGACCCATACCATGACGAACTGGCCGGGGTCGGACCTCGCGGAAGGGGGATCGAATACTTTGAAGGTTTTTACGGAAGGTGTTTCTTCTCTGACACTGTTTATCTTTTTTATTCTTAACTTGTCTTTGCCCATCTTTCCTCGCTAAATTTTGCCGTCCTCTCTCAGGCAATTATTACGGAGGGTCCAGCTTTCACCCTTGTCGTTTACCTGGCCGCAGGGATTTCGGCTACTGCTGAGTTTTAAAGTTGAATCAGTTGCCGTGGAAGCGACAAGGTAACGGATAAGGAATAGACAATTAAGTTCGTCAGTGTCGAAATAACTGAGCTTAAGTGCCAGATCCCCCGCTAACTTTCCTGAATCAACTGATGGGTAATCTGTCCTTCGTCCATCAGGTTGTCGCAGTAGAGACACCTTACCGACAGCTCTTCCTTTTCTGCTACTTCGAACTGGGGCTCAACGGGCTCTCGGTCCTGGTTGGTAATGCAATTGGGATTGTTACAGTCGAAAATACCGGTTAATTTCTCGGGTAACTCCACGGGATGTTTCTCGTCCACTTCGAACGACCGTATTATGTTTATCGTGACCCGGGGAGATATCAGCGCGATCATCGCGCTTTCTTTGGGAGTAAGAAACCTGTCCTCGATCTTCAACAGGTCCTTCTCGTCCATCTTGCCGCTATTGACGCGGATCGCTATGGTGATCGAGTTTTCCTCGTCTCCGTCCAGACCGAGAATTTCAAATACCTTCAGGGCCGAACCAGGGTTTATATGGTCGATAACCGTCCCGTTCTCTATCCTCGTGATCTTCATCTTTTCTTTGTTGGCTGTCATACTTTCACCTATCCGGAAGATCCAGCAGCAGTGAAATGAGCGCCATCCTTACGGGGACGCCATTGCCGGCCTGGTCGAAAAAAACCGTATTGTCCATGTCGTCCACGTCGGTATTTATTTCGTTGACCCGGGGAAGTGGATGCAGCAGCAAAGGTTCACCACACTTCTCCAGCAGGTCTCTATCTATCTCGTAAGCGTGAGCCACCTTTTTGTACTCGGAGATGTCGGGGAACCTCTCCTTCTGGATTCTCGTGGCGTAAATTAGATCGGCTTCCGCCGCCGAGCTTTCCAGGTCGTCGGTCTCCTTCGGACTCAACCCTCTCTCTTCGAGTTCAAGCAGGAGGTCTTCCTTCATCCTTAACTGTTCCGGGGAATTCAATATCAGTTCCACGTCGAACCGGGTGAGCGCCCTCGCAAGAGACCTCGTGGTCCTGCTATACCTGAGATCACCGGCTAGCGTGATCGTTTTTCCATCAATGCCTCCGAGTTCTTTCCTTATCGTATAAAGGTCCAGCAACGTCTGAGTCGGGTGATTGGCGCTGCCGTCTCCCCCGTTCATAACCGGTATATCCAGCAACTCCGACGCAAGTTTTGCCGACCCTTCGCTTGGATGTCGGAGAACAATAATGTCGACGTATTGACTTACCGTCCTCAGGGTGTCGGCCAGCGTCTCGCCCTTCTGGACGCTCGATCCTTCCGGGGACGGAAAACCCACCGTGTCTCCACCAAGCCGGTTCATCGCCGCCTGGAAACTGATCCTCGTCCGCGTGCTGGGTTCGAAAAAAAGGGTTCCCATGAGACGACCTCTGGCGGATTCCGTCCCGACGTTTCTGTACTGCTCCATCTGCCGGGCTTTGTCCATGACGATCTCGAGTTCCTCTCTGGTTTTATCACGAATTGTAATAAAGTCAGTCCCTGCGAAAGTATTGGGCAACTGAATATCACCTCTCATCCAGATATTTCTTAACTTTACCAACCATCTTCGAACTAATTTCCCCCCTGGTTTCCAGCTCCTCGACAAGGGGTTCTATATTGGCAACCTTGTTCAGGTTCAGACCATTTTCTCTCAGGTTCTCAGCCCCGCCTTCGGTCCTGTCCAGCAGGACGAGAACGTCGTCAACCTTCCCTCCGTTCTCGCGGACCGACCGGACTGCTTCTATTACGCTTCCTCCCGTGGTGATTATGTCGTCGACGACCAGGGCCCTATCACCTTTTTCCATCTTTCCTTCGACCTGACGCTCTTCCCCGTGGGACTTTCCCCGCTTCCGCACGTAAGTCAGCGGAGCATTGAGCTTGTGAGCGAGTAAGGTGCCAAACGGGAGCCCACCGGTGGGCACGGCCGACACTACGTCGAAGTCGATTTCCCTCTTTCTAACTAGATCTGCCGCCATGTCCGTTGCAATATCGAACAGTTCGGGGTACGAGGGTAACAACCTTAAATCCACGTAGTAAGGGCTGGTGATGCCCGAGGTAAGTGTAAATTCACCAAAGTCGAGACAACCGCTCTTCCACAGCACCGGAGCCAGTTTCTGGCTCCTCAACGAAATCTCCGAACCTTCGGGGGCCATTTAGGTACTCACCCTGTTAATCTGCTCCTTGATATTCTTTGCCGATTCGCCAGGGTCGTCCGCCTGGTAAATCGCCCTGCCTACTATCTCGAAATCCGCTCCCGCGGCAATCGCATCTCCGGGCTTTCCGCCCTGAGCCCCTATACCGGGGGTGAGTAATAGGACGTCCGAGCCAATCCAGGACCGCGCCTGGCCGACTTCTTCGGGCCTGGTGGCCGGGGCTATAACGCCGTCAGCGTCCCTCTCTCTCGCAAAATCCGCAAGTTCCTCAGCATTGGGGGTAATGAATTGCTTGCTCCCGGGATGGGACATATTTATAACGAGAATGACCCCGCCTTCCTGGTCCCTTACTTCCTCGAACAGTCCGGAAAGTCCCTTTTCGTACCCGACAAACGGATGTGCGATTATCGCGTCGAACCCCATCTCCATGGCCTGTTTCCCTATCCACCTGGAGGTGTTGTCTATATCAGCCACCTTGAAGTCAGCAATTCCCACGATATCGACCTCGTCAAGCAGGTCGGAGGTAAGATCAGGACCGATGGATAGCAGCAGCGGATAGTTTATTTTTACCGCGGCTACATGATCTTCCACGGCCTGGAGGGTAGAAAGTGCCTGGTCGTAGAGCTGATCTCTTCTTTCACTTCTTTCCGATTTTGGTAAGGAATAAAGAGGAAGGGAAAGGTCCAACGCGAAAATCAATCGAGAGTTTACTCCGTCGCTCCTGGTCGAAATTTTTCTGTTAAAGTTTTTCATTTCTTTTGAACATAGGTTTTCATAAGTTTATCAAAGCAGAAATATTTTGCAAGTCTTTGTGAAAATTTTAATTTTAAGTTTTCATTTTTTACCAGCACTTGCCGAGAAAGCCCCGTAGCTTGCTGCGGGGATGAATCGGCCGGTGTTTGTCCAGCACTCACTTGAGATGAGATATCTGGGGGACATATGGTAATCGTATTTAATTGGGCTAAGTTGACCATGGAATTCGTTCTT
>JAIPHJ010000024.1 GCA_021735245.1 Candidatus Bipolaricaulota bacterium
AACTTGGATTGACCCAAGCTGCAGTCTCTCAGTATATTAACGGGAAAAGAGCAAGGACAGCGAAACTGGACGAGCATACCAGTCAGTTGTTAGAAAGCCTGGCCCGTGATATAAGAGATGAGGAGGTAGTAAATCTATCTAGAAGGATTTGTAAGGTCTGTAACTACATTAACGATAACGACCAACTCCTCGAGAACTGTGGAGTGGAAAGAGAGAGCGTGAAGGAAGCATCGGCTTCGTGAGTTAGGGGGTTAGGGCGGAAGCAAGAAAACGATGAAAAGAGTTAAGAATCACTGAGAAAGTACGGAGACAATGGAGGAAATGGGTGTAGGTAATATCAAACTCTTCAATGGGAGTATAGTTTTCCTATTCTTCTTTCAAATAGTAATTTAATTCTTTCAATTTTGAAGTAATATCCAGTTGCATCACCTTGACCGTCTGTGGCGTTTCAAGTAATACAGGCGCGAAATTAAGAATTCCCTTAATTCCCGCGGAGACAAGCATATCCGCGACCTCTTGAGCGTTAGGGGCGGGAACCGCTATCATAGCTACCTCGATTTCCTGGTTGCGTACCTTTGACTCTATCCCCTGGATTGGCTGGATTCTAATACCACCGATTTCATTACCTATGACTCCGGGATTTTTGTCAAACGCTGCACTAATCCTAAATCCCCAGCGGTTAAAGTCCTGATGTGTCAGTAAAGCAGTCCCAAGGTTTCCTGCACCAATCAGGATCACATCGGTTTCTACATGCAGCTTCAGGATTTTTCTCAACTCCTTGATTAACCGAGGTATGTCGTAACCACTGCCCCTTTTTCCGTAGTTCCCGAAGTAGGAAAGGTCCTTTCTCAAGTTTTCAGAGTTGATGCCCGGTAGGTCCTTAACAAATTGGTCAGAAGTTACCGCCTCTTCACCCTGTGTCTTAAGTTCTTCTGACCGCCGCAAGTAAAGCGGGAGCCTTTCTATTGTCTGTTCTGGGATAGTTAGTTTTTTCACCGTTACCTCCCAAAATAAATATAAATAGTATTTTGGAGCTACTACTTACAGTGAGGAAAAGATTATCAAATATTTGAACCTTTACGATATTCTATCTATTATCCTATAACAATTGTGATATTTTTTCAATAATCCCGGAAGGTTAAAAGTATCCCCCAGGGGAACTGGAACCAGGGAGTCATTAGATTCGATTTTGTTTAAGAACTAGTTCAAGTTCTTTAAAAAGTGATGAAGTATAGTATAGTATCTATTAGTTTGGCTTCGATTTGGCAATTTTTGGGTCAGAGAAGATTGTATTAGTTTCATGTTGGTGCCGTGCGTCGTGGAGTGCTTTTCAGCTAATAGACAACTGGGAGGGCGAGATGGATATTTATAGGCTTTCCGAATGGGATCTGAAGAAGCTTGTTAACAATTTGGCGGAGGATAATTACGTCTTCATGCCAATTTTCTGTCAACAAAGGGAAGGACCGCGAAGTAGGTGGGAGTATACCCGTTGGGACCCTCAGGAGACTCGGTTTCAGATGAATTGTCGCAGTATGGATGCCCTGTGCCAGGATTTTTTCTTCCCACCTGGTAACATTTTACACACATTTCCGGAAGGTCAACCCGGTAAGGAGGATAAAGATCTCGCTTTGCTTGGCCTTAAATCGTGCGATATAAAGGCCCTGGAGATCCTCGATAAGTCGTTTGGAGAGGGGGACTTATCTTATTCTTTCTACGAGAAGCGGCGGAAAGAGACGACGATTATTTCGTGTGACTGCCTGGAAATTACTGACACCTGCTTTTGTAACAAGGTGGGTGGACGGCCTTATCCTACCAGTGGATTTGACCTCAATGTCTCTACTCTTCCTCATTACGGAGACATCCTTGTTGAAGTCGGGGAGAACTCGGACAAAGGAAAGAAGATAGTTGACCGAGACAACCATTTATTCACAAAAGCGACGGATGAAGAGATAGAACTGAGACGCAAACGGAGAAAAAAGATGATGGATCAGGCTGAATCGAGTAATAGCTATTTTCAAGTTAATCCGAATACCGGTAAGGTACCTAGAGAAGCACCTTTCTGGAAAAAATACGCCACAAAGAATTGCCACTGCACTGCTTACACGCTTGCTTGCCCCACTTCTCTCACCCTCCAGAGCATTCAGGGGGAGGATGACCAAAAGGAGATAGTTGACAAGGTATGGGATAGCGCGACTACAAAAGATATATTTCAGGAGCTAGAATCGGACGACCCCACCGACAGCCGTGTAAAAGAGATGTTTTACGATAAATTCCAGAAGTACTATGATACATATGGTAACTACGGATGTTCCGGATGTGGCAACTGCATATCCGCAGCTGGAGGGGAAATAGATATTAGAGACATTATTGTTGATGCAAACACTTTTACAAAAGGATGAAGACCCCAGGTTCATAAATTCCTAGACATTAGCAAAGCCCTACAACAGCTGCCGTTTAACATGTAAAGAGAGATGAGGGTTTCAGATAAAGATAACTTTTAAGGTTGTTTCGTTTTAATCCAATAGTCAAGAACCCCGCCCCAAGGGACGGGGTTTGTAGAAAAACAATTTAATCCAAACTAGAACTTAAAAGACGAGAATTGACCCAGCACTCAGTTGAGGAGACTAACTTGGTTAAAGCCAAAGTTCGGATATCACGGTTACCTTAGCCCAATTTGATAAACTTACCACTCCCTAGCCAAGTATCTTATCTCAACTGAGTGCTGGACAAAAACCAGCCGATTCCTCCCCACAGCAAGCTGTGGGGCTTCCTCGGCAAGTTTTGGTGAGGTAGTCTGATGGCTTATGTAGTTCCAATAATCGTCCTCGATGCCGTTGCTGCCTTCCTGGCTGGAATCCTCGTCATCGCCAATAGGGTGTTTGTTGAATACGGGGACGTTACCGTCGATGTAAACAAAGGTGCGGAAGAGTTTGTTGCCGAAGGCGGGACGACTTTATTGCAGGCTCTGACGGAGAACGAGATTTACATACCATCTGCCTGCGGAGGACAGGGAAGCTGCGGCTACTGTACCGTGAGGGTGAAAGAAGGCGGAGGACCGGTTCTACCCACGGAAGAGCCAGTGCTTACGAGAGAAGAACTTGTTAACGAAGTCAGGCTTAGCTGTCAGGTCAAGGTACGCGAAAACTTGAAAGTGGAAATTGAGGAGAAGTATCTGAAAATTGAAAAATTTGAAGCAAAGGTAATATCGACCAGGGACGTTACCCCTTCGATCAAAGAAATCATTTTTGACCTGATAGAGCCCGAAACCATAGATTTCAAAGCTGGACAATACGTACAGGTTCAAGTTCCGACGAACGGTGATACCGTGGATAGAGCCTATTCGATAGCTTCCGAAGAGAGCGTTCAGGACAGGGTTATGTTGAACGTCCAACTAATAGAGGGCGGCCTGGGTTCCACGTACTTACACGAACTTGAAGAGGGGGACCAAGTGGAGTTCACCGGTCCTTTTGGTGATTTCTACGTTCAGCCTTCCGATGCAAAAATTATCGGAGTAGCCGGTGGTGTCGGGCTTGCTCCGTTACGCTCCATTGCCTTTTCGGTTCTTGAGAAGGAAATAGAGAGAGAAATTTGGCTCTTTTTCGGAGTCCGGACCCTGGACGATCTTTATTATCATGAAGACTTTCAAGAGTTAGCGGAAAAACACGAGAATTTTAATTACGTTCCTGCGCTTGACTCCTCTCAACCAGAGTGGGATGGTGAAGTGGGTTTGATTACAGAAGTTATGGACGATTACCTGGAGGAAGGAAAAAATATGGAGGGTTACCTCTGTGGCCCACCTCCCATGATGGATGCGACGATAGACCTGTTAACGGAATATGGGATCGATAAAGAAGATATACTCTATGACGACTTTTCTTGAGGGTTAAAGTCCTTAATAATGGATAAGTAAAGAATAACGTCGCTTGTTTTCATTTGTTCTGTATCTGGTCCTATGTTCGCAGTTTTCCTCGCACTTCAGATTGTTTCGTTATTTCGGTAGAAGAAACCCTTGAAAACTAATTCGCTTTACAAAAAATGGGATTAGTTCAAATGAAAAAAACGAGTTTCGGCAGAACATGATGGTAAACTACCCATTCCCTTACGGAAACATTCCAAGCAGCCAAGCCCGTAATGGCCGAATATGTCAAGTCTTTCGGGCCTTATAATATGTCAGAGTTGAGGCGAGCCGAGAGGTAATTTTCCAACTGGATTGATTCGAATGAACCTAGAAGCACTTGGAGACAAGCTACGGTCTGTTAGAAAATCAAGGGGATTTACACTGGAGCAGGTGTCTTCCCACTTGGGCGTGACCCCTTCTTACCTCTCGGAAATCGAGCGAGGCAAGAAAATGCCTTCACTGAAGCTTCTTTGTAATATTTCTACCTATCTCGATTTGCCAATACACCACCTTCGTGACGTCCTGGAAGCGCCCGAGGACGAGGTAAAATCTTTACCTGAGTTGCTGACAAGTCGGAGGGAAGAACTGGGTTTAACCAAAGGGGAGCTATCCAGGGCTATCGGCTGGCCCAGAAGCTATATCGACCTGGCAGAATCTGGCGGCATGAACGTACCTGAAAAATTTCTCCGAGATCTGGGAAAGGCTCTCCAGCTCCCCAGTGTGTTTTTTGAGTTTACAGCCCTGTCAGCAATAGGTAAAAAGGTCAAATTTTTGAGAAGTGATAACGATTTAACCCAGGAAAACCTCGCTGAGACGGCCGGCTTATCGACTTCCCTCGTTAGCAAAATAGAAAGGGGACGAGTACAACCGTCTTTGAAAACCCTGGCAAAAATCTCGAAAGCACTGGGAGTGTCCCCTTGCTGTTTCGTCTTCCAGTTGAGTCAAGCATCATCGGATACAGAGGGGTCCAGGCGAAAAGCTACCGACGAATCTCCAGCCTCGAAGAAAGCCCGGTTGGAGGAGATAATAAGTGGTCTATCCGAGCTCAACCAGGAACAGCTTGACGAGCTGGCCGAACATCTCACCGAACTAACAAAGTAGGTTATTTCCGTTCGAATCAGTAGCTCTTTCCAGGCAATATTCTGTCTTTTTTCTAAAAATACCTCTTCTTTTAATTTGGATTGATAAAATAGGTAAAGATTTTGTATTATATGTTAAGTCAGTGAGTTTGTTAACTATTTTCATCCGACAAAACCGGGAGGAGCTATAGATGAAAAAGGACTGTAAAGGCGAGCTGGAAAACCTGTTCGAAGGGAGGGTTAAACTTGACGAGATAGAAAGAAGACTCTACTCTCGTGATTCGGCTTCTCTACCTCAACCGATCGAGCGGTTCGTTGATAACGTACCGGAGGCGGTAGTTCAGCCGGTTAGTACTTCCGAATTGACCGAACTTTGCCAGACAAGTCGCCGCCATTCCATGCCCTTGGTCCCCAGGGGTGGAGGGACCAGTGGCTACGGAGGAGCTATTCCTGCTGAAAGCGGAATAGTGGTCGATTTTTCTCGAATGAACGAAGTTTTGGGGATAGATGAAGAGGAAAAAACGGTTACCGTTCAACCCGGTGTGATATGGGAAAACTTAGCAACCGAGCTAGAAAAACGGGGCCTTTACCCCGAGATCATGCCCAGTAGTGCGCCAGGTGCGACAGTGGCCGGGTGGGTTGCCGAGGGCGGAGCCGGAATCGGAAGTTTTCAGAACGGATACGTCAGGGACGGTGTGAAGGAAGTAGAACTGGTAAAACCCGATGGTGAAATCACTAGGCTCGGTTCCGACGGTCTCGATCTCGTTTCGGGCGCCGAGGGAATAACTGGTTTTATTAGCGAGGTGACCATGGAAGTCGACGAAAATAGTGATCTAGCCCCGAAGATGGTGTCTTTTGATTCTTTGGACTCCCTATCCAGTTTTCTCGAAATTATCAGAACCGACGACCTACCGCTCTGGCACGTGGGAATATCTAACTCAAACTACATTGCGAGCCAGGGAAAGGCCAAAGGAAACGAAGTCCCAGGGGGGCAGTATTTTACGCTCATGGCCTTCCGTTCTCCAGGTGGTGAAAAAGTTCTCTCAAAAGTCGATGAGCTAGCCGAAAACATAGGAGGAACCGTCCTTTCTGACGACTTTGCCAGGGATGAATGGGAAGATCGGTTCTACCCGCTCAGAATGAAACAGCTGGGCCCGTCGTTGGTTCCCAGCGAGGGGGTCGTTCCGTTCAAATCGATGACCTCGGCAGTGGAAGAACTGGAGAATAAGTACCCGAACCTTGCACTAGAGGGCCACTTTGCCGGGAGCGACGAACTTACTTTGTTGACTTTTATGTTGACTGACGAGCGGGCACCGGCCTACACGTTTGACTTCAGCAAGTCGTTGAATGTCCTGAAGACGATCGTCGAGCATGAAGGTAAGCCTTATTCTACGGGCCTCTATCTCACCGAAAAGGCGGACCAGCTGCTGGGAGAGGAAAGGGTTAAGGCTTTTCGTGACTATAAGAAGAAATTTGATCCGGACGAGTTGTTCAACCCCGGCAAGTTGATTCCGAGCCAGACAAGCCTCCTCGACCTTGGGATGAAGATAGCGGAGAATACCGAACCGGCGATTGAGGCAGTTAGCAAGTTCTTCAGTGATAATCCTTCTGAAGGAAAAGAACTTCCCTCCGACTTGAATTATAACTCCTTTTCTTGCGTAAACTGTGGTTACTGCAGGGATGTCTGTAGCCTTTTCGACGGTCGAGGCTGGGAAAGTTCGGCACCCCGGGGGAAGTTCAACTTCCTCAAAGACTACATGAGAGGTAAGGTGGAAATGGACCAGGAAATGGTCGACACCTTCTTGCTCTGTACTACTTGTAAGCGATGCGACGATGTCTGCCAGGCGGGTATTCCGATACAGGAGGAGTGGGACGAGATTCGTGGCTACTTGGTGGACGAAAAGGATAACCAGACCTTCCCGGCATTCGAGATGATGAAGGGAAGCTACGGTGCTGAAAAAAATATCTGGGCTGAGAAGGCTAGTGAAAGGGATACCTGGGTACCTGACGAAATAACTCCTCTGAAAGAGGGCGAGGTCGGCTACTGGGCTGGCTGTACTGCTTCGTTCCTGGAAAACGATATCGCGAAAAACGGCGTAAGGATATTGGATGAAGGTGGCGTGGAGTTTTCCTATCTGGGACAGGATGAAGGTTGTTGCGGTATTCCGTTCCTGACTTCGGGAAAATGGGGTGAGTGGGAAAATGCGCTCCGCTACAACATTTCAGAGATTAAGGAGAGAGGAATAGAGGAACTGGTAACTTCCTGCCCTGGTTGCTACATCGCCCTGGATCACTATTACGACGAGTGGGCTGAAAAGTTAGGGTTAGATTGGAACATCGAAGTAAAGCATATTACAGAAGTTGCCAGCGACCTGGTAAAGAATGACAATCTGAAATTTACCGAAGAACAATCGTTAGATGTAACCTGGCATGATCCCTGTCACATAGGACGTCACGCAGGAATATATGAGCCACCAAGAGAGGTACTGGAAGCGCTGCCCGGTGTCGAGCTGAAGGAGATGGAACACAACCGGGAGGACGGGCTCTGTTGTGGTAGCGTACTTACGCGGGTCGGAGAGCCGAAGACCTCGGACGAAATTGCTGCTTCGAGACTGGAAGAGGCCGAGGATACCGGAGCAGGGGAGTTGATCACTACCTGTCCATGCTGCGAGTTCCAGCTCAGGGTCGGTGGGTTACAGATGGATTCACCAATGCCCGTTAAGGATTTCAGCACCCTTGTAGCTAAATCGCTGGGCTACGAGTCGGAAAACCCGACTCAGGACGTCTACGAAGGCTGGTACGCATTCGAGGCGATGATTTACCAGATGTCGCTGCCCGGTATGGTTGAGATGATGGAGGAATTGCTACCGGAGATGATGGAAGAAATGCCGTCCTACATGCAGAAAGGGATGGATCAGGTGGGGTATTTACCTGGCAGGTCAAAAGAACCGATGTTTATGATGATGAAGCGGGCCATGCCCTACATGATGCCCCGGCTGATGGACGATATCATGCCCAAGATGGTTCCCCAGATCTCGGAGTATCTTAAACACCAGGTCCCTCACATGTCGGACTCGATGGAGGAAATGATGCCAGAATTGCTTCCCGAAGTCATGGAAGCAATTCTGCCGGCAATGCTACCCGATGTGCTGGAACAGGTAAAGCCAGAGATGATGGAGGAGATTAGGGATAGGGTCTCTAGTTAATTAATACAAAATCCAGCGGGTTTTTACCGACACTTGCTGAGAAAGCCCTTCAGCACTTGCTTGACACTGAGTGTTGGGCTTGGTCTTTCGTGATTAAAGAACAAGTTTTATATTCTCAGGGTTGTTAAGCTCCACCTTGCTGCAAGGTTATTGACTTATACCTAAGTTGGGCGATTCTCTCACTTGCTTTTGGAAAAATAAAAATACACAGAATTGACACTAAAAATGCAGAGGTGAAAACTTTCTCGGACGGAGATAAATTACACCTTAAAGTCTGACCTTTCCCCGGAGGACCGTAGAGCAAAACTCCTCTTGGAGATCTCAACTCCGGCAACAAACGTCTCAGTGCATTCATGGCGGATTCTCTGGCGAGAGCTTCAATATCCGATCCCGTAAATCCGTAAGTTAGTTCGATAGACTCGTCCAGATCAAGATCATCGGCCAACGGCATACCTCTGGTGTGGATCATAAATATCTGTTTTATTCCTTCGGTTCCAGGTACTCCCACCATTATTTCACTGTCGAATCTACCGGGCCTGCGTAGAGCTTCATCTATCGTATCCACCCTATTCGTGGCGGAAATGACTACCACGTTTTCTCTCGGTTTCAAGCCGTCCATCAAAGAAAGAAGTTGAGCAACTACTCTTCGCTCTACCTCGCCGGTTGCCTCTTCACGTTTGACACCTAGGGAATCTAGCTCATCAATAAATATTATTGCCGATGCGTTCTCGGATGCTTCTTCAAATACGTCTCTTAGTTGTTGCTCGGATTCTCCGTAATTCGGATTCTCCGTAATATTTACTCATTATCTCCGGACCGTTTATAGAAGTGAAGTGAGCGTCTGTCTCGTCTGCTTTCATCATATCGCCTCAGATATGAAAGAGCCTGAATGTTGACCATAAATCCCGAATTTAGACAAATTTTCGATCCCCTGGCTCGAATCTGTAATATTAATTCCTAACTTTTCTATCACCCTAAAAGTGAACTTTTCAAAGATCTGTAACCCTGCCCAACCCCTACAGGAGCAATGCTAAAAGCAATAATCACCACCCAGCCAGAAAGTCCGGGGGGATAGACTTTGAGAATCTCCGAGAAGAAAGGTACATAAACTACCAATAAAAGCAAGGCTGTACAGAGTCCGAGCGCGGACCAGATGAAGGGATTCCTGGTTATATGATTCAACAAGAGCTTAGAATTCGGTTCGCGCATGTTAAATACGTGCCACAGCTGCGCAAATGCCAGAGTTAGGAAGGAAACGCTAACCGCTCTCGATACCTCAAACCCCAGCCAGGTTAGACTTAAGCCAAGTGCTCCTAGGACTGATACAGTAAGTACAAACCCGTAACCCCCAACTTCCAGCCAGTCTTTTCTCCTGGCTATTGGTTCGTCCGAATCCCGCGGAGGTTTCTCCATGACAGAAGGTCCGCCCTCATCAAATCCCAGAGCTAGCGCGGGGAAAACGTCGGTAACTAAGTTCAGGAAAAGAATTTGAAGGGGAAGAATCGGCAGAGGTAATCCCACGAAAGAGGCAATCGCAACTGCCATTATCTCACTGATATTACAGGACAACAGATACCTAACAAACCTTCGGATATTCCCAAATATTACTCTTCCCCCTTCTATTGCCGATACAATCGACGAGAAGCTGTCATCTTTGAGTATCATATCGGCTGCCTGCTGGGCTACCTGGGTTCCTCTCAATCCCATAGCAATACCTATGTCGGCCTTTTTTAAAGCGGGAGCGTCGTTTACTCCGTCGCCGGTCATCGCCACTACGGACCGGTTCTCCTGGTGCAAAGAAATTAGATCCAGTTTCTGCCTGGGGCTCACCCTCGCGAACATCGACCCCTTAAGGAGGGTGCTCTTTTCGTCTTCGTTTAGCTCTTTATAAGGCTTAATGTCCCTCGAATGGATGACTTCTTCTGAATCTTCTGTCAGCCCTACAGCCCTCCCGACGTTCTTTGCAGTCACGGGCTGGTCCCCGGTGACCATTACAACACGGATACCTGCACGGTTGCAGAGCCGAATGGATTCTTTTACTTCCTTTTTCGGCGGATCGAGCATACCAACCAAACCGACAAAAGTTAAATCCCTATAGGGTTCCCCGTCAGGAGAATTCGTCTCACCCTCGGCCAGAGCAAGCACTCGTAGTCCTTCCTCGGCCATCTTCTGGTTCCTCTCCGTGAGATTGTGCCTGATTTCATCAGAGAGCTCGACCACCCCCTCCTCCGTCCTGATAGAACTTGAACCATATAACACCTCTTCGGGAGCCCCCTTTACGGCCACCCGATATTTTCCGTCATTTTCGTTGTAGGTCGCCATCATCTTCGTTTCCGAATCAAAGGCTACCTCCCTGACCTCGGGAAATTCGGAAACCAGCTCTTTTCGACTAATTCCGAATTTGTTTCCGGCTTCCAGCAGGCTAATTTCCATAGGATCCCCTACACCCTTTTCCTCGTTTAGACTTGCATTGTTGCACAGGATCCCTATCTCCAAAGCTTTGCGCAAGATAGTGCCTTTTTTCTGGTCAGTTGTCGCTCCCTCTTCGACTTCGGGTTCGAGATCTTTATCATCTTCACCCACCTCGAAGTCAAAGGATTCGAACGCCATTTCCCGGACGGTCATCTTATTTTCAGTCAGAGTTCCGGTCTTATCTGTCAGAATGACGTCCGTACCCCCGAGTGTCTCAACGGCTGAAAGACGGTTGATTAACGCATTTTTCTTCGCCATTCGCCACATTCCCCTCGCCAGTGCCAACGTAGCTACTATGGGAAGTCCTTCCGGGATTGCAGCAACGGCCAAGGCGATCGCTGTCTCGATCATCAGGAACAAATCTTTACCTGCAGCAATACCTACCCCCGCCACCAGCGCAGTTATAGCAAGTGTTACCCAGATCAGCCGATTCCCCAGCTCGGTCAGCTTTTCTTCGAGAGGCGTTGCCTCCTCCTCGGCTTCTTCTACAAGTGAGGATATATCTCCCAGCTCAGTCTCCATACCCGTAGCTACGACTATACCTTTACCGGATCCACGGGTTACGAAAGTACCTTTAAAAACCATATTAGTTCTTTCTGCAATCGGTAAATCTGAATCCAGGTTTCCTGTTTTCTTATCAACCCCCATCGATTCTCCGGTAAGAGACGATTCGTCCACCTGAAATTTGGACGCTTCCAGAAGACGGATATCCGCGGTAACTATATCCCCACCTTCCAGAACCACAAGGTCGCCGGGCACCAGTTCTTCCGCGGGTATTTCATTGACTTTTCCATCTCTTACAACCTTACTGGTTACCTGTCCCAGCTGTCGTAATGCCTCCATTGATTGGACTGCCCTTAACTCAGTAAAGAAACCAATAGCGGCATTAATTAAGATGACAACGAGAATTGCTATGGCCTCGACCCAGTGGCCAAAGATCAGCGACACTAGGCTAGCGGCCACCAGTAGCAAAACTATTAGGCTCTTGAACTGATTTAGGAGGATTTCCCACAGGCTTTGACTTTCGACCTTTCTGAGCTGATTTGGGCCGTGACTTTCCAGCCTCGAATCGGCCTCAGGTTGGTTCAATCCTTCTTCACCGGAAGAATCTAAACTTTCCATTAATTCATCGACGGGGGTAGAGCTTACAGTTGCAGTATCGAAGTCTTCGGTCTTCATTTGTACCTCCCTCTATTAATCAGAAAGTGAAGTCTGTAAAAACGAGGGTAGCAGTTATTCTGTAACTATAATTCGTCAATTCGTCGATCAGAGACTTGTTTCATTCGCTAACTACTAGAACTGAAGCCTTTAACCCCTGAAACAACTGCGTTTCCTTTTAACCGGCTTCAATCTACGATCTATTGGCTAGATATATCTATATATCTTATTATAATGATTAGCAAGATTCTGGCAAAACAAACTAACATTCCCATATAGTATTTCAAATCGGTCCAAAAACTTGCAAATCTTTAGGTCCTCTTATCTTTGAACAAAGGGAGATGAAATAAATGAACTTTGGCTTCACGATCTGGATTTTCTTTTTCCTTGTATTTATCCTGCCCCAGTTTAACCACTGGATGACCCAGAAAAACAGGCAGTCCCAGCTTAATAGTTTCGCTACGAAACGAGGCTCAAACGTTATAACCATGATTCACAGGCAGGAAAAGGTAAGTTTCTTTGGCATTCCCTTCTACAAATACATCGACATGGACGATAGCGAGGCGGTATTACGGGCTATCCGAAAGACCCCCGACGACAAACCGATAGACTTGATATTACATACACCGGGCGGCTTAGTTCTCCCCGCTACCCAGATAGCTCTCGCTTTAAACGATCATCCCGCTGAGACAAGAATTTTGATCCCTCATTACGCGATGAGTGGAGGGACTCTACTAGCTTTAGCTTGTAACGAAGTTATTATGGACCCCCATGCAGTTCTCGGCCCGGTGGATCCTCAAATACAGAGAGAAGAGGGCACGGCTACCGCAGCTTCCAGCATCCTTGCTGCAGACAAAGAAAAAGGGAAAGATGCCGAGGACGAAACTCTTATGCTAGCTGACATATCGGAAAAGGCGGTATCCCAGATGAAGAATTTGGTAAATAAATTAACCGATAATCCTGAAATTGTAGACAAGTTGGTAAGTGGACAATATACCCACGATTACCCCATTACTCCGGATAAAGCCGTTGATTTTGGGATTCCAGTAAAAACTGAACTTCCTGATGAAGTCTACAATCTTATGGATCTTTACCCTCAAACAAAGGGTGGGAAGCCTTCAGTAGAATACTTCCCAAGCAGGCCTACTCAGGAACAATAAAACTTTAAAGTATATTATGTATACCGTGGATTCCGAACAAAGTTGGTTTTATGCTTATGGGCTGGCAAATATAGCCGCGGGAGGAAGTTCTATTCTGCTACCACTGTACGCTCTACACCTCGGGGCGGATGCAGGAGGAGTTGGATTACTCGCGGCAGCCGCCAGCGTTGTCAGTATTCCGGCAAGCATCCTATGGGGTAATCTTTCCGACCGGTGGAAGGTAAGGAAACTCTTCATAGCACTGGGTTTTTTGGGGATTAGTGCCTCGTTTGTTTTGATGGCATTAACAAAATCCCTTTTCTGGCTAATACTGGTGAACGGGTTCTTTTCTCTTTGGTGGATTGCTTCTGCATCTCTGGCCACGGTAATGATAATTGAAAGAGAAGAAAAGGTACACTGGGAGAGTAAAATTGCTCTATTCAATTTTGTCGTAAGCCTCGGTTGGCTAATGGGGCTCGTAATTGGATTTGGCTGGAGTGGGTTTTCGACCTCACTTTTCACAAAGGAGCTATCCTTTCTTTCGCTTTTTCTTCTGTTTGGTTTTGTCTCTTCTGGAGCCTTTATAGTTTCGGTACTCTTGATCCCTGAAAAATCCAAATTTAACATAAAATCCATTAGGGCTCCAATCTTGGTCAGGGGAGCCTTAACCACCGAACGATTCAGGTACCTGCCCAGCAGGATATACTTTATTCTCTCTCCAGGAAAGCTTGTTTCTACTCTAAAAAAGGTGAGTCCAGAGCTCAACTACTTCTTGGTTTCCGTTGTTCTCTCGTTCACCGGTTTTGCCATATTTTTCGTGCCTTTGCCTGTATGGCTAAAAGAGAGCTTAGAACTCTCGGATGACGTGATATTTTTTCTTTTTATCATCAACGCTCTCGCCAATACCATTTTTAATAACCGCGCGGGAAGCATTATAAAGAACTTGGGAAATACCAAAGCAGTAGTATTGTCTCTCATCTCGAGGATAATTCTCTTCCCTGCAATTTTCATACCTCTGGTGTTTAAAGCAACTACCTTAACCATAGTGGGAATAGGGGTTGTGTTATTTTTGATTGGCATTAGTTGGACGGTAATAAATATAGGCAATTCGGTATTTCTTGCAAATCTCACCTCAACCAAATTGAAAGGGCAAGTATTCGGAATTTACAACGGTGCAATAGGGTTAAGTGGAGTTTTTGGAGCTTTAATGGGGGGATTCATTGCGAAGTTCTCTGGATATTTAGGTTCGTTAATTTGTGCATCACTTTTAATAACGGGAGGAATAGTGTTTTTCTCTAAGTCGGCCCGGCCTAAAGACAAACCGGACCAAATTACAAATAATTTCTAACCTTTTTTGACAACGAACAAGAATATAGTTTAAGATAAATAAGCAATTTCATTTGACTATTTGACTAAATGACAAGAAGGTGAAGTAAAATGAGCTGGTTCTTTCGTAATGTTATAGTGGTATTGGGGCTGGCCGTTGGCGCTTTTATCCTTTCGTTACTGTTGGTAAAACTGCTGTGGGTCTGGACCATTCCCGACCTTTTCCCGAGAGCAGTTGAGGAAGGGTTTATCGCACGGAATATTTCCTGGTTCGCCTCGCTCAAAAGTAGCAATTTTCTCCTCGGTCTTAACGGCTCTTGCCGGCGCCCGTGGAACTAAGTCCAAATCTTAGGTTGGCGAGGCATTATAAGAAAATTTCGCAGGGAGGAAAAAGTTGACTACAAGGTTAAAATTCCTGGGAGCGGCGGGCAACGTAACCGGGTCGAGTTATCTACTCGAGGAAGGTGAGGAGAGAGTACTTATAGATTGCGGTCTTTACCAGGAAAGAGAGTTTCGGAGTAGAAAGTGGGAACCGTTTCCGTTTGAGCCCGCGGCAGTCGATGCCGTTATTTTAACCCACGCTCATCTCGACCACTGCGGACTTCTCCCCAAGCTGGTCAACGGGGGCTTTAACGGGAATATATTTTGTACCGGAGCCACGGCCGAGATCGCCAAAGTTATACTGCTCGATTCCGCAAAGATACAGCAGTTCGACGCCGCCCAGAAGAAAAAACGTCACCGGGTCTCGGGTAAAAAACCAAAGTATCCCGAGAAACCTCTCTATACTGTAGAGGAGGCGAAAGAAGTATTTCCACTCTTCACTTCCGTAAGTTATGAGGAAAGCGTCGGAATCTCGAAAGCTTTAGAGTTTTCTCTCCACGATGCCGGACATATCCTCGGCTCTGCCTCAGTGCAACTAAAAACAACGGACGGTCAAGAACGAACGTTCATCTTCTCGGGAGATTTAGGAAGGTGGGACAGACCGATACTGCGCAATCCTTCCACTTTTAATGAAGCGGATTACATCCAGATAGAATCGACCTACGGAGACCGGACTCACGAACCGTCGGAGCAGATACTTGAGCGGTTGTCAGAAGTAATAAATTCGACCGAGGGGAGGGGCGGAAACGTGGTCATACCCAGCTTCGCACTGGGCAGGGCCCAAGAAGTCCTGTTTTATCTGAATAAGCTGTTGATAGAAGACAGGATTCCCCACCTCCTAGTCTTTCTGGACAGTCCGATGGCTACAGAAATTACAAAGGTTTTCAAAAAACACGCAAACCTCTACGACAAAGAAATGAAGAAACTGACCGAAACAAGCAGGTCCCCTTTTGACTTCCCGTCTCTCAAGCTCGTTTCCGATCAGGCCGATTCAAAGTCAATTAATCACCTGAAGGGAACGAGCGTAATAATTTCCAGTTCCGGCATGTGCACGGGAGGAAGGATCAAGCACCACCTGGTTCATAATATATATCGACCCGAGAGTACGATCCTGTTCGTCGGCTATCAGGCCCGGGGTACCCTGGGTCGGGAAATAGTGGAAGGTAAGGATCCGGTACGAATTCTAGGGGAGGAGAGGGAAGTAAAGGCACAGATAACCCGTCTGGGTGGCCTGTCGGCCCACGCCGACAAAGAAGAATTGATGAGATGGTTAAATTCGATCGAGAACCAGCCCCGGCGGGTCTTTGTAACTCATGGGGAAGGGGAAGCCGTACGGGAATTTGCTTCATCGATTAAAAAAGAAAGGGGCTGGCCATTTTCCTCTCCTAATTACGGAACCGAATTCGAGTTAACCTAAAATCGGCGGTGTTATAAGAATAGTATGGAAGAAAATTACGAGATAAACGAGCTAGAAAAAGAAGAATCCTGGCGTATGTTCAGGATTATCGGAGAGCTGGTGGAGGGTTTCGACAAACTTTCCGACATTGAACCAGCTGTAACTATATACGGCTCTGCCCGGATCGAGGAAGGAGGAGAGATATACGAGAAAACCCGACGAATCGCCAGGCAAATCGGTCAGCAAGGTTTTACGATAGTGACCGGGGGCGGTCCTGGAGTGATGGAAGCTGCCAACAGGGGTGGAAAAGAAGCGGGGGTCAAGTCAGTCGGGTTAAACATTGGCCTGCCGAAAGAACAGGAACCGAACCCCTACACTACCCGCGCTATTTCCTTCCATTACTTCTTTGCCAGAAAGATAATGTTAGTCAAGTACGCTTCTGCATTCGTCATAATGCCCGGTGGGCTAGGAACCTTGGACGAACTAACAGAACTTTTGACCTTGATGCAGACGAAAAAAATCAAACCTTTCCCTGTAGTTCTGTTCGGGGGTGAATACTGGCGAGGTTTTCTAACCTGGTTGAAGGATTTTGCTCTGGAAAGAAGATTAATCTCCGAAGAGGACTTCGAACTTTTGCGAGTCTGTAATTGGGAAGAAGAGGTAATTGACACGATCCAGACCTGGAAAGAGAAGAAAAGACTCGGAGGAGAAAGGGCTTTATTCGGAGATTTGGAGGATTGACCAGGATTTATCTAAAAGATCCCTAACAGGCTTTCCTGACATAAACCAAAAAGAGGAAGGCGATACGGAGGTAGACCTTGTCGGCAGGTAGCGACCAGCCCAGTTCAGAGTTTAAAACCCTTTTGTCAAGGATCGCTTCTGCTTTACTGATCGTAATTACCGCCGGTACCATAGGCTACGTAACTGTAGAGGGATGGGGGTTCCTTGACGCGTTTTATATGGTAATCATTACCATAACCACCACAGGTTACGGAGAAGTAAACCCCCTTTCCACACCGGGTAGAATTCTTTCAATGGTTCTCATGGTTACCGGTATAGGAATCTTCTTCTATGGGTTGAACGAAATTATCCCGGCACTTGTCGGGCGGAGACTCGAGAGGTGGAAAAGAATGCTGGAAAATATAGAGAACCATTATTTACTTTGTGGATTTGGAGATATGGGCCAAGAAATTGCCGGGGAGCTTTCCGAAAGAACCGACAGGTCAAGGTTCGTGGTCATCGACCCGGACCAAAGCGAAGTTTCCCTTGCAAGAGAGAAAGGATACCTTGCCGTCCAGGGAGAGCCGAGCAACGAAGAGACGCTTACCGAGGCGCGGGTTGAACATGCTAAAGCGATCCTTGCAGTAATGGAGGACTCGGAAAACGCCTTCACGATAATGGTAGCGAAGGATCTAAATCCCGATATCTACGCCGTAGGGGTAGCTCAATCGGTTACCGGAACGAAAAATATAAAGCGCGCAGGTGCCGACTACGTACTATCTCCTTACGTCGATACAGCAAAGAAAGCTTCCATGTTGCTGCGCAATCCGATCGCGGCGGATCTTTCCGAAATCGTCAGCGAAATAGCAGAAGTGGGGATGCTGCAAAAAGTCCCAATTAAGGATTCAAATATTTCAGGTCAATCCCTGAAAGATTTAGATATAAGAGCGAGAACCGGCTCCGTAATAATTGCGATAGAGAGGGAGGGGGAGATCATTCGACCCACGCCGGAACTTACGTTACAGATTGAGGATGACCTTTACATGATAGGGGACGAAGGCGAGCTAAAAGCCGCGCGGAAGATTCTTGTACGAGAGGAGTCCGAAGAAGTCAATTGATGGGAAATGACTCCTCCAGAATATCTCTGCGGGAAGGAATTGTTTGTACGACAAGAAAGTTTGTCCATAAGTCAGGTTAACATTTAAATGGTTGTTTGATCCCAAACGGCTGCCTACAAGTCGTCTAAGGCCGGAGTCGTGAACTTAACCCGAACCCTGGCTGTGGAATTTGCTCCCGACGGGATAAGGGTCAACGCAGTCTCTCCAGGATATTGAAACCCCCATGCTTGAAGGGATAGATGAGGAAACAAAGAAACATTTAACCTCTATACACCCGATAGGCCGTATGGAGAAACCCGAAGAAGTGTCAAAAGTTGTCACTTTTCTCGCTTCGGACGAGGCCAGTTTTATTACCGGAGTCAACCTGTTGGTCGATGGAGGGTATACCGCAACTTAACCGACAGGTTTGGTTTAGAAAACCCTGTTAGTTAAGCGAAACCAATTGCTCAGGAGCAAGTTTCTCACCATACCCGCTCCTGTATCTATTCGTTAATTTCATTTTTTCCCTTTGATCTATTCCTTTCTTTAACCATGAGTTCCATGTAGCGGGCCGGGGCTGAGACGAACTGAGTCATATACCTCATGCCGCCAATCGAAGAAAGGGATTTTACGTCTCTCCCCAGTTCTGAAAATACTTGAAGTAGGAGTTCTTTCTCGTCTATATCCCCTTCCTCCACAATTGAGGTTAGCCTGTGAATGGCGTACAGACCTATTATAAATGCCGATACGAAAAAGAAGTCCCAGTGGCGAAGACTTAAAGTGTTAAGGCTAACCTCGCGCCCGGGAGCACTCCAGCTAACAGCCAAAGAGAGCTGTCTTTGGGCAAAGAAATCGGCGGTAAAACCTCCCAGTATCGGCCCTATAGCTGAACAAAGTGAATTAATCATATTTCTGGTTGCAAGGTAAGCAGTGGCACTTCCCGGCGGAGCCAGCTTGAACCCGATATTACCGGAAGCCAGGTTAACCCCGGATATGGACATCCCCATCAAAATGTGAAGTATAACCAACAAGGGAACGGTAAAGAAGTATTTTTCCGGCAAAGTGGTAAACGTCCACCCTAACACCGCCAGCATATAGAGTCCGCCTGAGACGGTGAGCACGGACTTGTTGTTAAACCTATCGGTGAATATCCCCCATATCCTCAAAAATATAATATGGGTCAGCTGGCTAAGCACGGTCAATACTATAACGAAAGAAACTCCGAACCCCAGCCTCCTCAGCATGTAGACGGTGAAGAAAGGAGCGGCAAGGTTGGCAGCAAAACTCCAGGCTCCGGAGAAGTGGATCAGATTCCTGAAATTTTGATCTCGAAACGGTTCTACCAGAGTAGCAAAAAATTTGGACCTCTCGACCTCCGGCATTCTGGGTTCAGGAGTTCCGGAAATAAAGTACACACCCAGTAAACCAGCCAGGCTTGCCAGAAAGAATAGAATCGAGTAACCCTGAAGCCCCAAGTTGGGAAACAATCCTTTCCACCTGTCTATGAAGAAACCCGCCCCCAAACTTAATATCATACCCGTCCCGACCGACAATCTCATCCGCCGGGCGAAAAACGACCCCAGACTGTCCGGAGGAATTAGGTCCCTCATCCAGGAATTCCAGGCAACTGATGTAAATGGAACTATTAGGGACCGGGCTAGGAGAACTATCAGTAGTACAGTTAACCCCAGCCTGGAAGGAACGAAGAAAGGAATAGTGGCAATACCGAGCCACATTGTTCGACTGATAGCAGCCGAGACGACTGCTATCAGTCGGCGATTTCGAATTTTTTCTACCAGAAATATTGCCGGGATCTGCAGAAGGTTACCAAGAGGTGGAATGGCGGCAAGAAGCCCAACGACCAGGTTGGAAGCACCAAGCTGTAGTGCCAGAGCGACCAGAAAAACTCCCCCGGAAAGGACAGTCATGCTCTCAGCAGCAACGCCGTCCTTGATTACTGACTTGAGAGCAAGTTCCCGATCTTCGTCATTTAATTTTTCGGTCGGCTCAAAAATTATGATTCTCCCTCACTTAGAATTTGATATTGTTGTTTTCCTATTGCCTAACCAAGAACTACCAAAGTCCAACGAATTACATAAAGACTTATAATAACCAGTCAAACAATCCATTTTCACAAACATTCAAGCGGGCCGTTTCTTTAGCTCTACTCCGTACTCGGGATTGGGGGAAATTCCTATGTCATGGTTGGCCAGTTTTTCCTTAATCTCGCGAATTAAGTATTCCCGAGTTTGGAGGAACTTATCCCTTTGGGACCACGCCCATAGAATCAGATCCACGGAAAAATCACCCCAGTTTTGAGCCCGAACCCCCGGACTGGGCTCATCAAGTACAAGTGAACTATCCTCCATCACGTCCAATACAAGCGACTTAACACGTTCAAGATTTTGATCGTATCCCACCTGAAGTGTTAACTCAAGCCTTCTTGTATCTGCTTCGGAAGTGTTGGTTATTACATCTCCCCAGATCTTCCCGTTCGGTATCACCATTTTGGTGTTATCCAGCTTTCTGATCACCGTCATTGACAGGTTCATCTCCTCTACAGTACCACTTAATTCTCCCACTTTGATATGGTTTCCGATATCGTAGGGACGATAGAGCAAAATCATGAATCCGGCAGCTATATTCCCTAGAGTTTGCTGCATCGCAAACCCCATTACGAAACCGGTAATTCCTAGGCCGGCAATCAACGGGCCAGTTTGTATACCAAGCTCTCCTATGGCCATAATAGAGGCAATCGTCAAAATCAAAATTTTCACCGCTCTAATGGTATAGCTTTCCAGTATTTCCGGGAAAGAGAACCTGGAAGATGCAAATATCTTCTCCAAAATTTTTCCGATAATCTGACTTATTACCCAACCTATAAAAAGGATGACAATGGCTTGGATTAGAGAGGCGCTAATTTTGGGACCACGTTCGGTCCAGAACTTTACCGGAGAAAACATTTAAACCACCCTCTTTTTGGTTGATATAATTTATTCATTGTTAGATATTTCAGTATCCCGTTCCAGCTCGGAAGTACAGTAAGGGCAACGACGGGCCTTGATTGGAACCGTAGAAAGACAGTACGGGCACTGTTTTGTCGTCGGGACGGGAGGAGGTTCTAATTCTTTTGTCTCCTCCGGCGGTGCTTCCAGCGCACCTTTCAACTTATTGATATATTTGACGAGAAAGAATACGGCCAGGGCAACTAAAAGGAAGCTGATAATCTTATTTACAAACGCTCCATAGTTTAACGTTACTGCGCCGGCCGCTTTTGCTTCCGCCAGGGTTTTGTAAGGAACGGCAGTTGCCCCTTCTTTTAATACAAGAAAGAGATTGTTTAAATCGACATTACCAGTAATTAACCCTAGAGGAGGGCTTAGAATATCAGTCACCAAGGAGTTAGTAATCGACCCAAAAGCAGCACCAATGATTATACCTACTGCCATATCAACCACGTTTCCCCTCATGGCGAACTCTTTAAACTCTCTAAAAATTTTCATTGGAGAATCCCCCTTTAGATTCTGGGGCGGTTAGATGCTTCGTTAATTTGACCCAAGATTATACCTATTATATAATGCTTTTGAAAACAATATTGATATTTTTAAGAATTTGGATTCAACAGGTAATTGTAATTTTCATAAACGCCAAACCTAGGTTAGAAAATACCTATAATTGGAAATCGGAGCATCTTCATAGGCTAAACGACTTAGTTCCAAGAAAAGTTTTTCCGAAAGGTGACTCAAGTGTTTGTCTATTTAGCGGTTTAGTTTTTGTTTGACTATGATGTCCAATGTTGCTGAGAAAAGCCAGAAGAGGTGAGCTATGAACTCTTCCGCAGTTTTTGCTTCGGTCTGAGATTTTCTGCAAAAACCCATCTTCACGGTCAGCGGCGAGGGAATATCGGTGATGTCGTTCCTCTACTTTATTATCGTTATCATTCTATCCGTATTCATTGCCCTCCTATTCACGAGATTTCTCAAAAGCAACGTATACGCGAAGACGGAAATAGAGGAGGGTGCCCAATATACCGTTTCTCGATTGATAAGGTACGTAACAGTTACCATAGGTTTTCTCATCGGGCTCCAGATGATCGGGTTTGATCTTTCCATACTCGCCGTATTCGGTGGTCTTTTTGGTGTAGGCATAGGATTCGGGTTGCAAAACATATTTTCCAATTTCGCCTCCGGACTCATTCTGCTTCTGGAGAGGCCGATTCAGGTTGGTGATATTGTCGAACTAGACGGTTTGCTGGGAAAAGTCGGAGAAATCAGGTTTAGGGTCGCTATCGTTAATACATTTGACAACGAATCCATCATAGTTCCCAATTCCGACCTGGTAAGCAAGAAGGTGACGAACTGGTCTTACGGCGGTGATACGACCCTCCGCCTCCGGATACCGATAGGTGTCGATTACGGAACGGACATCGAAAAAGTAGAGGATATCCTGCTGGACATAGCTGAAAACGAGGAGAAGGTGATTTCGGAACCCAGCCCACCCCAGGTATTTTTTAAGGAACACGCGGATTCCGCTCTTAACTTTGAACTCCGGGCTTGAATATCCGACCCCAGGGACAGAATAACCGTCAGAGACAACATCAGGAGGAAGATAGATAAGAGGTTCAACGAGGAAGGGATAGGGATACCCTTCCCCCAGAGGGACGTGTACCTCTACACGCAAGAAACCCCTCAAGCTCAGCAAACCTAGCTCTGGTTAGCCCTAAACTTGGGAGGAATAATGAAAGGGTATATTTATGATTCTACCAAACCGGAAAATGGAGTTAAAATCGAGGAAAGTCCTGAAAGTTTCAGGAGCAAATTAGACCAAGACCATGTTTCTTTCTGGATAGACATAGAGGATAGGGACTTCGAATCAGAGGTCACTGAACTCGGAGAAATACTCGGGCTTCACTCGTTGACCATAGAGGACATACTGACTGCGGAGAGTAGACCTATAGTCGACACCTTCCCTGATTACCTGTACATATTGGCCCGAACCCCTGCCCGGGATTGGGAAATAGGAGACATGCAGACCTTCCAGCTCTCCCTGGTCCTGGGGTCCAATTTTTTGCTGAGCTTTCACCGAAAAAAGTTTCCCGTACCGGGAAACTTAAGAGAGAAAGTAACTCGTGACCCCGAAAACTATTTCGGCAGGGGGGTGGATTACCTGTGTTACTACCTCCTGGACGGGATGACCGATGAGTACTATCCCGTTGTAGATCGGCTTGAGGAAGAAATTGGTGAGGTCGAAGGCGAAGTGCTGACCGATCCCGACGAAGAACTATTGAAGAAGATCTCGAACCTCCGCTCGGATCTCATCGAAATACAGCGCACGGCCGGCCCCCAACGGGAAACTGCGGCAAAACTGGCCCGCACCGAAACTCAGTTCATCTCCGAGGCCAGAAAGGTATATTTCCGGGACATCCAGGACAACCTGGTCCGAATATTCGACCTGCTAACAAACTACCGGGACTTAATCGGCGTGGCGAGAGACATGTACATGACCTCCATATCCAACCGGATGAACGAAATAATGAAAACGCTGACCATAGTTGCCACCATATTCATCCCTCTTACTTTCATTGCAGGTGTCTACGGCATGAACTTCGAAGTCATGCCCGAGTTGGGCTGGGACTGGGGATATTACGGAGCTTTGGGAATTATGGGGGGTGCGGCTTTGGGAATGGTTTACTATTTCAGGAAGAAGGACTGGTTTTAGGGCCTTTTGGGTCGGTAAATCTATAGTACTCAGGTTGCTCCATTTAGACCCGGAATTTGGGGAATTTCAGTCCTTCCTCCCGGAAGTGTTGTGTAAGCTTCTCCCTTATCTCACATCTAAGGTTTCAAGCGGACGGAGGATCAGCGGAGGCAAATAGTCCTATACCTAGGCTTCTGATAGAAGGAAACCGAGAGACGAGGACGATCATTCCTATAAACCAAACAAAAAGACCGCAATCCTTCGAAATACTTCCATCCTTGTAATTACTGCTGTGGTCTTTTCTTTATCCTTGAGTTTATTTAGTTACCTCTGGGACCATTCTCTGATTAAGTAAGTAGTGAGTTTGGCAGTAATGGAAGTTCCTACTACAATTAGACCGGAAATAACGAATGGTCTTAGATTTGCCGGTTGCCCGTTAAAGTCCAATTGCGAGGGCGGGGGGGCTAACGGCAAAACTCGGTTACCAGGGGGAGACGTTTGGAGTTATTTCCGTCTCTCTGTCCAAGCATTTCCTTGATAATGAGGGGAGGATACACCTCCTGGGCGAGGTGGCGGACGATATTGCATTCAAGTTACATAGCATCGCTATCAAAAAACAGCGGGACAGGGCGTTTAAACTTAGAGAAAACATCCTGAGCAATACCTCGGAGACCGAGACCACCGGATAGTCTGGGCGAACGGAGCCTACCGGGCGGCTTCGGGGTTGTCGGCCGAAGAGATAAAGGGACAAAGAAGAAGCGCTCAACGAAGCGGACAAAAAGATGTACGAGGACAAGGTAAGATAATGGCTGTTCGGCCTCCAACTACATCCTATGGTCGGAAACGGAGCGAAGATTTGCTAAGGTGTTAGGTTTATCCTTCCATCCGAGAATCCGGAAATAGCTGCGGCATGATCAAATAGCATATTTACGGATGCTTCAAAACCGAAACACCTCGGAATAGCTTTACCCGGTTTAAATAGCTGGGCTCTTGCCGTATTATGTTTTGTTCTTATATTTGTATCTAAATAAAATAATCATTTACGAGTTTTTTATTAATGTTAACCTTTTACCAATCCGTCCTGGTATTTGCCATATTCGTATTAGCCCTGACTGCTTTCTACGTGGGAAAGCGGTACCCCAAACCGGGGACCCTGCCCGCCGTATTGCTTCTTATAGCGATGTCCATCTGGGATTTCGGTTATCTCTTCGGCCTGGGTTCGAATCTTCTATCAACGAAGGTCATCTGGGTTGACGCACAATATCTCGGCTCGGTTTTTATCCCTCCACTCTGGTTTCTAGTAGTCTGGCGCTATACCCAGCACGACTTGAAACACCATCGATCAATCTTTCTGCTGTTCGTAATTCCAATCTTCACCGCCGCTTTCGCCTGGACCAATCACTTCCACGGCCTGATGTGGAGCCAGGCCGCGCTGCATCACCACTTTAATATTTCGGTCTTAAGTCTCACACGCGGTCCCTGGTGGTTAGTCGATACAGTGTACAGCTATAGCCTGCTTGGAGGGGGGATCTACTTGCTTCTACGAGATGCAGCCCAGCTTCCCCGAATCTACAAAAAACAAGCTCTGGTACTCATTGCCGGTGTTTCCGTACCATTGGCGGGAAACCTTTTTTATCTTACGGGCCTGACCCACCACGTCGACCCGGCACCGCTGACTTTTAGCATCACGGGTCTGGTGCTCGCCTGGGGAGTTTCCAGGCACATGCTTTTTGGGGTAGTGTCCGTGGCGAGATCGAAACTTTTGGACGAGATGAACTTGGGAATGCTGGTAATGGATAACGAGGGGCTACTCTTGTCAATGAACCCCGCAGCTCGTAGTTATATTGGCTGTGAGGGTGTAAACATGGGAGACCCGATAAACACCCTTGGCTGCAGTCAGTCAGAATTTTTTCACCATCTACAGGATCCGGAAAGGATCAAAAAGCAGGTTACCATAGTTAAGGACGGGGAAGAGAACTTCTACGAATTCAAGTTGACCCCGTTGAAACCGGAAAATGGTTATACCTCCGGTTGGCTGGCTCAGTTCTACGACGTAACATCACGGGTCAGGGCCGAGAAGAACCTGAGGGAAATAACAATAGAGACGATGGAGGCACTAGCCAAAACCGTCGAGGCGAAGGACGCATATACCAGAGAACACCTGGATAGAGTAGAGGAATACAGCCTTAAACTTGCCGAGAGGTTGGGGGTCCCGGAAGAACGGAGAGAGCAACTGAGGTTTGCGGCGGTACTGCACGACATCGGTAAAGTTCGAGTACCGAACGGGATCTTGAATAAACAGGACGGGCTTACAGAAGAGGAATACGAACGAATGAAAGAACATGCACGGGTTGGGGAAAGCATAGTTGGTCAGGTCAGTTATCTTGAACGAGCGGCTAGGATTGTCGGTCAGCATCATGAAAGAAACGACGGAACCGGCTATCCGAGGGGATTATCAGGTGACAAAATTACCCTGGAGGCCAGAATTCTCTCCGTAGTTGACGCCTATGATGCCATGAGATCCGACAGACCCTACCGGGAAGCTTTACCCAAGGAGGAGGCTATACGGGAACTAAAAGAGAATAAGGGAACTCAGTTTGACCCGGAAGTGGTCGATATCCTGCTTGAGATGATCGAAGAAGGGGAGATTGAGTTCAAATGAAACCCAATAAGGAAGATACTACCCTTTCTGCGGAAACCTTCAGACAGCTATTTGAAAACAGACCGGAACCGACCGTTCTCCTTGACGAGGACGGCCGGATCCGGGACGTCAACCGCCGGTTTGAAGAGATCTTTGGCTACAAGCAAGAAGAAATAGAGCAGAGAGGGATTAATGAGCTAATAGTTCCCGAAAGGCTAATCGAAGAAGCAAAGAAGCTCGACCAAAAAAGCAAACAGGGTTACCTGAACTACGAAACAGTAAGGGAAGGCAAGAAAAGGGAAATTCCCGTTTCGGTCTCCGCCACCCCGGTTACCGTGGAAGGAGAGACTTACGTGATGGCTACCTATAGGGACGTAACAGCGCGGAAACGTGCTCAGGAGTCTTTAAAGAAGGAAAGGGAAAAACTAAAGCAACTACACGATGCTGTGGATACCCTACAGCAGCAGGAGACCGAAGAGGAAGTCCTCCAGACCGCCGTGGAAGTGGCCGAAAATATACTGAAATTTGATATCTGCGTTATTGCCCTGCTAGAAGGAGACCACGTGGTCCCCAAAGCTCACTCCGGAAAGCTAGGTTCCAAGGTAACTTCCACCAAATTTAAAGTAGGAGAAGGCCTTGCTGGAAAGACTGTACAAAAAGGAGAAACAATTTGGGCAGAAGACGTAATAAACCATCCGGACGCGAAACCGACAAGGGAGGATTTTAAGTCCTGTATAAGCGTGCCGGTAGGGGAACTTGGAATCTTGCAGGTAATATCCAAAGAATTGGGGGAGTTTGATAAACGGGACGTAGAACTCGCAGAGATAGTAGCCGGCCATCTCAGGGAAGAGCTAAACCGAGTCCGACTGGAAGAAGATCTGCGCCAGCAAGCAATTCGTGATCCCCTAACAGGTCTCTACAATCGCCGTTACTTTAACGAGACCCTGAAGAAAGAGGTTCAAAAAGCAAAGCGTTACGACAATCCTCTAGCTTTTCTAATGATAGACGTAGACAGGTTTAAGGAGATAAACGACCGTTATTCTCATCAGACAGGGGACGAGGTTCTACGAGAAGTGGCTGACCTACTGGAAGAGAACGTCCGAAGTGCCGACACGGTAGTAAGGTACGGCGGTGATGAGTTTTTGGTCATGATGCCGGAGACAAACGGCGGAGTAACAAATACGGTAGACCGACTCAAAGATGAACTGGATAGATGGAACGAACGGGCTGACCTTGTTAACTTCCCCCTGACTCTAGCAATGGGGGTCTCCCACTGGAAGCCAGACCAGGAGAGGGATGTCGAACAAGCGCTCAAGGAAGCGGACAAGAAGATGTATGAGGACAAGAGGAATACTAGCTGACTGGCCCGCAGCTGCATACAACACTCTAACATAGAAGGTTGCAGTCATAATCAAATTTCAAGAATTGTATTTACTAATCAGTTAACGAATGTGGGTTAAGCACCACCCTTTATCGCTCCTCATCGAGCTCCTTCTTCGGCCTGTGGAGTTCCTTGCCCTGGGTCCGGGCTCGGTCTCTGCCGGCCTGCATGCGCTCTCTGATGATCTCTCGTTCGAACTCAGCAAAGGCGGAGAGTATATGAAACAAAAGCTTGCCGTTGGGAGTGGAGGTGTCGAGTGAGTCACCGATGGAGATAAAATCTATCTCCTGGTCTGGAGAGTCTCCATAGGAACCGGTAAAGCGTACCTAGCTACTGCACTGGGCATCAAAGCTTGCATGCAGGTTAAACGTGTTGCCTTCTACCGGGCAGTGGAATTGACCAATCAACTGCTGGAAAAACACGAGGAGGAGAGGAGAAAAAGCTGATGAAGAAGATCGGCAAAGCCGATCTATTCATCATATATGAATTTGGATACATACCATTTACCAAGAAGAGATCGCAGCTTCTCCTCTAGGTAATATCTAAAAGGTACGAACATCAATCAATTATCGTTACATCGAATTTAGAGTTCGGCAGGTGGAACGAAGTATTCGGAGACGAGCACTTAACGGCAGCCCTGTTGGATCGAGTTATCCATCACGGACATATATTGTCCTTTAGCGGAGAGAGCTTCCGGTTCAAAGAGGCCATGGCCAACCGGAAAACAAATGGAGAAGATGGGTATGAACTATCAGAGGGTTCATTTTCTTAACGGGAAGTGGGAAGGTAAATGCTGGCGACAGGACTCTGCACTTTTTAATGTCATTTTTCTGCAGCAATTAATTGCAAAAAACACCAAAGCGGTTTAAATTGTAAATCGACATTAACTGATCTTTATACGAGGAGGATTAAGTTGGAGCTATATGAAGCGATTTTTCACCGGCGTTCCGTTAGAAAATATTCAGAATCCTCCCTTTCAGAGGAGAAGCTATCGGAGATTAGAGAATTCCTTACCGATAGACCCAGGTTGTATCCTAATGTATCGAGTGATGTTACTCTGGCCGAAAATGGGGAGGAATTGCAGAGAAACATCTCGGGGATAATATCGGATTACGGAAAAGTACGGTCCCCCCATTATTTGATTGTCTCATCAGAAGAAGAGGAGGGTCACCTGGCCGATATCGGTTACAGCCTGGAATATGTAGTTTTGCAGCTTACGAGTATGGGGATAGGTACCTGCTGGTTAGGAAAGGGGTTTAAGGACGAGGAATTGGAAAATCTTGTTAACCTCCCTGAAGCTCAGGAATCCAGGGCTTTGATTGCATTTGGCCCTCCGGGACCGGGTCAAGAATTAGCCCGTATTGAGGAACCTCATAGAAAGAGTCTGAAACATTTCCTCCTCGACAAGCGAGAAGGCCAGCTGGATGAGAAGGAAAGGAAGTTAATCGACGGACTCCGAAGGGCGCCTTCGGCAATCAACGGTCAACCCTGGAGAATTTCGATAGAGCAAGAAATAGTACATATGTTTATTGAACTTCGAAGCAGAATTACCAGAACCCTTATCGGGAATATGATGACCATGAATAAAATAGACGGGGGGATTGGATTGAGTCACCTTGAGATTACCGGGAGGAATTTATGGGACGATATCTCAATTCAAAGCGATAGCGAAGTCAACATGGATGGGTTGCAATATATAGGTAGTCTAAATATTTAGAAAACATGAACCGGTTTTCAGACTCCGCATTCTCCTGGTGCTCTGTCTCCAGGGTTTTGTAACTACGAGGTAAACAATTACGTAGTCGAAATTTACGTGGTAATTTGTACAATATTTTTAACCGAACGAAATTATTGTACGAGAATGTTTGCAAGATCTGTCAGGTTTTTAACTAGTAATTTACTTTAAAATCGGAAGCTTGACAATCATAATCTAAAGATAGGAGGTTTTACAGATGAGCAGGCTCACAAAATTTGTGATGTTCGGGCTTTTACTGGCTGTTATAGGTGGTTTGCTTTACGTCGGGATTAGTTTTCACGGCAGAATAGAATCAAAAATTGAGCAGGACGGTATTGCACCCCTGGAGAAAAGGGTGGGTGAGGTTGAGGATAAAGTCGAATCCAAGGTTGAATCTTCAGCAATAGATCCGCTGAAATCGAAAGTCAGCGACCTTGAAAACGAGGTTAGCAATCTCTCAAGCAAGTTGGATTCCAAGGTAGAAAAAGACGTGCTGGATACGTTGAAAAAGAAGGTGGATGGACTGAAAAGCGATGTTAGCAGAATAGAAGGCAAGATGGATTCACTCGAAGGAGATTTGAAGAACAGGGTCAGTAAATTGGAAGGAAAAGTAAACTCAGTTGAGGGAGATTTGAAGAGTGATATCGATGGCGTAAAGAAGGATTTAGGGGATAGAATTTCAAGCCTCTCGAACGATCTGAGAAAAATCAAGTCCGACGTGTTAGGTCTTCGCGGCAGGATTAGTTCGTTGGAAGGAAAGGTTGAATCCAAGGTTGAATCTTCAGCAATAGATCCGCTGAAATCGAAAGTCAGTGACCTTGAAAGCGAGGTTAGCAATCTCTCAAGCAAGTTGGATTCCAAGGTAGAAAAAGACGTTCTTGATCCGTTGAAGGGAGATGTGGAAGCCCTAAAGAAGAAAGTGGGTGAAGTAGAAGGGAAGATAAGTTCACTTGAAGGAGATTTGAAAAAGAAGGTTAGTGAAGTGGAAGGAAAAGTAAGCTCACTTGAGAAGGATCTGAAGGGAAATATCAGCGGTGTGGAGAAGGATTTAGAAGGCAAGATTTCTGACCTCAAGAGTGACCTGAAAAAACTCAAGTCCGACGTGTCAGGTCTCCCCGATAAGATTAGTTCGTTGGAAGAAGAGGTCGAATCTAAGGTAGAAAAAGATGCCCTAAGTCCGTTAAAAGAAAAGGTTTCCGGCCTCTCGAACGACCTGAGAGAACTTAATTCCTATGTCTCAAATCTCTTGGATAGGATTAGTTCGTTGGAAGATAAGGTTGAATCCAAAAGTTGAATTGTCAGTAATAGGTCCGCTGAAATCGAAAGTCAGCGACTTTGATTACAGGGTGGAATATCTTGAGGAGAAAGTGAAGGATCTTGAGGAAGAAGTGACGGATAGCTCGGAATTTTCTGAATAAACGAAAATAATTGACGCTTTCAAGTTCAAGTCTTGGGGTCGGCGGATTGATATCCTCCGACCCCAATCTATTTCGAACCCCGAAAAGGGAAACTATTAGAAGTCGTTAAAGTTTTCGTTCTATTGTGGCTTTTTCTTTGGCCTTCTGTAGCCACTCCTGCCAGTTCTTGTTCCGTTTCTGGGTGGCCTGTTGTTTAAGCTTACCTTTTATCTGTTCCTTTACCTGTTTGAGTGGTTTTAAGTTCCCCTCCTCGTCCTTGTAGGAATTTTTGTTCTCCTCGTAATATGACTTTATCTCTTTATCCGTCGGCTCCTGAGCTGGGCCGAGAACTTTGTCCTTTAACTTACTCTGCAGCAGAGAGAACCGTACTTCACTGGCCCCACCCATCCTGTCTCGGAGCCGTTGTTTGAATCCTTCCAGGGTCCTGCCCCGCTCCTGTAATATCTTCTTAACATCTTCTATTGAATTTAACTGCTTGTTTTGGGAAATTATTCGCTGGATCTGCTGGTCTACTCGCTTTTTCAGCTCTTTTTCTACTCGGTCCTTACTTACGGTTATCCCCATTGATTTCGCATTCTGGCGTTGAATTTCTTTCAGTATCTCCTGGTCTAGAAGGTGCTCGGTATACCTCTCGGTTATCGTTTTGCGCAAACTCTTAGACTTATAGAGAAAGCTCGCGAGATCCGGAGTACTCCTCATTAAAGAACGAATACCCCTTGACAGCTTTTCCTGTGCTGATTGCTGGAGCTCACTCACTGTTGCCTCGACGGGCTCACCGTTCACGTAGGCAGCCGGAGTGGACCCCTCCTCCGATTTTTTGT
>JAIPHJ010000056.1 GCA_021735245.1 Candidatus Bipolaricaulota bacterium
GTAACCACCGGGTCCGGCTCCAATCACCAACACATCGGGATTGCTTTTTTCTTCTGTCACTGTACCTCCTCTCTTGAGTCCGATAAAATCCTCCGAAGAAAAAGGGAGGATCGGCCCAGCCGGTCGAATCCAAATTCAACTACTCCAAAAGTAGCCTAAGACATCTCGGCGAGAGCCTCCAGTACAAACGACACAAACCGACAAAAATAAGGCAAAAATCGACGTCCCTTAACCTTAAACGTTGTCGGATCGAGTTTGTCTTTCGCCAATTCGATTAGTAACATTCACCAAGACTTGCCGAGGAAGCCCCAGGGCACCCCCTGGGGAGAAATCGGCTGGTTTTTGTCCAGCGGTCAATCGAGGAATAATCCTTGATAGTTTCTGATGATTATTCATGAGTTTATTTCCCATATTGAGTATAAGGCGGGAAACGGGTTCGATTGACTGCTGGGTCGATTGTCGTTAAAGAAAAACATTCCTGGTCTTACGGGTTTGTAGTTACAAGCCCCGCACCTTGGTGCGGGCTAATTGACTGAACCAAACGGAAAACGGGGTGTAGTCTATGCCAGCCAATTTACCTCCGGAGTACATCGAAGCTGAAGATAGGTACCGTAACGCCAATGCCAAGGACGAAAAGCTCGATGCTCTCCAGGAAATGCTTTCGCTTCTTCCCAACCACAAAGGAACGGACAAGATCGAGGCGGACCTCCGGAAGAGAATATCCGATCTCAAGAAGAGTTCTCAGAAGAAGAAAGGACCGACGCGAGCCAAAACACCCGACCAGATAGAACCTCAGGGTGCGGGCCAGGTAGTGCTTACGGGTCTGCCAAATTCAGGAAAATCGGCCCTGCTTGATATGATAACCAATGCCACACCCAGGGTAGCCGATTTTCCTTTTTCGACTCAGGGACCGACTATTGGCATGCTCGAACACGAGGACGTGCAAATACAGCTAATCGACACCCCGCCGATTTCGGAGGAGCACGTCGAAACCTGGGTCTATAATTTAATAAGAAAAGCCGACCTGGTTCTCCTGATTGTCGATGGATCGGCCGAGGACCCCGTAGATAAATTTGAACATACGGTAAGCTTGCTTAATGAGGAAGGCATATATATATTTCACCCAAAGGCAGACTTTAAAAGAGATGCTATAGGAAAAACCAATAGAAAAGGCCACGCAGTCATTACGAAAAGCGACGAACTTTCTTCTTCGGAAGTTCCTGACGAAATCGAAGATTCCTCGGGCCTTCCGACGATGACCCTATCGATCCTGGACGAGGGAAGTCTTTCCAGGTTCTGCGGTTTCGTTTTCGAGGGGTTAAACAAGATAAGGATCTATACCAAAAAGCCGGGAAAGGAACCGGACCTACAGGAACCCTACATTCTGGACAGAGGCAGTACCGTCCTCGAAGGCGTCAGGTCTATCCACAGGGATATGGTGGAAAGGCTGGACTACATAAGGATATGGGGTTCGGGCAGGTTTGACGGCCAGGAAGTGGCCCAGGATCACGTATTAAAGGACGGGGACGTAATAGAAATTCACCAGGAGTAACTAACCCACCTGTTCAACCAGTTCTGCTGCCTCCTGAAGGGCGGCCTCTCTCGTTTCTATCTCTCCGGCGTAAATCTTTTCGTGAACCGATTCCAGGACATCACCAAGCCTCGGACCTTCCTGTAGACCCAGATCTATCAGGTCGTTACCGTCAATCAGTTCTCGTGCCGTACCCAGGTTTTCGAGATGCTGAAGGTGGGGCAAAAGACTCGAAAACTCCTGCAGTACCGGGAGCCAACCGTTCACTCCGTGAGAACTCGCCTCGCTGTCCGCGATTATCGTTTCCAGAAGTGACGTAAAGTAATCGAACCTGGTCGTCACCTCGTCAATCGAGGACTTCTTGTTCTGGTGGGCCCGAACCAGTTTTACCTGCTTGACCTTCCTCATTTTAGGCAGAACCGATCCCCTCATGTGGTTTTCAACCAACCAGGTCAGTTTTTTCGCGTCAGTGTTGGAAAGTCTTAGCCGGGAAGCGATTTCCTCTGTCTTTCTCCTGCCAATCGAGGCGTGACCACCCATATGCTGGTTATCGTTCTTCTGGTAAGCACTGGCCTTACCCACGTCGTGAAGGAATACGGCAAACTTCGTCAGCGGGGCGAATTCAAGAAAGTCCGCTACTTCCAGTGCCTGAAAACTGTGCTCCAGCACGTCACCTTCGGGGTGGTACTCTTCCGGCTGAGGTATTCCATCGTTCTCACTCATTTCCGGCAGGATTTGTTCAAGTAATCCAGTTTTATGGCAGAGCCTCAACCCCCGGCCCGATCTGGGAGTTTCAAGAATTCTGAATAATTCCTCCCTTATGCGCTCCTGGGAGATACTGGTTATCTCGGCGGCTACTTCCTCTATTGCTTTCTCTGTTTCCCGTTCAATTTCTCCCCCCAGATAACATGCAATTCGTATTGCCCGGAGTGGCCGAAGATAATCCTCCCTAAACCTCTTCCGGGGATCGCCAATTGCTCTAACGATTTTCTTTCTTAGATCCCTAATGCCGTCAACCAGATCAATGACCTCCCCGTCGAGATCCAGCGCCAGACCGTTAACCGTGAAGTCCCTTCTCTTTACGTCCTCTTCGAGGGAATCGGCGGGTTTTACTTCACCCGGGCGCCGTCCGTCGTAATCGGATTCCGTTCGAAACTGCGCTACTTCGTATTGACTTCCGTCAGGAGCGACGAGTACCAACACGCCAAAACTTTCCCCGACCTCGAGGAAATCGTATTCGGGAAACACCTCTTTTATCTCCCGCGGGCTCGCCGAAGTCGCTATATCTATATCGGTGCTTTCGGGGTCAAAGTCGTAATCTTCCTCGAGTTTACCCAGCAGAGCGTCCCTTACCGTACCGCCGACTATCACCGTACGATAGCCGGCCCGCGATAGTTCTCCAAGGAGTTCCTCGGCGTATGGGTGAGGAGCTAATATCTCGTCGAGGTCAATCCGGGGCATATTACTTGAACAGGCTCTTAACTTTATCCAGGAACGAAGTTTTTGTTTTCGACTCCCGCTCGTACTCTTCCTGATCCATGACTTGACCTTCTTCCTCAGCCAGCTCCAGCATCTTCTCCCATTTTTTCTTTTCCTTTATCCTGTCTTCCCATTCCTCAGCGAACGAGGTTAAAGTTTCGATAGCCTCATCAAGTTCAAATCCCCCGCCGGGGCGCGGTGAGTCCTGGATATCGTTTCGCAGGGCGGATAGGCCTCCCGGTAAGGGACGTAAATGAACTTCTCCGTCGATTCGGACCGGTAAGAAAGACGTCGCCTCACTGATTAAACCGTAAGTAGATAGATCAATTGAATTCACCGGGAGCTCTTCAACGAACTCGCTGTCAGCCTTCATAAACTCCTGTTTAACGTAATCTCTCCATTCTGATGCCATAAAGACCTCCTAAATGTTTACGTGATGTTAATTTACCGCGCTGACATCCTTCAAAACTTTCTTTGCTTCAGTAACGTAATCTCCTATAGCTCTTTTTAGTTCGTTTTTTTCTTCGTATTCCCGCGGTTGACCGAGGTATTTTACCAAACTTGCTTCGAGTTGTTCGTCGTAAAGATTGCCGTCGTAATCCATCAAGTGGACCTCGATTTGATGTTTTTGACTTCCACCGAAAGTCGGACGATTTCCCACGTGAACCGCTGCTCCCAGCCTCCGGTCACCGAGATCTACAAACGCGGCGTAATTACCCCGCTTCGGCAGAACAACCCTTGGATCAAGCTCCATATTAGCCGTGGGAAACCCGATATCTCCTCCTATCTGGTTTCCCCTGACTACTTTTCCGGAGTAACTCAGATACCGTCCAAGAAGATCGGCTGCTAGCTCCATTTCCCCTTTAGCAATTGACCGACGTATCCAGGTGCTGCTCACGGGCCTGCCCCTCTTTTTTACCTGGTTCTGGGGATGGACCGTAAACCTTCCCTCGCTTAACTCCCTCAGTTCTTCGTGGGAGCCCGATCTATTTTTGCCAAATCGCCATTCGTTCCCCACAACTACAGCATCCACGTTTAACCGATCCACCAAAATTTCCTCGACGTAACGTCTCGGGCTATAATTCTTGACCTCCGGAAAATCTCCGACAATTACCCGCCCTATATGACTCCGGAGGAGGTCTAATTTCTTTCCAGGATTCATGATTAACGAGGGCCCTGAATCGGCGAGATATCTTTTGGGAGGCTCCTCGTACGTATAAGCGACGGCTTCTATACCTCTTTCTTTTGCAATATTTTTGGTTACTTCCAGTAGGAGCTGGTGTCCCAGATGCACCCCGTCAAACGTCCCGATCGTGAGAGCCATATCACCGTCGGTCGGGCTACTTCCATCTCGTCGTTTGTTCATTATTGCTTCGTGGATCTGGGAACGCCGTCCATTCTCTTCTTTATTTCTCTCAAAACTCTCTCTTCCACTTTTTCCATCTTGCCGTCGACCATACATCCGGCGGCAACTCTATGTCCTCCGCCGCCAAACTCGCCTGCAACTTCACTCACGTCCACCCCGTCCTTCGACCTAAGAGATACCTTTATGGTCTCCTCCGGCAGTTTCTTGAACAGGCATGCTACTTTCGCTCCCTCGGTAGTCCGCAACTTGCCGACAATTCCTTCAGTATCCTCCTGGGTCGCCCCGGCCTTCTCGATTTTTTCCGGGGTGATCTCGGCCCAGACTATTCGATCTTCGAACTTCGCCGTAGATAGTACTTCACCAAGGAGCTTTAATTTGGAAAACGGTTCTCGCTCGTATAGATTAACGATAACGGATCTGGCGTCCGCCCCGCTTTCCAGCAACTTGGCCGCTTTACCCAGGAGATTTGCACTTACGTTCTCGTTTTGAAAGGAAGAAGTATCCGCTATGATGCCGGAATACAGCGCGGTAGCAATCGGTTCGTCCAGCTTGAGACCCATGTATTCAATCAAATCGGCAATTATCTGTGTTGTGGCGGCCACCGACTCGACGTAGTTAATGTCGCCGAAGTTGGTATTGTCCTTGTGGTGGTCGATATTGATAATTGGCAACCTTCTAAACAATCTTTCACCCTTATCTCCCAGCCTCTCAAGGTCACTACAATCCACGACTATGCCCATTTCCACGTCGGTTACTTCCTCGGGTAGCTCGTCGTGCTCGAGTATGGAATCAGAACCTTTTAAAAAGGAAAGGTTTTTCGGTACGCCGTCCCGGTTGTATAGAATAGTCTGCTTGCCTCTTTGACGTAAAGCCCGGCTCAATCCCAGCTGACTTCCGATCGCGTCCGCTTCCGGACTCCTGTGAGATCCAATAATAAACTTATCGTGGCGCGATATTTCGTCCTCTATCTCTTTTAATCTGTTCATTTAATTTCCTTTTCGCCAGTTACGAGAGTTCTCTGGCAAATTACGTAAGTTATGATGATAACATCGCGGTCTCCACAAACCCTTGCAGGTACCGACCCAATTATATCGTCGGTTAATCTCCATATCAAAACCGGTAAAGAGCTGTTGCACCATAAAGGCTTATACATTTACAATAGTATAGTCATGGATAACGAAGAAAAAGACAAAAGGGGGCCTCTTAGTCGAGAAGAGAAGTCCGGCGATACCGGCCTATCAAACCTGCGACCCAAAAAACTGGACGATTTTATCGGCCAGACTGAGGTCAAGAAAAGACTAACGATTCTGCTCGAGGCTGCTCTGAACCGAGGCGGTTCCGTAGATCATACTCTATTCCACGGTCCTCCGGGACTGGGTAAGACCACTCTCGCCTACATAGTGTCACACGAAATGGGAGTAAGTATAAAGACCACTTCCGGTCCCGCCATCGACAAACCGGGTGACCTCGCCGCTATCGTGAGCAACCTTGCTCCCGGTGACATTCTGTTTATCGACGAAATACACCGGTTGAGACGAAACGTGGAAGAGGTTTTGTATCCCGCTATGGAGGACTTCAAAATCGATATCGTTATAGGGGAAGGTCCAAGCGCTCAATCGATCAGGCTGGACGTACCTCCGTTTACCCTGATCGGGGCTACGACGAGGACCGGCCTATTAACCTCGCCACTCCGGGACAGGTTTGAAGTCGTCCTCCACCTCGATTTTTACGACGTAGAAGCTATAGAGCGAATAGTACTCCGAGGAGCCGAACTCCTGGACATAGAGATAAGCGACGGCAAGGGAGGAGCGAACGAAATAGCCAAAAGGTCCCGGGGCACGCCAAGAGTTGCCAACCGGCTCCTAAAAAGGACCCGGGATTACGCGGAAGTAAGGGCGGACGGATATATAGACAGGGAAGTTGCCCGGGAAGCACTGGAGATGCTCGGTATCGATGATAAGGGTCTGGACAAGCTGGACCGGCGAATTCTATCGACGATAGTGGAGAAGTTCGACGGCGGTCCGGTCGGTCTGGACACGATCTCGGCAGCACTGTCCGAACAGAAGGATACTATCTCCGAAGTCTACGAACCCTACCTCCTTACAAAGGGCTTCCTGGAACGAACGAGCCAGGGTAGGAAGGTCACCAGCAAAGGACTGGAACATCTAGGCTACGACGATAGCCGGCTTCTGTAACCCAACCCAGCTCTCTCACCATTCTACGAAAGTCAAGAACCCCGCCCCAAGGGACGGGGCTTGTAGAAAAACAGATTAAAAAACGAACCTTGTTCTTTTACAAAAGAAGACCCAGCAGTCAATCGTCCAGCACTCAAACGGACCTGGGTATCTTGATTAGTCCAAAGGTAATGATTAACTAAAAACAAGCAATCGAACCTCTCAAAGAAAACCAGTTCCCGTTTGAGT
>JAIPHJ010000057.1 GCA_021735245.1 Candidatus Bipolaricaulota bacterium
TATCTAAAAAAAGCCATTAACGATTCTTGGAAACACCCGAAGGTAAGGTTTATAATAGAAATTACGTATACGCCTGTATAGTCAGGGCGCCTGATTTGAAAAATTACTTCTACCAGTGAGGTGGTGAACGTGAGGCTTCCGATCAAGATTCTCGGTTTTTTGGTCGTTTCCTGTTTACTGTTTAATTTAATCGGCTCTACCGCAGTCGCCGATGATAACCTGTCGCCGGCTGTCCCCGCGATAGCATCGTTCATAGTACCCGGGGCCGGTCAACTCCTAAATGAGGAACCAAATAAAGCCCTTACCCATTTTGTGGTAGTTCTGGGTATAGATACAGCCGCTTATTTCTTGACCACCACAATGATGTCTGGGATGCCCTACAGGTTAGGCACCACCTTACACCTGGCCTGGGCAGGTTATAGCGCCTATGACGCATATCAGGTGGCAAAAGATAAAAAAGGTGGAATCTTCAGTTCTTCTTTACAAATGGAAGAACCCGGGGGCTGGTCAAACGGTATAGAGGAGGTTTCCTTTTACCAGCCAAAGGAAACTTCGGAATTCTCGGTGTCAAGGATTAACGGGTAAGATTATTCCTCTTCGTTAATCCAATAAACACACTTTGCTTCAGCAAATACCTATTCTCAGACAAAACCGTTCACCTTTACCTTACCTATTTTCGTCTAAAAAGATTTCTTTCGAGCTTGACAACAAATCTTATTTATGTATAATGGGTGTGAAAGAGATCATATTCACTTAACACTTTCACGCCTTTGCACATCGGATACCTCCCGCTGAACCGATTACCACAGAACAGCCACTCAGTACAGGATTTCTTGATTTACAGTTTTTCGTAGTCTTAACTAGAAAAAAAGAATTATCCGGAAATCAATTAGTAAGCTTAAACAACTAAGACTAAGAACAAGGTAAATTCAGGGAAGTTAACTGTAAATTTAAGACCGATTGGCTTATTCAGAAGGTTCAGAGTCGGATTAAGCGGAGGTATCATGAACATATATAAAATGCCCGATCGGAACTTCATTTCTCTCCTGGATAGCATTTCTTCTGATCGAGAACTGTTCGTTCCCACAAATACTCAAGAAGATATTTCCTACAAGCGATGGGATAATCTAGGCAGTTCTGCAGTTCACTTTCCTAAAAACAGACTCAAAACTCCAGTCAAGACGTTTTTCTTCCCGCCAAAAGAAGATGTATCCCGCTTTCCCGAAGATGATCTCAACTCGGAAAGAGATAAACGAGCGATCTTCGGGCTTAAGCAATGCGATCTTGCCTCTCTCGGGGTTCTGGATCAGATCTTTCTGGATGACGAAATAATCGACCCATTTTACGCGACAAGAAGACAGGATACCCTGTTAATCTCCAGTGACTGTTACGAGATCCTGGATGGCTGTTTTTGCAACAAAGTAGGTGGTCAACCGTTTCCAAAAGGCGGTTTCGACATTAACGTGACAAAGATGCCCGGCGAGAATGATTTACTAGTTGAAATAGCGGAAGAATCTACCCTTGCAAAGACGATTTATAAAGACAACGAAGAGCTTTTCGAGCCCGCAACCGAGAAACTCTTAGAAAAAATGAGCTCAACCAGAAGTTCCGTGGAAGAAAAACTGGAAGAAAAAAATGACTTCTTCGAAATTCCGGAAGATGTGGAGAACATTTCCCCCAAACATCCTGTATGGAGAGACGTTGCCGAAGATTGTGTAGAATGCGGTGCCTGCACCATGATCTGCCCCACCTGTCATTGTTTCCAGCTATATGAACGTGCAGAAGATTCAACTGTCAACCGGGGCAAAGTATGGGATAGCTGTAATTTCAAAGGTTACAGTCGCGTCGCCGGAGGGGCTAACCCGATGAAATCGCTGGAAAGCCGTGTCCGCAACAGATTTTACGATAAATTCGGTAGATTTTACGAAAACCACGATTTTTACGGTTGCACCGGTTGTGGAAGATGTATTGAAAGTTGCATGGGAGAGATCGATATGAGAGATGTATTGAAGGAGGTCTCCGTTGCAAACCAGAAGTAAACTTGAACAAAAGGATATCGAATCTCTGGAAAACCCTTACCGATCAATTCCGGCCGAAATCACTAGTATTGTGGATGAATCCCCCAATATTAAGACCTTTGAGCTGGATCCCGAGGAGGAGATAGAATTCGCCACAGGTGAGTTCATTCAGCTATCGGTCCCCGGCTTGGGAGAAGCCCCTTTCACTCCTTCGTCATCACCAAATGCGACGGATAAGATCGAGGTAACAATTATGGAAGCCGGGGAGGTAACCGGCAAACTTCACCGCATGGAAGAAGGGGAAACGGTAGGGGTGAGGGGTCCATACGGCAAAGGATATCCTCTGGACGAAATGGAAGGCAGAGATGTCTTAGTCGTGGGCGGAGGAGTCGGGCTGGCGCCTCTTAGATCTCTTTTGTACATGCTTACCGCTCAGCCGGACAACTTCGGAAAGATAAGTCTAAAATACGGCGCTCGTACACCGGACCACCTTATCTATAAGGATCAGCTGGAAGACTGGGGTAGTAGTGTTTCAGAAATAGATTTGGAGTTAACGGTGGATGAGGGAGACGAAGACTGGGAAGGAAATGTGGGAGTTGTCACGAATCTGCTCGAAAATCTCGAGGTAGACACCGAAAAAGGAGTCGCCGTAGTCTGTGGGCCCCCGATCATGATGAAATTTACCACCCAGTCTTTGCTCGATCACTTCGAATCCAGCGATATTTATCTTTCCATGGAGAAAAACATGAGTTGTGGTTTTGGGATGTGCGGTCATTGTCAGCTGGGTAAATACTACGTATGTAAAGACGGACCGGTATTTACCCATGATCAGGTAAAAGATATACCGGATTTATGGGAGTAAAGAACGATGAAAGCTCCTTCTAAAACCGAACAAGAGGGGAGAACCCTGCTATTAGATTTAACCGTCTGTGACGGATCCGAATGTGATCAGTGTGAAGCTATTTGTGATAACCCGAATCACCCCGGTAACAATGGCATCTCCAAGCTTCGAGAGCAAGCAACTTTCGCCCACTACTGCAGGCAATGCGAGGACCAGGCCTGCTTAAAAGCCTGTCCGGTTGACGCGCTGGAAAAAAACGAAGACGGGGTGGTTGAACGGTCAAATCTGCTATGCATAGGCTGTGATTCCTGCGTAATGGCTTGTCCGTTCGGGACGATCTTTACTGAATTGATACCGTTTCTGGATTCCACATGTGATCTATGCGCCGGTAAAGAAGGAGAACCATCCTGCATTTCTACTTGTCCTTACGGAGGCCTAAAATCGGTACCGGCCGGTCACGAGCCCGAAGGGGAAAACTGGTACAAGCAAAGAGACGGGTTATTCATTCACGTTGAAGCCTGGCAACCGGAATTACTGGGTAATAAAGGAGGGAAACAATAATGGTTGGAAGGCTGGTATTTGATTTCTTCGTGTTTCCCGGCCTGTTTTTTACTCTTGGGGTGGGAATTCTGGCTTCCTGGGTGGTGAGAAAAGTCTCGGCACTGGTGCAGTGGCGGGTAGGCCCTCCACTTCTCCAACCGGCTTATGACATTGCCAAATTATTTGGAAAGGAGAACATCATTCCAAGAGGTAGTACGGAATGGGGGTTTCTCATCGTCCCTCTCCTGGGTCCAATTGGACTTCTTTTAGCTTCAATAATTCTTGTCAAGGCAAACTACCTGGCAACGGCATTTATCGGTGACATTATCGTCGTACTTTATTTACTAATCCTGCCCGCACTTGCCGTGGTACTAGGAGGAATGTCCTCTGGCAATCCTCTTTCAAGCCTTGGAGCTAATCGAGAACTAAGACTAATTGCCGCTTACGAATTACCGCTGCTCCTTGCTGTAACCACGGCAATAGTGAAGACAGGTGGGGGGTTAAGTCTAGCTACCTTCTCATCCCAGTGGGTAGCAGCAAGCTTTTCCGGAACGTTTGCCTTTATTGCCTCACTGCTATGTATTCAAGCGGAACTTGGATTCATTCCGTTCGACATCCCGGAAGCCGAAACTGAAATAATGGGTGGTCCACTGATTGAATACTCTGGACCCCTGCTCGGGCTGTTTAAAATTTCCCATTTGATGGCACTTCTGGTGCTGCCGCTGTTTTTGATTACGGTATTTCTCGGAGGCTTTGGCACGGGGTGGGAAGCCTTATGGGGAGCAATCAAATACGTGCTGGTCCTGGTGGTAATAATTTTGATCAAGAACACAAATCCTCGGCTGCGGTCGGATCAAGCGTTGAAGTTCTTCTGGTACGGCGCCGCCCCGCTGGCTTTAATAGCACTGGTAATGGCGGTCGTGGGCAATCTTATCGGTATTGCCTGGCTATAGAGGGAGGAATTGGCAATGACCTGGACAAGTTGGGGGATAAGCAAATCTCCCTGGCTCTATCACGTTAGCACCGGCTCCTGCAACAACTGTGATATTGAAATCGTGGATTGCTTGACTCCCAAATTTGACGTAGAACGCTTTGGCGGTAAACTGGTAGGTTCTCCCAGACATGCTGACGTTCTAATGGCCACGGGAGCAATGACCCGTAAATCAAAACCGCGATTTGAAAGGGTTCTGGAAGCGGCGGCAAAACCGTACATCGTGGCCGCAGTTGGCGCATGTGCTTGTTCTAAAGGGATATTTCATGATGCGTATAACTGCGTGGGCCCGGTAAGAAAGGTAACGAAAGAGGTGGACGAAGAGATCATGGTTGTAAATATCCCCGGGTGCCCTCCACGCCCGGAAGCGATAATCGAGGGTCTGGTCAACGGACTCCAGAAATTGAAGGAAGTGCACCAATGAAACCTTCTACTTTCAAAGAAGAATTGACGGGGAGATTTGGGTGGAAGCTCGGAGAGACAGAGGAAAAAGAGACGAGGCTTTATATAACACCAAAACCGGAAATTTTTGAGGATCTCGTAGAAGTTATTTACGAAGAAAACGGGGGACGGTTGGCAACTATTTCCTGTCTCGACGAGGAGGAAATATTCCGACTTCTTTACCACTTTGCACTCGACGAACACGAAATAATGGTGACGGTCAAACTACCCGTTGAAAAAGACGACAATCCCTCGACAAACAGTATCGCGAGAAAAATACCCGGAGCAGAATGGATCGAACGAGAGATTAGAGAGATGTTTGGGATTGACTTCGAGGATCATCCGGCGAAGAAGAGGTTGTTGAAAGCCGAATCGCTCGAAGATGACGACTATCCGTTTAGAAAGGACTTCGAGGTAGAAGACCTGGAGGGCGACTGATATGGCAACCACAATACCGATCGGACCATACCATCCATTACAGGAAGAACCGGAACATTACCTTCTTACAGTTGATGGAGAAGAAGTTCTGGACGTGGACGTGCAAATTGGCTATAACCACCGGGGCATAGAAAAACTTTCCGAGAAGAAGACTTACAACCAGGTTCCCTTCCTGGTGGAACGGGTTTGTGGTATATGCTCCCATTCTCACCCTTACGCCTACTGTCTGGCAGTGGAGGATTGCGGAGATCTCGAGGTTCCGGAAAAAGCCAAATATCTTAGAACCCTAATAGGAGAGCTGGAGAGAATACATTCTCACCTCCTCTGGGCAGGACTGGCAGGTCATTTTATCGGTTACGATACCGTTTTCATGTGGGCCTGGAAATATAGAGAAGAAGTGCTCGACCTGCTGGAACTTCTTACAGGGAATAGAAACGCCTACGCGATGATGAAACCTGGCGGCGTCCAGAGGGATATTCCGAGAGAGCACCTGGAAGAGGCGAGGCCGATCCTGGATACGCTAAAAGAGAAATCAGAAATGCTTTACAACGCTGTGTTAGACGATCCTGTCATGAAGGCCCGCCTGGAAGGTATCGGCGTACTGGACGAGGAAGACGCTCGCGCCTTTGGAGCTCTGGGACCAACGTCTAGAGCTTCGGGAATTCCAAATGATATCAGGTCAGACTTTCCATACGGGGTCTACGAGGATCTCGACTGGAAGGTTATTACCCGTGACGCCGGGGATGTCCTGGCAAGGGTGGAAGTAAGGTTACTGGAAACCCTGGAATCGATAAAAATGTGTGAGCAAATTATAAACCGAATTCCGGACGAAGGTTCTATCGATTCCGAGCCAAAGAAGATTCCGCCAGGAGATGGAATTGGGAGTTACGAGGCACCTCGAGGGGAGTGTTTTCACTACATCAAAAGCGACGGGACCAACAGGCCAGTACGACACAAGATTCGGGCACCTACTTTCATGAATTTTCCAACTTACAGATCGACCTGCATAGGTGAAACAGTAGCAGATGCGTCGATAATCCTTGCTTCCGTCGACCCGTGTTACTGCTGTACCGAGCGGGCAATAAGCTTAAAGGAGAAAGATGACGTGAACTTGCTCGAGTTAAGTCAGAAAAGAACGGCGGAGATAAAAGAGGAGCTTGGGTTGGAACTAAGCCCATTGGAGGAGGTCCTTGATGAGTAGCATCGAAGCTTACGGATTGGCAATGGTCCTGGCTCCCATGGCGGCCAGTCCGCTTGTTTGGTTGATGGGCAAACTCAGCGAAAAGTTGAGGAACTTTTTCTCGGGCCTGTTAGCTTTGGGTGTTTTCGGATTCTCTCTCGCTTTCTTTCCCCTGGTGCAATCAGGCAACCTGGAATTTTTCGCTATAGATCTTGGTGGAGTGGGAATTTCTTTCGGCGCGGGCCCCTTCTCCCTTCTTATGGTTTCTTTAATTTCCCTGCTCTGCTTCCTCGCTTCGGTATTTTCCCCGGTTTAT
>JAIPHJ010000058.1 GCA_021735245.1 Candidatus Bipolaricaulota bacterium
TCACCAAACTCCTCTACTTCTCTGCCCAGATATGTCTGAACTATTTCCTTGAGGTTATGCTGACGTTTCGTCGGTTTTAAAAGGTAAGAGGCTATCATCGAGTCAAAGGTAATGCCAGCGAGTTCAATACCGGCTTTTTTGAGAACCAATCCGTCAAATTTAAGGTTTTGGCCGATCTTTCCGAGTTCCGGATTCTCAAAGAGCGGTTTAAATTTTTCTAGAATGGTGGATTCCGGAAGAGCGTCGACATTGACGTGACTTAGCGGCACGTAAAAACCAAATTCCTCGTTCAGGGCGACGGAAATTCCCACAGGATTCGCCTCTATAGGATCGAGACCGTCAGTTTCGATATCGAAAGCGAATTCACCCCGGGATTCTATCTCCGCTATCATAGAGTCCAGATCTTCTTTAGTATTCACCAGTTGCCAGGAGATTTCGGTATTCTCCTTACCCAGGTCCTCGAGAAACGATGCGAGTTCCAGATCCTTGAAGAGTTCCTGGGCTCTCGTAAGATCCGGTGATCGTGTTTTGAGATCTTCAAAATCGTACTCAAGGTCGAAATCTTCCCGAAGTTGCACGAGATGTTTTCCCTGTTTGGCTTCCTCGCCGTACTCGATTAGATTATTCTTTACACGGGTGGATTTAACTTCTTCCACTCGTTCCAGAATATCCTCGAGGGAATCAAACCGTGAAAGCAACTTCTGGGCCCGAACTTCCCCGACCTGAGGCACGCCGGGTATATTGTCCGAGGTATCACCGGTAAGTGCGAGAAAATCTCCGATCTTTTCCGGGGGAACGCCATACTTTTCTCTGATCCCATCGGAGTCCATTACCTCAAGCTCGTTGTCGTTCCCCGTATCGACGAGGTTAACGGTATCATCCACCAGCTGAGCTAGATCCTTGTCACCGGTAAATATGAGAGTCTCCATTCCGGAATCCCTTGCGAGATTTGCCAGCTTCGCTATTACGTCATCCGCCTCGTAGCCTTCCTTTCTGACAACCCTGTAACCTAGGCTTTCAGTGATATCCTCGATTTTAGGGATCTGTCGGGCAAGTTCCTCCGGCATCTCGGGGCGGTTGGCTTTGTATTCTTCATACTCCTCATGGCGAACCGTTTTTCCCTTAGAGTCCATAGCTAGTACCACGTAAGACGAGGGAAACTCTTCCAGCACTTTTTCGAGGGATTGTAAAAAACCGTAAATTGCGTTCGTGGGAAAGCCGTTACTGGTCGCCAGCCCACGGATGGCGTAGAAAGACCGGTACATTATTGCGTGACCGTCAATAAGCAGTAGCCTGTCTTCTTCCGGCTCCTCCGGAACGAGGGTCATTTTGTTGCCTCCTCCCACTGCTGGTTCACGGCTGACCTGGCGTCGAGGCCACAGCAAAGGGAGACACCAATAGCATCCGCGGCATCTGCCGGGGATGGGAGCTCGTTCAGCCCGAGTAGTCGTTGAACCATCGTCTGGACCTGTTTTTTATTGGCTTTTCCATACCCGGTAATTGTCTTTTTTATCTCCAGAGGGGAATAACTGACCACTTCTCGCCCGGAAGCAGCAAGGATTATTACACCTCTTGCCTGAGCTACCAGTACCGCAGTTTTCTGATTATTGCTAAAAAATATCCTCTCAACAGCGACTAGCTCCGGTTCGTATTCACCAACCAGATCCCCCGTTTCCGAGTAAATCGACTTAAGTCTAACATCCATGGGTTCGTCAGACGAGGTACGAATAGCTCCGCTTTCCTTCAGTCGGAACGACCTTTGCCCCGTAGATTCAACTACGGCGTAGCCACAGGTTGCAAGTCCGGGATCTATTCCAAGGATGATTTCTGATTTTTTCACAGTAATTCAGCCAGTTTCTCCATCCGCGGGTCTTTTGCTTCGCCTTCCTCTTCCGCCTCACAGGAATGGTCCTCTTGGTTATTCAAGTTTACTCCGCATTTCGGACATAGGCCTTTACAATCCTCCTTACAGAGAGGATACGGGTCCAGGTCAAGCTTCAGGAAACGGATTATATATGGCAAAAGATCAATCATCCCGCTCCCGCTTTCATATCGGTAAATGGAAAGATCCCCTTCGCCTTTAACTTCGTACTCCATATCGGGACGGAATTCGATCTCTTCATGTCTATCTATTTTGGTCTCGATCGGTTCCAGACACCTCCGGCAATGTTCAATGACGGTAGTTTCAAAATCGAGCGAGAGGTTTATAACCTCCTCGTCCGCAGTGAAAATTGCTCCCCCGGTGACAACCAGATCCTCTATGACTTCAAGTTCGTCCTTATGGAAGCTTATGGAGTCGAGAGAGGTGCGCTCGTCGATCGAGACAAACTGTCCTTCTTTGCTCTTTAATTTGTTTAAACTCAGTTCCATTTTGATCTCCTCCAGGTGAGGATCAATTGTACCTAAATCCAGCCGCCCTTTACAGTTCACCGCCAAAATAAAGGACTACCCGGATTCTAATCGCAAGCTATTACTTAATGGGGACCTGGCGGCTGCCTAACTGTTTGGTTGAAAACAGTGGAACAGTTAATCGGTTTTGTGGTTACTCTTTCAGTAACTCAGCTGGCTTCCGTGTGATCGTATTGAGGCAAGTATCGGGCATTTGTATTTATCACCCCGATCGAAAGGAGGATCGATAACTCGACAACAGATTTTTAAAATGTCTGTCGGGAACCTGGGTGCAATCACAAGATAGCACCACCCTGACTCTACATGAAGTATATATTACCGAGAAATGGTAATCAATATATGGTTTTCGGTTTCAGTTAAAGAAATAGAACCGGTGTGTGATCAAAGATTGATAAAGGCCCAAGTAATTTTGTAACCACCGAAAAATTGTGAAAGGGTATTAACTCATTTTTAACAAAAAAATTTCATAATAGACCGGGGAAATTTCCGACTCGCGGGCTCAAACATTCCTGTGTATGAAAAAAGATAACCGATTTTTCCGGGGTAGCCTCATTTTACCAGGAGGTTTTACCCCTTATACTTTAGCGTCGATTTGGCCCTCCGGGGACGGTTTAGAACTGAGGAGTTATGGATGGGTTTTATACTGGGTCTCGTTCTGCTTCTGGTCTTGACAGCTTTGGCTGCGAGGGTCCTCTATTCCAGGTTCTGGATGAAAAGATCTGAAAATTATACTAAATGCAAACACTGTGGTAAGTACTACGAGGATAGTCCGTTCTACTGTCCTCACTGCGGCGAGGTTGTAGACAAAGGAAAAGAAGAAAATCTCCGTTAAGGTTGATTCTCACTTTCGGAAGGCGGCAGAAACCCTATTAATCCAGGTTGAAAGCGTGAGGTAGAAGGGATTTTAGGTCAACCGTTTTATATTTACCCTCCGGATTCGCCATTATTATCTCAAGGTCGGGAGCATGTTCCATCAACGCCTGTCTGCAGGCGCCACATGGTTTACAGTATTCGTCCTCACAGACTACAGCCAGCCTCTTGAAATCTCTCTTTCCCTCTGATATAGCTTTAAACAGAGCAACCCTTTCGGCACATATTGACAGGCCATTCACCCCATTCTCCACATTGGTCCCGGTGTAGGTATTTCCATCTGATCCGAGTAGGGCTGCACCAACGGGATAGTTCGAATACGGGGAATAGGAGTTTTTCCTGGCCTTAACCGCCTTCTGGATTAACATTTCAATCTCACTCATTTTGCTTTTCCCTCCTTTTGTTGTTCGATCCTAGCAAACTCGCGAAACATTTTATGGACTGCCGATCTCCATTGTCAACTCAGATGCTTGAGAGATCAAATATTTCCTCGTAAGTTAATAAAAAGTTTGGTTACCATGTCAACTTGGAGAGGCGAATCCCATACCGCTATCATTTGGCTCGAACTAAGGAGAAAGATGTCCGGTCAAAGTAAGTGATATCGGAAGGTACCAGGTGAAACCCGTGCTGGATTATCAAAGGAGGGGAGACTAAAATCAGTTGTAAAGCAGCGGCCAGAGGAGATTATTGTCCCGATCTTCGCCCCTTTTCTTGACAAAAACCCGCTGTAGCCCGTATTCTAGTTGTGTATATGGGGTGATTCACCGGGGGAGTGCGGATGTGATGATTTACCGATGAAAATTTCTACAAGTTGTAATAATAAATAGAGGGCAATCATTAGGAGGTGGCAAGATGAGTCGCGTCTGGCGTTCTAGTTTGGTTGTTTTGGTCTTGTTTATGACACTTTTGTTTTCTGTTGTTCCCTTTACTCAATCGGAAGAACAAAATCCCAACTATACCTATCGGTATGGTTGTCCGGTATGGGAACCAGAAGAGAAGAAGTATTGTCCGGAAAGGTACCAATCACTCATTAGCGCCAAAAACAGTTACAGAAAGGGCGAAGAAGTGAGGATCACCCTGACTAACCTCAAGGACTTCGAATATAATGTGGAAAAGGTGGAGGTTCACTTTAAACCCCTGTTCGAACATAGTTTCAATCTTTATTACATGGAAAAGGATTTGGGAGCGATCCCCAGAAGTAAAAATGAGTGGACATGGACGTGGGATCAAAGAAATAGTAAAGGGGAACCTGCAGGGGCTGGTCGGGCTTACGTCAGGATAACGTTTCAGTGTTGCAAAAATTACCGGGTTTATTTCAGAATAAGCCAAACTGGAGATACCATAGAAGTCCCGGCGCAACCCGAAACCGAGGAAGAGGTGGTAGAGGAAGAAGTAGAGGTAAGAGTACAGCTCCCAAACCCACCCAACGGACTATCAACTGAAATTATTTCGTCAACTGAAGTCCGCTTAACCTGGACGGATAACTCAAATGACGAGAAAGGTTTTAGAATCTACCGAAACGGATCCGAGATAGCTACTGTGGGAGAAAACGTTACCTCGTTTACGGATACCGATCTTGGAGAAGGGAGAAACTACACTTACAGGGTCTCCTCGTACAACGCTGGAGGCGAATCGTCTTTATCGGCCAGGCAGAGCGTCTCAATCCCTTTCCAGGTTCCAGCACCTCCCAGAGAATTGTCTTCAAAGGCCTTATCTCCTTCTAAGATTAAACTAACATGGACGGACAATTCCGACAACGAGGAAGGTTTTAGAATCTACCGAAACGGATCCGAGATAGCTACTGTGGGAGAAAACGTTACCTCGTTTACGGATACCGGTTTGGACGGGAATACCAACTATAGCTATCAAGTAGCCTCCTACAACCCAGGAGGAGAATCGTCGTTATCGGACAGTTTAACCATCACGACTCCTGTTCAGGTACCAAATTCGCCGGGTAGCCTCTCTTCTGAGACGCTTTCTCCGACAGAAGTAAAATTAACCTGGAAAGACAATTCGGACAACGAGGACGGGTTTAGAATTTATCGGAACGGGGAGAAAATAGCTGAACTGGATCCAAACACAACCACCTACACAGATTCAGGGTTAACCGGAGATACCGAATATATCTACAAGGTCTCTTCGTTTAACAAAGCAGGGGAATCTGGGTTAACTTCCGGATTAAAGACAGAGACGCCGGTTGACTTTCCCTCCTCTCCGGAGCAATTGATTACTGAAGCTTTATCTTCCTCAAAAGTAAAATTAACCTGGAAAGACAGTTCGGACAACGAGGACGGGTTTAGAATTTATCGGAACGGAACCAGGATTGCCGCGGTTGATTCAGACACCACCAGTTACGTCCACAGAAACCTGGAAAGTGGCACCCGTTATTGTTACGAGGTAGTCGCTTTCAACAGCAGTGGAGAATCAGAAGGGACTAACAGAAACTGCTCTATGACCCTCCAATCTACTCCCTCCGTTCCAGGTAAACTTAAGGCGACCCCTCTCGACCCTAACAGTATAAAACTTACATGGATAGATAATTCGGACAATGAAGACGGATTCATCATTTACCGAAACGGGAAGAGAATCGCCACGGTGGAGCCGGATACGACCAACTACATTGATACCGGACTAGATGACAACACAAGTTATTCGTACGAGATAACAGCCTATAACGATTCTGGAGAATCCGGATTTGCAAGTTCGGGAACCGTCAAAACACCAAAGGGAGAAGAGAAAGAAGTCAAGAAACCGACGCCCGAGCCCATTGAAGAGGAACCTGTTATCGGTCAGAGGGAATTGCTGGCGGGTATCGGGATCGTAGTTATGGTCATGGGTTATATATACTCGGAACTGGACTAAGTCCGGGCTAACTTACAATTCATGCAGAAAAAACACCCCGTCCATCTGGCGGGGTGTTTTTTTATAACTCTATCCTTCCATATTGTCGTGATATCATAGACCCCTTAAAATTAGTCAACTGAGTAAATAGTTTGTGCCTCCGGAGGTAGCTGGTGATACAATTACTTATACTCACTTAGCCATCCTCCGAGCAAACAGTCTAAGAAATATCAGGAGGTAGATAACTTGCGAACACCAATAATTGCATCTAACTGGAAACTTCATAAGAAGAGAAAAGAGTCTCGAGAGTTCCTTAATCAATTTAGAGAAAAAGTTAAGTACATTTCTGAAACCGAAATGGCTCTTGCCCCTACTTATACATCTCTGGACGTCGTCTCCAATGGTCTCG
>JAIPHJ010000059.1 GCA_021735245.1 Candidatus Bipolaricaulota bacterium
GGGAGGCCATATAATATTATTGTATTGGGAAGGAAATAAAATATATTCTATCGATAAAAAAGGCTATATACCCTCAATCTTCGGTCCTTTCTCGAATGTCGAAGCGGTACTTGAGAATGAAGTGGAAAGAAGGCGTGATATACCCCCAGATGAAGAAATTACTTGCTATGCTTTAGCACCTCCTACCAAGCTAGCCGTTGAAAAACCCTGTCTATTTACTCCTCCAGAAGAAAAATAGATTCGATAGGATAATTATTTGTTCATATGCCTTAATGTGCCTTGGTTAAGGACAATATAGGAAGCAAAAATGAAAGAAAATAAATTCTCCATAACTGTAGTCCTTGTTTGTATACTGATCTCAGCTTTGGCCCTTTCTTCCATTTCCTCCCAGAGCAATAAAGAAAACAATGAAATAACCGTTAAAAAAGAAGTTTATTACGAGAAAGAATCTAGTATTCAAGAACTGCCTCAGTTTCCTGAGCTGACTGGGGAGAAGTTGGATTCTTACTTAGAACCTTTTTCAAAACACAAGTACGGAATAGACGAGAATTAAGACGGTGTAATCGGAGAGGACGAAGTCAACTATGAGTTTCAAATACCAAAAGACTGGATAATAGAAAACACTACTGGCGAATTCTCTTTGTCTGAAAACAAAGTCCTTTTTCGTCTGTACGGAGATGAAGGCATTTGGGCGACTATCAGTGAGATAGACCTGTCCAATGTATCCGCCATGAACAGGGTTGAATTAGCTAAATACTGCAATAGAAAAAGAAGTTTTTTATCAAGCTTGAAGAGTGAACTGGGTTCTTCCGATATAACTAAAAATATGCATATATTGCAAAACTTACTTGCAGAAGACAACAGTTGAAGGATTATCAAGTTATCACAGACGAATCAAAGATGAAAGAATACGTAGCAGAGTATGATTCTTTAAGATAGGACTTTGAAAATATTGAGGAATGGGATTTAGAAGAGTTACTTTAGAAAACCTTCCAAGATAAAAGATACACTTACCGCATAGGCGGTTGGATGTTTAAACATATCGAAGAGAAGATGGGTATGGATGAAGTAAGAAAAGGCTTTTATATGGATGCGGATAAGTTCGTGGATTGGTACGATGGTCTGTTTGGCCAATTACGTTGAGGGAACTCAAGATATTGAAAGAAAACTAAACAAAGTCATCTGAAATTACTTGTCTCTTATGGGTTTTTCCTGTTTGCTGAAGCCCTATAACTTCCTGCACCTAAGGGAAGGGTAGGGCGAAACAGCCAAGGGCTTTCCTTTGCCTTCTTAAGCTCTTTACATAGAGCCAGTTCATTGGTAAAAATTCCGAGAATAACAGTGGTAGCATGCATAACAATAGACCTTGATAGCTAAGTATCCCGAGAAAAACTGCTTAGACCGTCTAGACAGCCCATTTATAAGTTGGGAGCGATCTCTGGCAGTTTTGAGGCAATTATACATAAGCAACAGTGATCACTAAGGCCACCCCCAATCATGCCTACGGAAAGGAAGGAATTAACTAGATGCGAAAAGTTGAAGGAAAGAGATAAATTTTGACTATTAATAGCCTATTGCAATTGATTCCCAGAATCCTCCGATCTAGACTCTGCTTAATCAGGGTTCTTATCAATGGAGTGCTTTTGAATAGGCAAAAAGGGATGGACTTGTTTTCTATATTCGATAAATTGACTCCCAAATTTTCCTTCTAAAAAGCTTGTCTCCTTTCTCGAAGACAAAGTAAGAAAAACTATAATATAGCTTATGCTGGCAATAGTCGGAGCGACCAAAAACCACGGGATATTAGAAATCATCGTCAGCGATGCTCCGAATGTGAAAACAAAGATTCCAAGGTACATTGGATGCCTAATCCACTTATATATGCCTCTTATTACTAATTTTGTTTCATCTTTGCAATATCCCGTCCATGCATGATGTTTACCAAGGACTACTTTAGCTTTCACAACGATGACAGTTCCCAAAAATGTCAAACCAAGGGCCCCATAATCCAGGGGAGAAAGTCCTTCTAAAGAAATTAACGTAAAAACGTAGACAGCGATTGGAACAAGATAACAGAACTTCATTGCCCAGACCAACTTCTCATTCATTAAAGGTCTGGACCCTTCTTTTTTTCGGAGATCCGAAATGAAAAAGGAAAAAGCAATAATAATTAAAAGTTGAGAAATTTGAAAAGCGAAAACATTAAACATTTTAGAAGTCCTTCACTAATCTTATTGGAATTTTCATGATTATACAATTTACTTAGAAAAAACCAAATCTCTAGTTTGATTTTGAAGGGTTCTTATTCTGACTACACTACAAGTGGATTCTTTAGGTGAATTATTGTGGGCAGTAATATATCAAGAAGATGCTTTCTGAAGAGATTGTTCGGCAGTAAAGCCATCGTGATTTTCCTAAATTTATAAACTGCCAAGCAAAATATAAAGAAAAGGAAAGTGTCAAAAAGGTAATTTACGGCGGAAACATTAAAGGATTTTGAATACTCTTTAACCGACGCAAATTACATTTGTGCAGATGAAAATAAAGTTATAAAGGAGGACCTGGGTAAAGTACATCTAGAGGGTAATACGGAGCTTTGGTCAAATATAAATAATAGAAAAATGATGGCCCATAATATGGCTCGTTTAGGGACTGATAAACTGAAACGTGAAGGGGAAATATCCGATACCGATCCAATACCTTTTTGGCATACTTTCAGGTTTAATTTTTAACTACCTTATTTACCGTCAAAATCCAATCAAAAACTTAATCCTCAAACCAATAAGTTGCAAAAACTAACCAGCACGTTTAGTATCCCTTTTGATAACCAATGAGTGAACGAAAATTAATCGAGCACATTGATACGATATTTACCGCAGACCCAGAGGGTCGAGAACTAAGTGATGCTTACGTTTTGGTCGATGGTAACCACATCGAGAATGTTGGTGTCTCGCCCTATAATGGCCCGGAACCGGACCGTGTTATCGACGGCAAAGATAGGGTAATGATCCCCGGTCTGATAAATACTCATCACCATCTCTATCAGACGCTGTTTCGGAACTTCAAAGAAGTAAACAATGCAGAACTCTTTACCTGGCTGACCGAACTTTATGACCGGTGGGCCAAGGTAGATAGCCGGGCAATTCACGTCAGCACGGTGATTGGTGCGGCGGAACTGTTGCTTAGCGGGGCTACCACGACCAGCGATCACCTTTATTTGTTTCCCGAGGGGCAGAACGACCTATTTGACGCCGAGGTTGAAGCTGCCCGGGAAGTAGGAATACGGTTTCACCCAACCAGAGGCAGTATGTCTCTCTCAAAAGAAGACGGAGGGTTACCGCCCAAAGAAGTGGTCCAGACGGAAGAGGAGATACTAGAAGAATACCGACGGGTTATCGACGAGTACCACGACCGGAATGAGTTCGCGATGACTAAAGTGGCTCTGGCTCCCTGTTCTCCTTTTTCCGTGACGGACGAGATTATGAAAGAAACCGCCGGGTTGGCCGAAGAAGAGGATTTGGCTCTGCACACGCATTTGGCGGAGACCGCGGACGAGACGGAATTCTGCCTAGACGAAGTCGGTATGAGGCCGGTTGACTACATGAAAGAGCTGGGCTGGCTCAATGAAAACGTTTGGTTTGCTCATGTAGTTCACGTCAACGAGAGGGAGATAGAAAAATTGTCTGACGCTGGAGTTGGCATGTCTCATTGTCCTTCGTCGAATATGAGGCTCGGGTCTGGTATTGCGCCCGTCGTGAAGATGAAGGATACGGATATAAAGGTAAGCATTGCTGTTGATGGGTCTGCAAGCAACGATACTTCGAACATGATCAAAGAATTGCGTCATGCGCTACTGCTTCAGCGTGTGAAGTACGGCGCGGACTCAATCACGCCCCGGGAAGTGCTGAGATTCGGCACAATTGGTGGAGCGATGGCTCTGGGTAGAGAGGACGAGTTAGGCTCGATCGAGCCGGGAAAGGCGGCTGATTTAGTGATGGTCGACCTGAATCGACTCGAGTATGCCGGAGGGTTGTCCGACCCCGTTTCGGCACTATTGATGTGCGATACGAAGGGTGTAGATTTCAACATGGTCAACGGTGAGGTGCTGGTTGAAGATGGGAAGTTGCGTAATCAGGGTCTGCTCGAGTACATAGAAGAACAGAACGAAATAGCCGCCCAGTTTTATTCTTAAAAAGTTGGCAGAGATGCTGAGCCCCCGACCACCCCGGAACAGTGACCGCGGCTGCTATTTTCTCGATAGTAGGGTGGGTTGCTGTGCCCACCCGGAAGATACTTCTTTTGTGTTTTTCCAAACTTGATTACCGTGCACAACAAGAGATTACATTTCACCCAGCAGGGAGGGTCACCGCGCCCGACCGAATGGTAGGATCGAACGATCCGCCCGGGCAGAGTTACCCGGGCTACTGATTAAGACTGAGCACGGAGACCGAAACTGTTTTATTGACTGCGATTGGGCTAATGAAATAAATAATTGAACTACATAGCCGCCGCATCACTGGGTATTTATTTATTCGAAGCTTCTTAGTTTGAGGGATGTCGGAATAAGTTGAGTCTTGACGACGTATTCACCAGAATTACTTTTAGCAAGATTTACCATTAATGAAGTTGCACGTAGTATTACTTGATTTAATTTACTAGTAAACCGGAGGAACCATGGAAAATTTGAGTGAGAGAGATAGCGGGGCGAAAGAAAATTCGGGGTCGGTAGGTAAAAGCGAGACGAGAGTTGACGCGGTAGATAAGGTAACTGGAAAGGCAGTCTACGCTGACGATTTCAAGCCTCAGGGTTTGCTTTACGCCGGTGTCGTTCGGAGTCCTATTTCGAGCGGAAGAATCAAAGCGATAGATACCTCCAGGGCAGAGGAGATCGAAGACGTCAAAACCGTAGTTACTGCTGAAGACGTTCCGGGAAACAATTCGGTTCCGGTAATTGAGGACGACATGCCGGCGCTCGCTTCAGAAAAGGTACGATATATCGGTGAGCCGGTTGTACTAGTTGCCGCCAGTGGAAGAAAGATCGCACAGCAGGCCGTGGAGGCGGTCCATGTCGAATACGAAGAAACCAAAGCCGTCTTCGACCCCCTGAAGGCGCTGGAGGAAGGAAGCCCACAGGTCGCTCAGGAGGACGTCAGCGAAACGGGAAACATTTTTGACGAGATGGTTCTGGAGAAAGGTAACGTAGACCAAGCACTAAAAGAGGCACCGGTAGTTGAAGAGAACGAGTACCGGACCGGACACCAGGAGCATGGCTACATCGAGCCGCAGGGCATGACGGCGATACCCGGGTCCCGGGGGAAAATGGAAATACACGGAACGTTGCAGTGTCCTTTTTACGTCCAAAATGCGGTTTCAACTGCCCTCGGCTACGAGATGAATAAAGTGAGGGTGGTCCAGCTTGAGACAGGGGGAGCTTTTGGGGGAAAGGAGGACATTCCTTCCCAGGTTGGGGTTCTTGCCGCGTTGCTCGCCCATAAATCCGGTAAACCAGTTAAATTAACGTACGACCGACCCGAGGATATTGAAACCACGAGTAAGCGCCACCCCTCGGTTGTTCGCTACAAGACGGCCGCCGACGAGAAAGGAAACTTACTGGGGGTAGAGGTCGAGGTGGTTCTGGACGCTGGGGCCTATCAAACTCTTTCCGAAGCCGTACTGTTTAGGTCGCTAGTCCATACGGCCGGCCCGTATTCCATTCCTAACGTTAGGATAGTAGCAAGAACCGTTGCTACAAATAAGGTTCCCAACGGTGCCTTTCGAGGATTTGGCAGTCCCCAGGTTATCTTCCCTCACGAGTCCCAGATGGATCTGCTGGCTGAAAGGCTGGGTAAAAGGCCTGATGAGATCAGGGAGAAAAACATACTGCGTTCCGGAGATCGTACAGCGACGAACCAGAAGGTAGTAAAGAGTATCGGACTGAGAAAAACTCTGGAAAGGGCGAGGGATTTGTCTTCCTGGCCCGAGACGAGGTCAGATTACGTGGATTGGAACAAGTCTCACGAGAGAGTGAAAAAAGGTATCGGCCTGTCCACTGTAATGTACGGAGTGGGAATGGGAGCGGCGGCGCCGTTTCTGGAAAAGGCGGGAGCCTACGTCAAGCTGGAAGACGACGGCTCGCTTACGGTAGCCGTAGGGAATACCGAGATGGGGCAGGGTGCGGAGACCGTTCTGTCTCAGATTGCGGCCGAGGAGTTGGGAGTTGACCTGGATAAAGTGGATATAACACAGGTTGATACGTCAAGGGTCCCCGATAGCGGACCCACCGTAGCCTCAAGGACCACCACGATGGCCGGTAACGCGATAGTTGATGCCGCGGGAAAGCTAAAAAAACGTATCCGTTCTGTAGCGAGCCAGTTACTGAGCTGCTCTGACGTGCGGTTAAAGGGCGGGTATGTTATCGATCGGTCCGATGGGTCGAATAAAGTGTCCC
>JAIPHJ010000060.1 GCA_021735245.1 Candidatus Bipolaricaulota bacterium
TTTCCTCTTCTCAATTACCTTTTCCGCTCCCTTGGCGAATGCGTTGTATAACTTTTCCCCGTCGATTTTTACGTTATTGTCGGACATTTAAATCATCTCGAATTTTGTCAAAAGTAAGTTAGAAATTTTCAAGCAAAGGTCCCTTTAGTACTTTGCTGGGAAGATTATACGAGTGTGGAGCACAGAATTAAATGAGTAACTCAAGAGGGGCTTTGTTGTAACTAAATAGTTTTGTGTTAAAATTTTTGTACGAGAAATTGTTGGAGGTGATAGGAATAAACGAAGGATTTACTGTCAAATAATGGAAAAATTCATCATCTTACCAAGGAGGTAAAAAATGAAAAAATCAAAAGTCAGTTTAATTACCGTCCTGCTTGTAGGAATGATGTCCCTTTTACTCACAGCACCGACTGTCTTAGCCCAGGAGGAATTGGCTGAAGAACAAATCCTGGATGTTGGCGTGGCGGCCTCGGATTTGAACACCCTTGATCCCCATCTGGCTGTCGGAACTCAGGACCGAGGTGCAGTAGAAATGGTCTTCAATGGCCTGGTCAGGTTCAAACCGGGTGACATGGATCCCGAAAAAATAGAGCCAGATCTAGCAAAAAGCTGGGACGTATCGTCCGATGGACTTGAATGGGTCTTCCACTTGAGGGAAGGAGTAATGTTTCACCCATTCCCGGGCTATCCGGATGGTTACGAAATGACCAGCGAGGACGTCGTATATTCAATTAAAAGGGCAGCTAATCCGGAAACATCTGCCTATTCCGGTGGTTATGATAACGTCGAGAGCGTGAAGGCTGTGGACAAATATACCGTAAAATTGACACTGGACAAGCCAGTTCCTTCCCTGTTAGGTCTTGTTTCCGATTATTCCGGTGGCTTTATTGTTTCCAAAAAGGCCGCAGAAGAACTGGGAGATGACTTTACAACCCATCCAGTAGGTACTGGACCGTTTGCTTTCAAAGAATACGTTCCAGGCCAGAAATCGGTTTTTGTAAGGAACGAAGACTACTTCCGGGGCGAACCAATCCTGGAAAAAGTCGTCTGGCGTTACATGCCGGATATTAGTAGCAGGTTGTCCGGCTTGAGAACCGGTGAACTTGATTTAATTGAAGGATTGAGGAAGCAGGCGTGGATAGAAAAAGCGCAAAACTATAAAGGAGTTGAGCCCGTTGTATTCGGCCCGGGTGAGACAGTAACTCTGCATTTCAATCTAACCAGAGAGCCCCTGGATAAACTTAAAGTAAGGCAGGCAATTGCCTACGCGCTGGATAGGGCTACCATTAATAGTTTCTATGGAGATGCCATTACCACTCCTCTCTATTCTCCCATTCCTTCCAACTATCTTGGAGGACTGACGAAAGAGGAAGTAGCCCAGGAAGGCCTTTTGTACGAGCAGAACCTGGATAAAGCAAAGGAATTACTGGAAGAGGCCGGATATCCTGACGGGTTTGAACTGGACGTAGTGATTACTGAAAGGGAAAGCTATAAGAAGACCCTGGTAGTTGCCCAGGAGATGCTGAAACAAATAGGGGTCAAGATAAACATCAAACAAATTGATCACTCGGCTTACCATTCGCAGATTCGCGATGACGTTAACCCTCTGGTAATATACGTTTGTGCCAGATTCCCGACTGCCAACTCCATTCTGACACAATTCTACCACTCCGCGTCGATAGTGACGAAGTCCACGGCGATTACCAATTTCTCTCACTATGGCGACGTGGATTTGGATGACGACGGGACGATTGACAATATCGACAAACTAATCGAGATAGCCCGGACAGCCGATGATCCTGAGTTCCAGAAACAACTTTGGGGGGAGACGCAAAAAGAGATCCTTTCAGACGCAGTTGCTTACCCGATTACCACCCTGGGCTTCTCGTTTGCAAAAAAGCCTGGGCTGGATTGGGGGTATGAACTCGACTCCACCCTGGCACTTACTCCCCAAATTAAGTGGAATACCAGGCTACTGGCACAATAGGTTTTGATGAAGATAAAATGGGGAGGGTAAATTCCCTCCCCATTTTTTCTCCACGCTGGTAATGCCATGACATCTTATATAATTAGAAGAATCCTTGTGGCCATACCTACCCTGTTGGTGGTATTGACACTGGTATTTCTACTGGTACGAGTTGCTCCGGGAGATCCGGCTACCGCGGTCCTGGGCCAGCAGGCATCCAAACAGGCGATTGAAAATCTTCGAACGAAGATGGGTTTGGATCAACCTCTGTGGAAGCAATATTTTCAGTATCTTAAGGGTCTTGTTCAAGGTAACCTGGGGAAATCCCTTATTTCCAGAAGGCCAGTGGGAGGGCAGGTGCTTCATGCCTTGCCGTTTACACTGGAACTTACGGCTACGGGAGTTCTGCTGGGTTCTTTATTTGGAATTCCGCTTGGAATACTTACTGCCGTTCGTCGGAATACCCTGGTTGACTACCTGGGGCGGATATTTTCCCTGGCTGGTTTGTCCATCCCGGCGTTTTATCTGGGTATCTTGTTAATGATGCTGTTTTCAATTCAACTTAACCTTCTACCCACAGTTGGGGGTGGCTCACAAAGTGATATCCAGGGTCTGATTCGCCATTTAATTCTGCCCGGGCTGACTCTGGGATTGATAATGACTGCCTACGTGACGAGGATGAGTCGGTCATCAATTTTAAATATTCTCCGGCAGGATTACGTGGCAACCGCTCGGTCCAAGGGTTTACGGGAAAGAATTGTCATCTATAAGCATATCTTAAAGAATGCTTTAGTTCCCATCCTTTCCGTCCTGGGTGTATACTCGATTGTACTCATCGGTAGTTCCGTCATGACCGAGATCGTCTTTAGTCGACCTGGCCTGGGCAAACTCATGGTTATGTCCATGAAGCAACGAGACTACTTAATGTTACAATCTCTTCTTACCATATACGCCGGGTTGGTCGTAATTATTAACCTGGTGACTGACCTGTCTTACGGGTTTGTAGATCCCCGGGTTCGTTACGACTAGGTAATATTATGGAAGAAAGACAAAGGATATGGCGAACTTTCAGGAAGAACAAAATAGCCGTGATTGGAATGGTAATGACTCTGGTTGTCGGGCTCGTTGCTATTCTGGCCCCGGTTATTTCTCCTTACTCCCCAACAGAACAAAATATATTAAATCAGTACAACTCCCCGGGCGGTAGACATTTTTTCGGGACCGATAATTACGGTCGGGACGTGATGTCCAGGATAATCTGGGCCTCTCGAATATCACTGTCTGTCGGATTTTTTTCCGTCGTCCTGGGTATGTTTATGGGTTCAATCGCAGGAGTGATAGCCGGTTATGCCGGAGGCTGGGTCGAGGGGCTTTTAATGAGAATGGTGGATATCGGACTTTCTTTTCCCACCCTGGTTATGGGGCTGGTGATTATGGCGGTCCTGGGAAGCGGTCTGGATAAACTCGTAATTGCGATAGGTATCGCCATGGCACCCCGGTTCGCTAGAATTGCCCATGGCCCCACTCTTTCCATTCGTGAGGAAAGCTACATCGAAGCAGCAAAGGGAATTGGTGCGAGGCCCACCAGGATACTTTTCAAGCACATTATTCCAAACATTTCAGGCGAGATATTGGTTATGGCGACCCTGTGGATCGCGACTGCGATAAGGATCGAGGCCAATTTGAGCTTTATCGGTCTCGGCGTTTCTCCTCCAACCCCTAGCTGGGGGAATATGGTCCGGGCCGGAGTTAACCACCTGATTATGGCTCCGTGGTTATCCCTAATTCCGGGTGCGGCAATACTTATTACTGTTCTTTCCTTTAACATGATAGGGGACGGGATCAGGGATATTACCGACCCCAAACTGCAGGGTTAATTCTTGCTACAGCCTAATTTACCCTGATGTTATTTACTTAAAAACCTTCACACTCCCTGTCCGAAGACCTTTTTGTGGTTGAATTGAGTCGTCTAAGCAGAGCTAGTAACTTAGATGAGCAATTGTTAGCGAAACGATATCGGGTTATAATTCTGAAATATGACTACAGAGAGCAAATAAAAGAATTAATTCCGACAGATGTCAAAAATAGGGGGAAGGATGGAAAACGCCATCGAGGTCGAAAATCTAAAAAAACACTACGGAGACGTAAAGGCGGTCAAAGGGGTCTCTTTTACGGTGAAAAAAGGAACGATCTTTGGCATGCTGGGCCCCAACGGCGCGGGAAAGACGACGACAATTGAGACCATAATCGGGTTGTTAGACAAGACCGACGGCAGGTCGACCGTTCTGGGAATGGATACCGAGCGAGAACTGGCTGAGATTAAGAAAAAAACGGGGGTTCAGCTCCAGAACCCATCCTTGTTCCCGAGATTAACGGTTAGAGAAACGCTGGCGCTGTTTGCTAGCTTTTATCCTGAGCCGCTGGACATCACCAGGGCAGCGAGTCAGGTAGGCCTGAAACCGTCATTCGAGACGCAAATTGACTCCCTGTCCGGCGGTCAGAAACACAGGCTCGCCGTCGCCCTGGCGCTCGTAAGTAACGGCGATATAGTCTTTTTGGATGAGCCAACTACCGGTCTGGATCCAAAAGCACGGCAGGACCTGTGGGGTGTTATTACCGACCTTCGGGATAGGGGGATAACTGTTTTTTTAACGACTCATTACATGGACGAGGCAGAGAAGCTCTGCGACCAGCTGGTGATAATTGATCGGGGTGAGATCATTGCTCGTGGATCACCGAAAGAACTAATAGACGAAAACTTCCCCCATAGAGCTATAGAATTTACGGATCCAGGATTCACCGAGGAAGAGAGGGCCAAGCTAAAGAATATAAACGAAGCTGGGTCCGTAAACTTCGAAGAAAACGAGGGCCGAGTAATTTTGTATAGTGAAACCGTAGCGGCGACATTTGACGAATTGTTTGCCTTTACGCAGAAACTGGATAAACCGTTGGATGACCTGTCGGTCAGAACGGCAACGCTGGACGACGTATTTCTTAAATTAACCGGAAGGGGGATCGAAGAGGATGAAGAGGCTTAAAATATTTGGACACATGTTTCTGGCAAATCTTAAGGAGTTTTACCGGGATAGGTCGTCTCTTTTCTGGATGTTTGCGTTCCCCCTGATTTTTACGTTCATCTTCGGCCTGGTTTTTTCCGGGAACGATCAGGCAACATATCCAATCGGAATCGCTTCGGAGGGAGATACGGCAGTAAATTCTCGACTAATCGAGGGTTTCGAGAAAATTCCCACGTTCAACGTGACTACGGGATCATTAGAGGACGAACTGCAAAAACTTCAGGAAGGAAAGAGGCAGTTAATAGTGGAAATCCCCTCGATTACCCGAGCTGAAGTAGAAAACAGAAATACATCCAACGTAAAACTTTACTACAGCAAAGGTGAAGGAGAAACTAACCGGGCGTTGATTTCCGCCATAAGGGAGATCTTTACCGGCATGGAACGGGAGATCACGGGAGATCAAGCACTATTCAATATCGAACCGGAACCTCTGGAAACAAGGGACCTGTCACAGTTTGATTACGTCATGCCCGGGATCCTGGCCATGGCTCTGATGCAGCTTGGTTTGTTCGGGGTGTTTCAGTTTCTAAGCCTGCGAGAGAATAAAGTAATTCGTGGCCTGGCCGTCACTCCCCTGCCCCGGGACGCTCTCTTTGAAAGCGAAGTTGTTCTTCGGCTGCTGGTGGCGATCGTACAGACATTTCTGATAATTTTAGTTGGCCGAACCGTGTTTGGAGTAGAGATCGTTGGTAATCTCCTTCTCGTTGCGGGTCTTGTGATCCTTGGAGCTGCTACTTTTGTCAGCATGGGTTACATGATAGCCTCCTTTTCCAGCTCGCTTGAAGGAGGGCGAAATCTAGTCCAGACCGTCCAGTTCCCCATGATGTTTCTTTCCGGCATCTTCTTTCCTATTGAATTTATGCCAAACTATATCCGGCCGGTTGTCAGGATTATCCCGCTCACTTACCTTGGAGACGCACTACGTCAGGTGATGGTTGGGTTTACCCCGGAATACTCTCTCTGGACCGACGTCTTCGTATTATCCGGCTGGCTCGTAGTATCAACTGTTTTTGCAATTAAATTCTGGAAGTGGGAGTAGCTTGCCAGGGATAGCAGCAAAGTCAGTACTCTCAGGTATAATGGCATGCTCTTATTGGCTTTTACGGCAGTATTTGGCGTCCATCGAACCTGGAATAGGGGGAGTTTTGGTATTTTATACCTTTAGGTCATCTGTGGCCGAGGTTAGGGGTGTTTGGGATAAAATTTGACATTGTGATTGGTTTATTTTTAACAAAAGTGATGGGATGTTAAAA
>JAIPHJ010000061.1 GCA_021735245.1 Candidatus Bipolaricaulota bacterium
TGCTCAACCCCGGTTTATTGAATAACATTTTACGGTGATAGTATGGCTGGGCACTCGAAGAGGTCCAATATAAAACACAGGAAGAAGAAGCAGGATAAGAAGAAAGCCAAGAAGTTTGGAAAGCTGACCAAGGAGATTATTAAGGAAGCACGCAATAATCCTGATCCCAACGATAATCCGACTCTCGCGGATGCAATAGAGCGGGCTAAAGATGCGGACATGCCCAAGGAGAACATTGAACGAGCACTAAAGAAGGCAAAGGGCGAGCTGGAAGGTCAGGATTTCAAAACGCTGGTCTACGAAGGATACGGTCCAGAGGGTGTTGCGGTAATGATCAAAGCGGAGACGGACAACAGGAACCGGACCAGTTCTTACCTAAAAAATACTTTTGAGGACTTCGATGGAGAGCTCGGCGACGAGGGTTGTGTACGCTGGATATTCGAACGAAAAGGTTTGATTAAGATTGATTCCTCTTCTCTGAACGGAACTGACGAGGAAACCCTCCAGTTAGAGGCGATCGAGGCTGGCGCGGAAGACATAAAAGAAACTGACGGAGAAGTAAGGATTTTCTTTGACCCGGACAACTTCGAACCGGCGACGGAAAGCCTGAAAGAACTTGTTCCGGGACTGGAGGCAGAACTGGTTATGTCGCCCAAGAATTTCGTTAACCCCGGGAGTTCGACTCAGGAGAAAATCAATAACCTGATGAAAGAGTTAAGGAACAATAGGGATGTCGATAGGGTCTTTCACAACTGTAAACCTTTGCTTGATTAATTCCTTGTAGTAGAGCATCCCTACGAAGCAGATTAACCCTCCTAAGACTCATTTTTATTGAATCGGTATTCTATCTCGGGCCTACCCCCACCATTTTTCTGACTTCTTGCATGTTACCAGTCGCAATTGACCTGGCTTTTTCCTTACCCCCCTCCAGCAGATCTTCCACGTGAGACCGGTTCTCCATCAATTTCCTTTTCTTCTTCCGGACGGGGCTTATCTTGCCCATCAGGTTCTCGTAGACGGCTTCCTTGAGGTCGATATACATCAGTTTGCCTTCTTTGTGGTCCTCCCTGAAGCCTTCCACCGTAGATTTCGGCGCGGTTAGTTCCAGCAATGTAAAGAGATTGGCCACGCCCGGGCTCATTTCCTCACCCTTAGACTCCCCGGGGTCTGTAACGGCGGACTTTACTTTTTCCCAGATGGAATCCTCGTCCTCCATTAGCCCTATGGCGTGTTTTTCGTGATCGCTTTTACTCATTTTTCTCTCGGGATCAGCTGTGGACATTATTCTGGCTCCTCGACCCACTATGGGCTCCGGTTCCGGAAAAAACTCACCAAACCTGCTGTTGAACTTACGGGCGATTCTCCTGGTTAATTCTACGTGTTGAACCTGGTCTTCTCCTACAGGAACTCGAGAAGCCTTGTACAGCAGTATATCTGCTGCCTGGAGGACTGGATAGTCAAAGAGGCCTGCACTGACGAAGTCCGCCTTTTCGGATTTGTCTTTAAACTGTGTCATTCTGGTTAAATCCCCATAAGACGTTACCGTGTTAAAAATCCATTGAAGTTCGACGTGTTCCCTGACCTCGGACTGGATAAACAAAACTGATTTTTCAGGGTCGATCCCGCTTGCAATGAGGTCGATGGCCATCTCAACTGAGTTTTCTCGTAGCGTGTCCGGATCGTAATCGGAGGTTATGGCGTGAAGATCGACTATACAGTAGATGGTTTCGTGTTCCTCCTGCAGTTCAACCCAATTGGTAATTGCTCCGAAATAATTGCCCAGATGTAGCTCTCCCGTGGGCTGAATGCCGGAAAATAGCTTTGGCATAAAGTTTCACTCCTTTTATGATTTTTTAAAGGCTGGTGCAGCTTTAGCAGGTCTAGCTCTTAAGCCAGACTGTCAGGATCGTGATATCCGATCTGGTTACGCCGGGTATTCTCTCTGCCTGACCGAGAGTCCGGGGTTCCACTTCTTTTAACTTTTCCCGTCCCTCGGTCGAGAGGCCGTCCAGTTCATCGTAATCCAGGGAATTTGGTAACTCTTTTTCTTCCATTTCCCGGAACTGTTTTATTCTTTTTTCCTGTTTCTTTATGTACCCTTCGTATTTTGCCCTGATCTCCACTTCTTTTTGGATCTCCGGGGCGGTACCGTTTTTCAACCCGCCAAGTTCCAGAATTGTTTCCCATGATAGTTCGGGACGCTTGAGTAGCTCGTAAAGACTTGCGCCCTGGTCCTCCAGAGGTGAGGTATCGTGTTCTTTTAGTATATCGTTGACTTCCTTGCCCGGCGTTACTCTGGTGGATTGAAGCCTTTCGAGTTCTTCATTTATCCTCTTCTTCCTGTCTTTGTACCGCTCGTATCTTTCCTGGCTGATGGTTCCCAGCTCCCGTGCAAGTTCTGTTAGCCTGAGATCCGCGTTGTTCTCCCTGAGGATTATTCTGTACTCAGCCCGCGAGGGGAGCATTCGGTAAGGCTCGTCGACTCCTTTCGTGACCAGGTCGTCTATCATGACTCCGATGAAACCCTGAGATCGGTCCAGTGTTACCTGTTCTTCTCCCCGTCTGGCTGCGTTGATTCCGGCGATAACTCCCTGCCCGGCCGCTTCTTCGTAACCGGTAGTTCCGTTTATCTGGCCCGCCGTATAAAGGCCATCTATTTGTAACGTCTCGAGGCTATTTTTTAGCTGGGTTGGGGGAACGAAGTCGTACTCGATTCCGTAGCCGTATCGTTCGATGTGAGCGTTTTCCAACCCCTCCATGGATCCCACTATATCTTCCTGTACGTCGGGGGGAGAGGAAGTATAGATCCCCTGGAGGTAATACTCCTTTGAGGCCTCTCCTTCGGGTTCCAGGAACACCTTGTGGTGCTTTCTGTCCGGGAAGTCGATAATTTTGCTCTCAAGCGAGGGACAATATCTAGGATGAGCACTCACTACGGTCCCGTTGTATCTGGGGTTTCTGTCTATGTTATCTCGGATAATCTCGTGGGTTTGCTCGTTTGTCCTGGTAAGGTATACAGGGAAGTCGTCATCGAGGACTTGCTTCTTCGAAATATAGGAGAAAGCAAATGGTTCGTCCGTAGTAGTCTGACTTTCCAGTCTGGAAAAGTCGATAGTATCTCCATTAACTCTGGGTGTAGTGTCCGTATTCATCCGTTCAACAGCTAAACCGTGGTCTTCCAGGCTATCCGATAATTTCTGTGCCGGAGGTTCGCCTGTCCTTCCGGCGGGATAGGTGGCCTCTCCCAGGTAAACCCTTCCTGAGAGAAAGGTACCCGTGGTGAGCACGACCGCCGGCGCGTAGTAACTGACTCCCTCACGGATCACCACGCCTTTTATTTCGCCCGATTCCACGATCAGCTCCTGAACCATTCCTTCATTTAACCGTAGATTCTCTTCGGTCTCCAGCACTCGTTTCATTTCCTGCCGGTATTTGTCCCTGTCCACCTGGGCTCTCATGATCTGCATGGCCTGGCCCTTGCTGGTATTGAGACGTCTCATGTGGAGGACGGCCCGGTCAGTGTTTTTCGCCATTTCTCCACCGAGTGCATCTATTTCCCTGACCAGTTGTGACTTACCGGGACCACCTATTGCCGGGTTGCAGGATAATCTGGTCATTTTATCCAGATCTATCGTTAGTAAAGTGGTTTCTTTTCCGCTTCTTGCCGAAATCAGAGCTGCTTCACAGCCCGCATGTCCGGCTCCAACGACGATGACCTCAGAATTCTTCTCCATTCAGTTATCACCGGTGAGATGATAAATTACTGGTTGGTTCTATTCAACGGAAGGGGAGACCTCTTGCAACTTTGCCCCGCCGCCAATATAAATTGCTGGTGATTACGATGATATCCGTTAGAAAATCCGATGATTTCGAGAAGAAAGAAATAACCGATCTTGAGGGCGCTGAAAACGTGGAGAAGGAAGTATTGCTTGGCGATCCGGAAGGTGTTGAGACGTTCGCGATGAGGCGATTTACCCTCGGCGCTGAAGGAAATACGCCCCATCACGGGCACGACTGGGAGCACGAAGTCTACGTATTAGCCGGACGTGGTAAGATCAAGACTGAAGAAGGAGATAAACCACTGTCTGCGGGAGACGCGGTCTACGTTCCGCCAAATGAGGAACATCAATTCGTTAGTGATAGTGAGGGGTTTACGTTTTTATGCCTGGTGCCGAGAAGAGGAGAACCGACAACTTCGGGCGAATAGACGACAGGGAAAGGAGGGGAAGAGACGAGAAAGTCCTTGTAGCTCTAAGCGGGGGCGTTGATTCCTCAGTAGCTGCTCTGTTGCTCAAACGGCGAGGCTATGACGTCCATACATTAACCTTCTGGCTCTGGGATTACCCAAACTCTCCCGAATACCGGGGAAAAGAAAACGCATGCTGTTCCCTCAGTACGGCAGAGATCGTGGCCGATCAGCTGGGTTTACCTCATTACAGGGTCGACCTTAGCTCCGAGTTCAAATCAGAAGTAGTCAATTATACGATCGAGCAGTATATTCAGGGCGTAACCCCGAACCCCTGCGCCCGGTGTAACAGGGTAGTTAGATTCGAGCTCTTGCGCGAGCAGGCAGAGGAAATGGGGTTTCCGTTAATTGCTACCGGACACTACGTCAGGTCGGTCGAACAGGATGATTTGAAGCACCTGTTAAAGGGAATAGACGAGAATAAAGACCAGTCTTACTTCCTCTACGGCCTGGGACAGGAAGAATTAGAAAGGGCAGTTTTCCCCGTAGGTGATTACAACAAGGAAGAGATTTACAATTTAGCGAAGGAAGAGGATCTCGTGACCGCGGAAGTCGAGGAGAGTCAGGATCTTTGTTTCGTTCCCGAAGGGGATTACAGGGACTTCCTGGAACGAGAAGCTTCGGAGCTTATGGAGTCCGGTGAAATCGTTGACGTGGAGGGAAATCACCTGGGGGAACACGGAGGTTTGCCGTTTTACACGGTAGGACAGAGAAGAGGGCTCGGGCTTCAGAACAACGAAGCTCTTTACGTGATTGACCTTGATTACGAAAACAACAGGCTGGTTGTGGGTCCGGAAGAGGAACTTTACTCCTCCGGTTTGATTGCAGCTGACCCTAACTGGGTTACCGGTTCACCCCCGGCAGAATCTGACCTTGAAGTTAAAATTAGATACAGAGCCCCTGCAGTGGGAGCCACGGTCGAGATAACTGGTGACAGGTTTCGTGTCTCATTTGATGAGCCTCAGAAGTCAATCACTCCGGGGCAGATAGCCGCCGTCTACGACGGGGAAGAATTGCTTGGTGGCGGGGTTATTGAAAGAGCAATGAATTGAGTTCCCGGTAAGTCCGGTTAACCGGTTTTTGCTGGCCAAGTTGAGTTTTGGGGGCGGCTGGCTTATTAATATAGTGAAGTGAAAGTATAACGTGGAGACTCGAGATGCAAAAAGAAAATATGAACAAACAAAAAATGAATAGAGATAATGGTAATTCTTCAGGTTTTCATGGAACTGCTGGTGATCTTCTGGGTCTCTATATGTCGGAGATCGGAAAATACGAACTCCTCGATAGGTCGGAGGAGAATTACCTTAGCAGGAGGATCAGCCAGGGTAGCAAACTGGCGAGAAAGAAGCTCATTCTTTCCAACTTGAGACTTGTGGTGAAACTGGCAAAGCAATTTGCCAATCAGGGCGTTGATCTTCTGGATCTTATCCAGGAGGGGAATATCGGTCTGATGGAAGCTGTGGAGAGGTTTGATGAATCCCGAGGATACAAATTTAGCACTTACGCCACCTGGTGGATAAAGCAGAAAATAAGACTTGCTATTATAAACCAGGGAGAGACGGTCAGAATTCCTCCACATACTTATGACATAATCAGAAAGGTTAAGAATCTAAAACGGGAAAAGAAAGAAGAAGGAGAAGGCCCTCTGACCCGCGAGGAAATTGCAGACAAACTGAATATATCAGTGGAGACAGTTAAGAGAGCCGAGCGGGCTGAAAAGAGGACGATTTCTCTGGATAAACCTGTAGAAGAGGGCAGAGAAGAGGTTCTGGGAGATTTCATCCAGTCCGATAAGTATTCTGCACCGGACAAGGAGACACTGAAAGTCCTTCTACGAGAGGATCTCAAGTCTGGCCTTGCAGAACTTTCGGATAGAAAACGGGAAATAATCGAGTCAAGGTTCGGACTGGGTAATAAGGAGACGGAAACTTTGGCCGAAATTGGGGATCAGTTAGGTCTTTCGAGGGAGCGAGTCCG